>JAQIBY010000081.1 GCA_027858835.1 Bacteroidales bacterium | reverse complement strand
ATTAACCCCGGCATTTATGTCGGGGTTCTGAATCGAAAAAATAGAATAGGGCTTTAGCCCTGATATGCATTTATGGATTATAGTTGATAAAGTATTCCACTAAATTTGCAGTAGAACCAAATTATAAAATAGTTTCAAAAGGATTGAACAATATCCTATCAAATATGCTTTTAAAAAAAAAAAGTGTATTATGAAAACATTATATCAAAAATACCTGAACGGTTTAGTAAAATTACGAGACATTCCGTTGTTGTTATTGCGATTGATACTCGCTTATGGATTTTTTCAACCCGCAATGATGAAAGTGAAAGATTTTAACGGCATTGCCCAATGGTTCGATAGTATGAATTACCCGTTTCCTGTGGTCAGTGCTTATTTGGCAGGAATCACTGAATTTCTCGGTGTAATTCTTTTACTTCTCGGCCTGGGAACACGCATTATCAGCTTGCCGCTTATGTTTGTAATGGCAGTTGCGATTTTTAATGTGCATTGGGCAGGCGGTTTCGATGCTGCAAATAACGGCTTTGAAATTCCTTTGTACTATCTGTTAATGTTGCTGACATTGACTGTGTTCGGCTCAGGACGCATTAGTGTGGATTATTTAATTACCCGATTTTCTAAAAAATAAAATAGGAGTGTGGCAGTTATTAAGTAATGAGCGTAGAATCAATATTCATTTTACGCTCATTAGCTATGCTTATACTCTAAACTGTACAACAGTAATTCCATCGCCTCCGAAACGCACATCTTCATCCTGAAAAGATTGCACTTCTTGTCGTTTTGATAAATAATCGCGGATGATATTTCGTAAAATTCCGCCTCCTTTTCCGTGTAGTATTTTTACTTCTTTGGCTCCGTTGACAACGGCGTTATCACAAAATTCAATTAATTCATTCAGTGCTTCGTCACCGCGTTTTCCTCTTAAATCAATGTGATCCCTAAAATTTAAGATTCGCTCGTAATACTGTGTCCCACTTGCTCGTTTGCTTTTTTGAATGTCCGATTGTTTTTCCTTGCTTAATGTAACTTTTGACTTTTGGACAGTAGTTAATAAATTTCCCAATCGCACAACATACGATTTATCACTCATGTCAACCACTTCACCTTGTTTGTCAAGATGCTGAATAAAAACACCGGAGCCGATGCCAATTGTTTCTGTAGATTTTGTGGCTATTGCTTGCTGTTTGGGTTTCGGGTTTTCCGTTTTTAAGGTGTTTTCAAAGTTTTTTAATTCCGTTGGAAGCTTGTCATCTACTGATTTTGTCTTTTTGATTTTTTGCTGTTCAGCATCCAGTTTTCTACGTGCTTCGCGTGTTTTTTCTTTATCTGCTTGTGCTTCTTTAATTTTCCGAATGGTATTTTCAATTTCCCGATTTGCATCTTTAATCAATTTTTGTGCAATTCCCTGTGCTTCGGTAATGATTTGTTTTTCTTTCCGTTTAAAACTCTCGTAAGCAACTGCATTCCGATTAATCTCGGCATCAATCTTTTTCTGCTCAAGCTGAATTTCTTTCCGTTTATTTTCCCAATATCGCTTGTCGCGGATAACCTGCCTCAGGTGCTTATCAAAACTGTATTGGTCTTTCCCGACTTTGGAGCGTGCAAGTTCGATGATTTCTTGTGGAATCCCACTTCTGTGTGCAATTTCAAAGCTATGTGATGAGCCCGGAATGCCTGTTTCTAACTGAAATAGAGGCTCCATGTTGTTTGCATCAATCAGCATGGCGGCATTTTCAACACTGGGATAATTGCTTGCAAAATGCTTCAGATTTGTATAATGTGTTGTGATAATTCCACATGACTCCTGATCAACCAGTTGCTGCAACATGGCTTCGGCAATTGCTGAACCCATTTCGGGATCTGTGCCTCCGCCAAATTCGTCAATCAATATTAACGAACCGGCTTTTGCATGCTTCAACATGTATTTCATGTTTTTTAAATGGGAGCTGTATGTACTGAGGTCGTTTTCTATGCTTTGATCATCGCCCAGGTCAATAAAAATGTCTGACATTACTGCAATTTCTGTGTTTCCGCCAACCGGAATCTGCAATCCACATTGAACCATATATTGCAATAATCCGACAGTTTGCAGACTTACGCTTTTTCCTCCGGCATTCGGTCCAGATATCACGAAAAAGCGTGTAGATGATGTAAATTCAATGGTAAAGGGGACAACCTCACGATTTTGTCCTTTGAAATTTAAAAATAAAATCGGATGGCGTGCCTTATGATATTTCATGTTTAAATCATCAACGATGGCAGGCGAAATCGCTTCCAGCGCAATGGAAAGTTTCGCTTTTGTCCGATGAAAATCAATTTCTGTCAATTGTGTAAAACAATGCAGTAATTCGGCTTGATATTCACGGATGTCATCGCTAAGTTCTGCTAAAATTCGAAGTTTTTCCTGATGAATAAGTGCTTCTGTGTTTCTAATTTGATTGTTAACAATTGAAAATGCTTCGGGAACCACATAAACTGTTTTTCCGGAGCCGGATTCGCCAATTATGTATCCCGGAATTTTTCGTTTGTGCGTATTTTCAATCGGAATTGCGCGCTGTCCGTCAATAATAGCCACCGATGTATCTGATGATGACCAACCGCTGTCCGCGGCTTTACGCATAATCTGCTCCATATTGCGACGGATTTTTTGCTCCAATTGCGAAAGTTCGTCGCTAAGATTTTGTAAGGTTTTGCTGGCGGATGACTTCATCTCACCCTTGGTGTTAAAAATTTGCCGAATTCTGTCTTTAACCCATTTTGGATATTCTGTGTTTGCAAAAACTGCTTTTAATATGGGAAATTTCTTTTCGGATAATTTATTGCCATAGCGTTGTACTGCTTGAAAGTTTTCTAAAAATGCGATTAAATCCTTAAAATTTTGTTCTGTTAAAACGGAATTTTTGTCTTCGAGTTTGTGTAAAGCCTGCACTAAATCGGGGAAATCTCCAATCGGGAAACTATCATGAAACATTAATATTTGTTTCATTTCTTCAGTGAAATCGATTGAATACTGAATGGCTTTTTTGTTTGTCATGAAGTGCATGTCCTGTACTTTCGTATGAGTAGCAGGACTCAGGCAATTTGCGATGAGTTTTTTTCGCAATTTGTCAAAACCGAGTTTCGCTTCAAATTGTTCCGGATAAATCATGCGGCAAAGATACAAATCTGCTTGATAATCACATGAGTATTCCCCGTCTATCATGCCAATTTTAAAAATCTAAAAAGGACATCTGCAATAAATTCCTGAGAATGTGTATTTTTGCATTCAAATACAGAATTATGACTCGACAAATTTTAGGTATCAGTTTTATTTTGCTCATCCTGTTAGTTTCCTGTAAAAAACCGGCTGACATTTTTAGTGTATCCATTATGAATGACAGAGAGGATACGATTTTTGTTGAAAAATATTTTGCGACTAATGGGGTGAGCCATGAGATTGCGGTAATGCCGAAACAATCTCAGTTCATGTTTCAAAAAGAAGGGGAGTGGCGCGGAGTTGAAGTTGAAAATCGATTGCGTTATGATTCCCTGATTTTTATTGTCGATTCTTTACGGATATTCATTTCTGCCGATTCCTCAAGCTATTTCCAGCCAAATCCGTTTCAAAGTGTTAATGCATGGCAAGAACGCGATGAAATTGACGAGGACGGTAATGATAAAGCGATATTTTATCTGAGAATTCCCGAGGATTCTGTTTTAATGAGATAATCATTTGAAAATGAAAAATTTAGTTCTTGCATTTGTTACTTTTCTTGTTTTTTTGATTTGCGCATGTCAGCCTACCGATTCGTATCGAAAAACTAATCCGCATGAATTGCGTGCATCAAGAAATATCACAACAGAAAAGGATTCTGATACAGAGATTAAGTCTTATTCGGAAACGACTTTGGAAATTGAGGAGTCACCTGTAAAAGAAACACTTGATTCTGTTGATCTCATACAGGAAAATCTATGGGATTTGCCGATTGTCGATTCCATAATTGGATTTGCCAGAACTTATTTGGGAACTCCGTATAAGTGGGCAGGAACTACGCCCGCCGGATTTGATTGCAGTGGGTTTGTCTATTATGTGTTTCATCATTTTGACATATCAATTCCCCGGATGCCTGCCGATATCGCAAAAGGCCGCAAAAAGTTGGAGCTAAATGAGTTGCAATCCGGTGATTTTGCTTATTTCAAAGGCCGTAATGTAAATTCTGATCGCATTGGGCATATTGCAATAGTTACAGGGAAAACGGAAACCGGATTTAAAATGATTCATGCTTCGACTTCACAGGGCGTTGTGGAAAATAATTATGAAGATTTCACCTATTGGAAATCCCGATTTTTATTTGGCACGAGAATGAATAAAGCCGAATTGGTGCATGAATAGTATTCTATTCAACAATCACTCGTTTGCTGATGATTTCGTTTTCTACTGAAGTTCTTAAAATATAAATCCCTGAAAACCAATTGGAAATGTCGATTTTGTTTTGCCCGTGATATACTTTAATGCGTTTTACTCGTTTTCCGGTTAAATCATACACTTCTACAATTGCATCTGCATTAACTTCAATGGTCAGCTCATCAATAGCAGGATTTGGAAATAGTTTAAATGTATTGTAATCAGAGGTTTGGATATTATCTGTTTGTGAGATTGCTTCAATATTGTCTAAACTGATTTCTGCGACAATCGCATCGCCTTGCGCAGAGGGATTTTCACCATGCAATATCCGTAAAGTGACAATATGATCAAAAACATCCTGATAAGAAGAGCTTCCAACAACTTGGCTTAAGTTTTCTTCATCAATCGGGAAAAGTATGCTTTGGTTTTCCGTACCTGATGCTACTGCTATTGCCTCGGTGCTTGCATACCATGTTCCGGAATTTGCATCACTGCCGTTTCCAAGAGCAACCCTCATTTGTAAGTCTTCTGTGGAAAGGTTAGTAATATCAAGTTGAATATGTGTAATGTTTTCTTCCAGATAATTTCCGGACCAACTTGATTGATTAAATGTAACCAGTTTTCCACTGGAACCAATTCCGTCTGCAGTAAGTGCTAATTCTCCATCAATTGCTGTTCCTCTGAGCCATCCGTCAGTGCCATCCGTAAATTCATTAATTTGTCCAGATGTTATTTGCGCAAATGATATAAAGGGTAGCATTAATAATAACAGAATTATTGTGTATAATATTTTCATAGTCAGTATTTTAAATGTTTGAAGAATAACATGTGTTTTTCAAAAAGCTTGCTTATCTTTGATGCATATCATCTATCAAAAATTATACCATGAAAGACTTTAAATACAAAGTGAAAATGAAAGCTGAATTGGAAGATATTTGGATGGCTTTTACATCCGCTTCTTCAATGGAATTATGGACAGGGTATTATGCTGAATTTAAGCCGGAACCGGGATGTGAGTTCTCTCTTTGGGAAGGCGATATCACAGGTAAAGTGCTTGAAGTAATTCCTCAAGAAAAACTTGTTGAACAATGGTATTTTGAGGGAGAGAATGTTGAATCTGTTGCTACGCTAAAGTTTTTTCATGAAAAAAATAAAGTCACAGTGGAGCTTAGTCATACCAACATTCCCGACGAAGCGTTTGAAAACATTACAGAAGGCTGGGTAGAGTATTATCTTGGTGCCATTAAAACTTTTGTGGAAGTCGGGTAGGGGAATTTGCCGTTTTTTGGTCTGAAATTTCATTTGCTTTCGGCATTTTATTATCTTAGCATATTGTGATACGAGTATAAAAAGTATAAAGTAAGTAAAGTTAAAAGTGTAGAACGCTGATAATGATAAATTTATTATAGTACCAAGTGTTGTTATAAGTGGTTGTTATTCTGCAGTATAACTTTATGAACTTTCAACTTTAAAACTTTTAAACTGAACTTGATAAACCAATATGACTATGAAAAAAACTGTTTTTCTGTTTGTGATTTTCATGCTTGTGCTTTCCAGCTTTGCTCAAAATCGTCCACATGATGCGTATTTTATGGAGGAGCAAGGATATTTTATCAATGCAAAACCCGTTTTGGATGGTTGTGTTTTTACAGATAATTATAGCAATACATTATACTATTTGCAGTCGGGACAGCTGAAAAAACTACTATCTGCACCGGGCTGTGGAAGATATTTTACGATATCTCCGGATGGAAAACAAGTTGGTTTCAAGTATATCACGAAAACCGGACAACGACCGGCGCTTATTAATCTTGAAACTGAAACAATACAGTTTTTACATGATGAGGTTTCCCTCTGCGGACAAGTCGGATTTACCTCACAATCTCATTACTTTACGATCGGTAATGATTTGATAATTAATCAAACAGAGTCAAAATCGCAACGAATTATTCTGCCGAATTATTCGAATATTGTCAAAATCTCTGATAATCATCAGTATTTGGTGTATTCTACTCCCAATGATGAATTAATTTTAATGAATTTGTCTGACGGAAGCAAAAAGCAATTGTCTGAATCTGGTAAAATGAGTGTATATCCGCAGTTTTCACCGGATAGCAAGAAAGTTTTGTACCAATCCGATGGAATGTTTGTGTATGATATTGAACGCAATAAATTGAAATATCTCGGGCATGGATTAAGTCCTAAATGGGCTACTGATTCTGAACATATTGTTTTTTCCAAACAAGAAACAACCGATTATACCTTAACTGTGGCAGAGTTGTATCGGTGTAGTTATCTTGACGGACGGCATCAGAAAATTACAAATACCCCGAATATTCTTGAGCAGCATCCATTTCCTATTTCCGAAAATGAATTGCTTTTTACTGATTATGCTGAAAATGCCATCTATAAATTAAGCCTTGATAATCAATCGAAAACCCTGATTTATAAATATGCTGATGAGCTTGAAATCGAGTTTTTTGATTTGACTACGACAAAATCGGAACAGCTAATTCCGGGCATTGTGCCATACACGCATCAGGTTTATGATACACCGGATGCACATTATGGTTATGGTTCGTGTGCTCCCACTTGTGCAATTATGGCGATTTCTTATTATAATTTATTGCCGAAATGGCCCACCGCAATCACAAAGCTTTATCCGCATAATAGTGATTATGGCTCTTATGTGTCTGATAGATATCGTTTTAATGAACATTATTTTGAAGAGAATACAACAACTTCCGGAGGAGATCTTGCATACGGCGGATACGGCTACATGTGGAGCTTGGGTTCTCCCAATTCACAAATGTTGAATTATCTTGAGCTCCATTATTTTGAATCTTCTCAACTTTGGAATAGTTCAGTGACTTGGACAAGTGTTATTTCTGAAATTGATGCAGATTATCCATTACCAATGTGTGCGATGCTATCTGATGCCGGACATCTTATCCTGACAAAGGGATACATTGAAAATCAGCATACTTTGATTTTTAGTGAACCTTACGGGGATAAAAATACGCCAAGCTGGCCGAGTTATGATGGACAGAAAGCATATTACGATTGGCCGGGATACAATAACGGTTATCAGAATCTTGACCACAGTGGAGCGTATGGCGTAATTGCTTGGACAATTACAACGCATGCAAGTGAAGTTGAATACAGTAATCTGGTGATCGATAATAATCATTACAATCACGGGTTTGAAATGAATAATAGTGAAGCTGGTAGCACGCAACGATATTTCAGAGATGTGAATGCAGGTTATAATAATCACTCCTGGTACACACTTACAATGGCTGATGAATCAGATATTTGCTATGTCAAATGGATTCCGACACCTGAGGAGGAAGGATATTATGAAATCTCGGCTTATATACCTTCAAGTAGCGCGGATGCTGAAGGAGTTCCGTATAAGATTTTTGATGCCAACGGAGAACATACGGTAATTGTTAATCAGAATGAGTATTCTGATGAATGGGTGAGTCTTGGTAGCTTTGAATATCTGTCTGGTGCAGAGTTTTATACCTATCTTGGCGACTCAACAGGAATTGATGGACAAAGCATTGCTTATGATGCTGTGAAATATGAATATATTCCGGACCCGATTGCATCCTTTGAATTGGAAACTCAGGATTTCTGCGTCGGGGAAGCCATACATTTTACAAATACTTCTGAAAATGCCGATTCATATACCTGGTCTTTTCCCGGGGCAAATGTAGAATCAAGTTCTGAGATGAATCCGGTGGTTGTTTATGATGCCCCGGGTGTTTTCTCTTTAAGTTTAGCTGCGCAGGGAATTGTGGAATCTGATTTGCTTGAAGTTGAGGATTTTATTACAATTCATGAAGCTCCAACAGCATATTTTTCTGTGAATACTTTTGAATTGTTTTTGCCGGAAGCACTTGCTGTGTTTGATAATACTTCTTTAAGTGCAGAAAGCTATCTTTGGGATTTTGGCGATGGTAATAGCTCCGAAGAAATCAACCCATATCATTATTATGCTGCTGAAGGAAATTATCAAGTGAGTTTAACTGCTTCAAATCCTTGGTGCGAGGATTCATTTTACGAAATTGCTTCAGAGATTACGGTCTTCGGACCAACGGCAATTGATGTTCAAGAAAATCTTAAATTTAAATTGTATCCAAATCCTGTACAGGATGTTTTGAAACTAACACTTAATGTTCCGTTTAAACAATTACAGGTTTATAATTCTAGTGGAGAATTAATGCTTTCAATTGATACACATTGCAGTGAAATTAATGTGTCTGATTTTGCAGCCGGCTTGTATTTTATTCTGATTGAAACCGAAGATGATGTTGTGAAATCTCAGTTTGTAAAACTTGCTAAACAATAAAATGAAGGATTTCATTTCAAGCTATTTTAATGATTCTAATCATTTTTCTAATATTAAGTAATTGTTAAATTTGTCGTTTAATAAATTAATTCGTAATTAGAGATGGAATATTCCTTTTTCGACCTATTAAAACTATTTGGGGCTTTAGGTTTGTTTTTATTCGGGATGAAGTTGATGAGTGAATCGCTTCAAAAAGTGGCAGGGGACAGGTTGAGGAATATTTTGTCTGCCATGACTTCCAATCGGTTTAAAGGAATATTTACCGGGTTTTTAATCACCGCAATCATTCAATCTTCTTCTGCTACAACAGTGATGCTCGTCAGTTTTGTTAATGCAGGACTCGTTACCTTTGCCGAATCAATTGGTGTCATTATGGGTTCAAATATTGGAACGACAGTAACTGCATGGTTGATTTCTACCCTTGGGTTTAAAATTGATATCGGGATGCTTGTTCTTCCTTTGGTTGGAGTAACTTTCCCTTTGTTGTTTTCAAAAAAAGCAAGTCGGTACAACTGGGGAATGGTTATTATGGGGTTTGCACTAATCTTTATCGGTTTAGATTTTCTGAATCACTCAACGCCGGATATTAACAATAATCCCGAAATTCTTCAATTCTTAAGCAATTTTTCTGATAAAGGATTCTTTTCAGTCCTGATCTTTATCTTGATTGGTGCAATCCTTACAATGATTATTCAATCCTCAAGTGCTACTATGGCACTTACACTTGTTATGTGTTTTAATGGATGGATATCCTACGAAATGGCTGCGGCTATGGTCTTGGGACAAAACATCGGAACCACTATTACAGCAAACCTTGCTGCATTAATCGCCAATACTTCCGCCAAGCGAACTGCAATGGCGCATTTATTCTTTAATTTATTTGGTGTTTTACTCATTCTGCCTGTCTTTTTCGGCTTTCTTGAATTAATTAGTGGTATTGCTGTACGAAATGGATTGGCGTCACCGTATAATGTTGATGGACAAACTGCTGAACAAACTGCGGCAGCAATTCCGGTGGCACTAGCTATTTTTCATACGGTGTTTAATGTCTTGAATACTTTTTTTCTGATTTGGTTTGTTAAACCCATTGAACGACTTATTATTCGTATCATTAAACAGAAAGATGATGACGAAGAATTTAAATTACAATATATAAGCACAGGTTTGCTTTCAACAATTGATTTGTCGATTTTACAGGCACGGAAAGAACTTATGGTATTCACTGAAAAAGTGGAGAAAATGTTTTCCCGCACACAAATGATCTTAAGTGAAAAATCTTTAAAGAAAGTTTTAAGAACTCAGGAGAAAATTAAGAAAACCGAAGGTATGGCAGATCAATTTGAAGAAGAGATTACTGCTTATCTTGCTGAAGTGTCTAAACAGGAACTCTCCCAGTCATCAGTTGAAAGTATTAACAGAATGCTCCAGATTACGACCCAAATTGAAAGTATTGCTGATGCATGCTATACGATTTCGAAAACAATTGACAGGAAAATAGCATCAAAGGCCAAATTTGATGAAACATTAGTTAATAATCTGGTCAACTTTTCCAACGTGGTTGCTGAACAATTTGATTTGATGCTTGAGGTTATAAGGGATCCGGAGCTGAAAATTGATTTGTATAAAGTAAAGGCAATGATGAAGGAAGTTCGTAATACACATGAAAAGCTTCAGCAGGAACATTTTAAAAATCTGAAAAATGGAGTTTATAAAACCAAAGTGGGAGTAATATATGCTGATACCTATGCTGAGTTATTGAGAATTGGTGATTTGGCCAATCATGTGGTTCGTTTACTCGCTTCTCAGGATGGTGTAAAACACGATCTGTAACCGGCTTTTAAAACTCAATATTTATTAATATTTGATGGCAGGAATTTCTGTGTAATAGCGGAAATTTCTGCTTTCGCACTTTTATCAGAGTTAAGCTAATCTGTGCTTTAGATTGCTGGTATCAGTATTGTTCAGAATCCTGATGGCCCGACAGAATCAATGAGCAGAGTATGTTCGGTAGATTTTTCTACTTACGATCTTGATGGAAGTGCCGGAATAAACATAACTAGTGTTACCTGGTTAATGCTAAAATACAAAAGATAGCAAATACAATGCTTGCAATGCCGTTGAGTGTTCCGAAAGCAAGGTTGATACGAGAAATGTCTTTTGGTGTGACAATTAAATGTTGGTAAATCAATAACAAACTAAATCCTGCTGCGCCAATCCAATATGTTAAATTCGGGATGTAAAACCATCCAATGAAAAATAGAAAAACAAGACTGATGAAATGAGTCGCAGCAGACAATATCAGTGCATTTTTTCTTCCGATTTTTGCCGGAATGCTATGGAGTTTTTTTGCTTTATCAAATCCTTCGTCTTGCAAGGAATAAATTATGTCAAAACCGGCTGTCCAGAATAAAACCATTCCGGAAAGCAGTATCGGTAAAAGCCTGAATTCGGCGCTCACCACCAGGAATGCAGCTGTTGGAGCGATTGCCAAGCCTAATCCCAATACATAATGTGATAATCCGGTAAAGCGTTTTGTGTATGAATATCCTAGTACGATGAGTATAGCAACGGGAGATAAGGCAAAAACCAGTGGATTAATCAAAAAACAAATGGCGAAAAATGCAAGTGTGTTGATAATCACAAAAATTAGTGCATGTCGGGGTTTAATTACTCCGGCAGGAATTTCTCGTTGAGCTGTTCGTGGATTTTTTGCATCAATACTTGCATCTGCCCATCGGTTGAATCCCATGGCGGAATTTCTTGCCAAAACCATGCATAAAACCACATATAGTAATTCATGCCATTGGTAATCGTATGCATAATAGTGAGATGCCATGAAAAATCCGGTGACGGCAAAAGGCAGAGCGAATATGCTATGGCTGAATTTCACCAATGACGCATAATTCACTATCTTTGATTTTCGTTTATTCATCATAATTAATTGCAAAAGTAATGAAATCTGTGCATTCTGCATCATATTGGAAAACAAGATACGCCATGCAGCCTCATCCCGAAGGTGGCTTTTATAAAGAAATCTATCGAAGCAAACTAGATTTGAATGTTCCTTGGGCTGAAAAACGGGCTGCATCTACGGGAATTGTTTATCTTCTGGAAAATCAAAACATATCGGCATTCCACAGAATTAAATCTGATGAATTGTGGCATTTTTACGATGGAAATTCATCTGTGCTGATTCATTGCATTGAGCCTGACGGTAGCTATACAAAGCTTAAGCTCGGATATGATGACGATGCGTTGCCTTGTCAAATTGTGCATGCAGGAACCTGGTTTGCTGCAGAATTGTCTGATAAGGAAAATGCCTTTGTTTTGTCAGGTTGCACCGTGAGTCCTGGATTTAGTTTTGAAGATTTTGAAATAGCAGACCCGAGCCAATTAATGAAACAATATTCACAACATAAGTCAGTTATTGAGCGTTTTACGGATTTTAACAAATAAGCCTATGCATTCATTAAAATACACTTTTTTCGGATTGCTTATCGCGGTGGCGCTTTTCTTTTTGTGGGCTTTGAGTTTGCCGGCAAGTTTGCATGTGCAACAAAGCAAAACCTATCAATCTGATATTAATCCCTTATTTTCTGAATTGTCTGATTTCCATGAATGGACAGATTGGTTTCCATGGATGGATGAGGGAATGGAATTTGAAATTGTGAATGCGAAAGCAAGTCCCGGACATAAATTATACTGGACTCATCCCGAACAGGGGCGTGGTTATATTGAAATATTATCAATTGAAAAACCGACTAAAATCCAACAGAATTTGCAATTTAATGAAAGCAGTGAAGTTCTGAAATCTAATTTTCGGCTGATTGAAAAGCAAACCGGAGGCACAGAAATTACTTGGACAATTTCACAAGATGAGAAGTATCCCTATCCGCTTGGCAGAGTGCGGGCTTTTGTTATTCGGAAAATGAGCGAAAAAAATATGCAACAGGCGCTTGATGATATTCCGTTTCATTTGGAATTATCAAATTAATATAGGCTTATGTTTTCTATTCGATGAATGATATCCGTTAAACTCCCCTGCGTGTTGCTTTCAAAACTTGCGATTGCAGTAAGGGGTGCGATGCTTGATGGATTTTGAGTGATTTCTAAACCGGTATTATTCCCGATAAGCGCTTCAACACTTAGTGAATTTGCTTTTCATTTTCATCCTTCTTGCAGCTGTTTAAAAGCTGAGGGAAAGAGAGAGACAAAAGCTGAGAATTTAGGAGAGCGATTGATTGTTTTTACTGCAATAGTAATTAGTAGCTCTAAGCTAAATTCTCAGCGAATTTAAATCTATATTGTAACTTATTATTGAGCCGCAATTAGCTTTCCTGATCCATTGCCAGTGTAAAAAAGCTCATTCGGATTTCCGGAGTAATACACATTTCCGGAGCCGTTAATACTTACAGATAGCGATTCTATTGCAAAAACTTCAGCATTTCCTGTGCCATCAATTTTCACACTGCTTTTTTTGGAGATGAAATTTAGTCCGTAAAAACCGCCGGTTCCGTCAATTTTGATGTGGTTGGATTTTGTCTGTCCATCGATAAAGCAAGAGCCCGTGCCATCAATATCAAATTCAGAATTGTTGAATTCACCATCCAGATGTAGATTTCCTGTGCCATCTATATCCACATATAAGTCTGAAGCATTTCCGCTGACAAACATATCGCCGGTTCCGTCAGATTCAAGTGTTACAAACTCAGTATAATCCCATGCAAAATCAATGTCGCCGGTACCATCAATGCTCAGGTTTAGTGGCGAGTCAAGCTGAAATCGTTCTGTGCCTAAAATATTTCCGGTGCCTTTTGCGCTCAATGATTGAATTTCCGGTGTAGCAATATAAACTGTGATTGGTTTTTCCGGACGCAGATTGTAGGATTTGATTGCATCAATGTACAAGGTGTTGTTATAAACATACACTTCAATTAATTCCATGAGGTTTTCTTGTGCTTCAATTTTGATTTCCTGAGTTTCAGATTGACTGATTTCCAAATTGATAATGCTGTTAAGTTCGATTGCATCAAAGCCTCGTGTTGTAATAATTTTGCTTTGTAAATCACCGGTTCCGCGAATTGTGCGGGCATCAAACATGCAAGATTGCATGATAAAAAGTAGTGACATTGATAATGTCATAATAATTCCGATTCGTTTCATGAGTTTCATTTTAAATTTTGTTTAAGATCAAATTTTCCTTCGACAAATTATGTGCCGATTTCAACTTCATGACGCCTGAAACGAGAAATTGTTACACGGTTTTTGTAGATTTATAAGTACCTTAACAGATTGTTTTTTGTTCTTTAACAGATTGGCTTATTAATCAATAGTTGGAAGTCCTTCGTAAGAATCGCCTTCAATAATTGTGAACCTGTCTTTACCCTCTTCAACTTGTCTGTCAAAGAACATAACTGCATTCAGATGATCAATTTCATGTTGGAAAATATGCGCTGTATATTGATGATTAATCCGTTCAACCACTTTTTCTCCGGTTTCAGTGTAATACTCAACATCTACCCAAATTGCTCGGTATGAAAATCCTTCGATTTCGGGATAATCACCGCTCGTAGGAACAGATAAACATCCATCATTTTTGTAAACTACAGTATCAGAATAATTAACAATTCTTGGGTTGTAATACACTTCCCAAGGATGCATAATTGCTCCAATATCATACCGTTGTACCCAGATAACAAGTCTGTTAATTCCAACTTGTGGTGCAGCTATTCCAACGCCGGATTCTGCGCTAACAGTGCTTTGCATGCGCTCCACGAGATAATCAAGATTCTCTTCATCAAATAAAACATTGGTTGAAGGTGTTCTCAGGATGATGCTGTCTGGTTGTTCGAAAATATTCATAACCGCCATGCTGCTGTTTGACGGTGCATTTGTAATGGTATCGTTTTCATCTTGTGTAAACGGAATGGCTGAGGTCGCTTGATACATTTCCAAAGCATGTGACTCACCGCAGTCATTATATGCCCAAATGAATAATTTATAATTTGTGCCGGCGCTTAAATCGTCAGTTGTCATTTGAGTTGTTGTGCCAATATCGGTTGCTGTTTCGTAATCATTTACATAAGCATATTTATAGCCATCACTATCAGAGACATCCGACCATTTCCACGTAATTTCATTTTCTCCGGGAATAATTTCATCAATTTCCGGTGTTGAGGCTTGTAAATTGCTTAAGTGTGTGAAATCAAAACTGATTATCTCGCTTCCTTCCGGTTGGGCACTTGCATTCGTTGATTCTACAGTGCCGCAAGCTATTACCCAAGCTGTGAAATTTAGTTGATCGCCGGAAGTGAAGGAGAATCCATTGGCTTTTTGTGTTGTGTTTTTTGCTTCACTGATTTTTCCCAAATGCTCAATTTGTGCTTTGCTTCCTGTATCGCCACTGTGCATAAGTTGCAAACTGGTGTTTTGATTTCCGGATTTCACTTTTATAAGGTATTGCGCTTCTGCACCGGCATGAAATTTAAATTGTTGTAAGCCGCTTCCGCAGATAATTTCTTTTTCTAAGACTGATTTTCCCTGAATGTCATAAATTGAAAATTGCACAGTCTGTTCCGGGACATATAATTCAATGATACTGTATGCATCAAAAGGGTTTGGGTAGTTTGCCCTTACATGCAATTTATTTTGACTGTAGAGCTCCTCAATTCCGGAAAGCATATTTAGATTAAGTGTGGTATTTGGATAATAAATCATTGTGTCACAAGTTGCTGTCGTGTTTTCTATCAGCACTGAATCCAAAACCAATTGGTTGCTATTTTGGTTAATCTCAAAATCAATTTCTATACTTTCCTGAGCAAATAAGCTGATGCTGAGGAAACTAATCAAGATGATAACACTTAGTTTTTTCATAATACATGAATTTAATCTCGGGATTTTTAAATTCCGAACGGCTTTTTATAATATCAGGATAAATGTAATCAAAATAATAATTGTATAAAAGGCATTTTTGTCAGAACTAAATATTCGATTTTTCTGAATTTGCATAAATTCCTGATTGTCTGATGTTTGTGTTGTTGATATAAGTCTTTATGGTTTCCCTGCTATGGTTTTAATGTTTAAGAATTCACGGAATCCTTCTTTAGATAATTCCCTTCCATATCCGCTTTCTTTAACGCCACCAAATGGTAAGCGGGGGTCAGATTTTACAAAATCATTGATGAAAACAGCTCCTGATTCAATTTCCTCTGCAATCTTTTCTGCCTTTTTTAGATTTTTTGAAAATACAGCAGCACCAAGTCCAAAGACTGTATCATTTGCAATGCAGATGGCTTCTTCGTCATTTTTAATCCGAATGACAGATGCGACTGGTCCAAACAGCTCATCATCATAGGCAGGCATCCCGGGTTTTACATCTGCAAGTATTGTCGAAGGATAAAATGCAGCTTGCATGTCGGGAATTTCTCCACCCAGAATACAAGTTGCACCGGCTTCTATTGATTTTTCTACCTGATAATGTAAATCGTCTCTGAAACTTGTGTTTGCCAGCGGTCCCATTTGTGTGTTTGCATCCATGGGATTTCCAAGTTTAACTGCTTGCATCGCTTGCTTGAATGCCGAAAGAAATTCATCATATATTGCATCATGCACCAGAAAGCGTTTTGCTCCAATGCAGGATTGTCCGGCATTGAGTAAGCGCCCGGCAGCACATTTTTCTGCTGCGAGAGAAATGTCTGCATCTGCTAAGATGAGATAGGGGTCACTTCCGCCCAGTTCCAATACGGTCTTCTTTAAGGATTTTCCGGCAGCTTCTGCAACTTTTTTTCCTGCTTCTGTGCTTCCTGTGAGTGTGACTCCGGCAATTCGTTTGTCTTCAATGACTTTAGATGTTTCTGATCCCCGAATTAAAACGGATTGAAAAACGCCTGTAGGAAATCCTGCCTTTTCAAATACCTCTTGAATGGATAAGGAACAGCCGCTGACATTGCTAGCATGTTTTAAAATTCCGGTGTTTCCGGCCATTAAGTTTGGAGCGGCAAAGCGAAAAACCTGCCAAAGCGGGAAATTCCACGGCATAATTGCTAAAATCGGACCAATTGGCTGATAAATTACTTTTGAAATGAGGTAATCTGTTTTTATATTTTTAGGATTCATGAATTCAGAAGCCTTTTCTGCATAATAATCACATACCCATGCCGATTTTTCTACCTCTGCTTGTGCTTCAGTAATGCATTTTCCCATTTCATTGGACATGATTTCAGCATATTTCATTTTATTATCACGAAGGATTTCTGCAGCTTGCTTCATTAGTAACGCACGTTCTTTTATTGAAACACGTTTCCATGATTGGTAGGCATCAACGGAATTGTTTAATAATTTCTCAATTTCTAGGTCGCTGTGACTCGGGTATTCCTTGATAAGCTTTCCGGTAAATGGATTTGTGCTTTTTAAACTCATAATGCAATGTTTTTATTTGGGCATGAAAATACAAAATATCGAGCATTTCAAAGGAAAATTTCAATTGCTTCGCAATATTTTTTTAATTGCTTATGTAGCGTATAAATTAATATAAAACAGGCGATGAAAAAATTCTATTTTCATCGCCTGTGTAATTATTATACTTAATTTTTCCTATTAAATTATCCCCCCATAGTTCGGAATGATGAGCCTTTTAAGGTAACATCGTATGGTGTAACACTTAGTACCGGAATTGGTGAATTGTTAAGCATTTGTTGCGCATACGAGCCCATTAGCATATTTGTCCAAGCTTTAATTTGTTCTGTCATAATTATAATCAAATTTGCTTCAACGGTTTTTGCATATTCGATTGTAACATCGGTAATATTGTCACCAACAATCAGACTGCTCTTATATTTCACATCGCGCTCATCAAAATATTTAGCAACTTGTTTAGCGTACAAATTCAGTGTATTGTGAATGCCTTCGCCGGTTGATGAAGTGACTTTAAGAATGTGAACTTCTGCATCAAAATGTTTGGCAACACTTGCGACTAAAGGCACTTTTTCCCGAGTTTCTTTAGTAATGTCAATTGGCATCACAATGGTTTTCGGTTTTTTGTGTTTCTGATTTACACCAATTGAAATCACAGGACGCATTGTGCCCTCTACAATTCTATATGTATTACTTCCGATAAAGAAATTACTCCATCCTGATTCGCCATGTGTCGTGCAAATTACCATTGAATCATCAAAAGCTTCAGCTTGTTCTGCAATTTCTTCAAATACTCTGCCTTTTTTAATGATATAGTTAAATTTACAAGCTTTATGAAATTTGTCAGCATATTTTTTTTGGAGTTCTATGAATTGCTTTTCTACACTTTCCTTTTCTTTTTTCTCAGAAATCCAATGTTTTGACGCTTTTCTTGTTTGTACATACACCATTTGTACATCTGATTTATATTTGTTAGCCCAAATACTTGCGTAATCTAATGCATAAAGCGACTCTTCGGAAAAATCAATAGGTACGATAATTTTTTTCATGTGCTAGTTTTTTTATAAATTAATTTGCACTAAAATACATATTTTGTTTCAATTTTGCTAACTTTAGCAAAAAATTGTCAGTGAAAAGAAAATATTATGCAATTGGTCTGATGTCAGGTACGTCTTTGGATGGCTTGGATATCGTGGCTTGCAGCTTTATAAAGCAAGATGATGGCTATTCATTTCAAATTGAAGCCGCAGATTTTATCGCTTACTCCTCGCATTGGCAGGATAGACTGAATACAGCGCACAAATTAAAACCGGATGCCATCAATACCTTGGATATTGCATTTGGAAAGTATTGCGGGAAAGTTGTTCGGGGTTTTTTAATTGATCGGCAGATTTCACCCAGCCAGATTGATTTAATTGCCTCTCACGGACATACCGTATTTCATGATCCGGAGCAAGGTATAACTCGTCAAATTGGTGCTGGAAAAGAAATTGCAGATGAAACCGGCATCCCGGTGGTTTATGATTTTCGTGTTGAGGATGTTGAAATGGGAGGACAGGGAGCGCCTTTAGTTCCCATCGGTGATCACTTATTGTTTTCAGAATATAATCAATGCCTGAACCTTGGCGGATTTTCAAATATTTCTTACCAAAAAGGCGGAAAACGTATTGCATACGATATTTCTCCGGTAAACTTCGTGTTGAATTACCTTGCGGATCTTATCGATTATCAATATGATAGAGATGGCGAAATTGCACGTAGCGGTAAACTTTTGCCGGAGTTATATGAGGCTTTGGAGGCTTTGGATTATTATCGTCAAAAACCTCCGAAATCACTGGGTAGGGAATGGGTTGAAAAATCAATTTTTCCCTTGTTGCAAGAAAATGATTATGCGGTTCCTGATTTGTTACATACTTTTATGATTCATATAACAAAGCAGATTGCATCCCCATTATCTGGTAAAGTATTAGTTACTGGTGGTGGTGCGAAAAATAAATATTTGATTGAGCTATTGAATCAAAAATCAAATGCAGAATTGATAATTCCTGATGAACAAATTGTGGATTACAAGGAGGCACTTGTGTTTGCTTTGCTTGGTGTTTTGCGTTTTGAAAATCGAATAAACGTGTTGGCATCAGTTACCGGTGCTTCAAATGATCATTCTGCCGGAACCATATCTAAGCCTTAGATTCTTTTTAATAATCCCTATCTTTGCAAAATGAATAAACTTGAAAAACGTTTTGTTCAAAAGTTTTATGCCCGGGTTGGTGCTTGCATTCATGCGCATGATATGTTGCAGGATGGTGATAAGGTATGCGTGGGTTTATCTGGTGGAAAAGACAGTTTGGCTTTGTTACAAACCCTTGCAGGACGAAGAAGATTTTCAAAATCCAATTATCATTTAATTGCTGTACATATCGATGTGCAGGAAGTTCCTTATAAGGTTGATAGTCAGTGGTTACAGCAGTTTTGTGATGAGCTGAAAGTGCCCTTGATTATCGAGAAAGTTTCTGTTGATTTCAATAAAACCGCAAAAGATTCGACCTGTTTTTATTGCTCGTGGAATCGGAGAAAGCGTTTGTTTGAAATGACAAGGCAACTTGATGCGAATAAACTGGCATTGGGACATCATCGTGATGATGCTTTGGAAACCATGATGCTGAACATGATTTCTTACGGGACATTATCATCAATGCCTGGAAAATTAAGTATGTTTGAAGGGCTTATCAAACTTATCCGACCTATGCTTGATCTTAGTAGTGATGATACTCAGCGCTTTGCGAATATTCATCAATTTCCGTCTGAACGAAAAAAGTGCCCACACGAAAACTTAACCCGGCGTTTTGAGATGCGGGATTTGTTGGATGATATCCAAACGAAATTTCCCGAAGCAAAAGTTAATATGTATAAAGCCTTATCCAATATCTATTTAGATTACATGCCGGCAGCCGATAAAGAAAATGCCGTAATTCGGGATCCCAGATGTAAGTAATACAAACAAACAACTATACAACTATACCACTATTTTACCACTATTTACAAAAAAACTAAAAGGCTCATTTTAAAGTTTCTACAATTATTCTTATTTTGTAAGGAAATCAAGCCATCAAATATGTCATCAAATTACAAAAAAAGATTCAGTGACAAAGGGCTCCGGTTGCAATCATGGAATTATGGCTGGAATTGAAGTTATTTTGTGACAATAAAGACAAAAAATCATGTGCACTATTTTGGAGATGTAATTGCAGAAGCAATGCAATATTCTGCTCTTGGAAAATTAGCCAATGAATATTGGGAAATGATACCAGAACAATTTCCTTTTGCAAAACTGGATGAATTTATTGTCATGCCAAACCATGTGCATGGAATTATTGAGATTGATAAATCCAACATCATGGATGCTGCTGACAGTGGGGATGCGATTAATCGCATCCCCACTAGTACAGCAGCTAATAATAGTGTTGCTAATGCTACAAAGATTGGTGGTTTTGCTGGATTGAAAAATCCTATGCTTTATGATAATCTATCCAGAGTCATCAGATGGTACAAAGGGAGAGTCAGTTATGAGATTCACCAGGCCGGATATGAATTTGCATGGCAAACACTGTTTCATGACCGGATTATCCGAGATGAAAAGGAATTAAACAGAATAAGACAGTATATTATAAACAATCCTAGTAACAACAACAGTTGAGAACCATCAAGATTTTCTTTTCCAGAGAAAAATTTTATCTTTGTTTTAGGTATGATTTTTGGGTTTTTATTGCTCTAAATTGTGCATTCCAATTAATCAATTCAAACTATGAGGAAAATACAATTCATTATTGCTTTTTTATTGCTGACAATTACTGCATTTGGTCAAACAATTGATCAGATAAAAGCCAATCGGAATACATACATTTGGGGTGAGGGGAAAGGAAGCACTTTGAAAAAAGCCAATAATGGAGCATTGTCAATGATTATTTCTCAGATATCAACCGAGGTTGAAAGTAATTTTACCATGCTGAAAACTGAAGACAGTGAAGCGGCTGAAAGTTATAGTGAGCAGGTAAAATCGGTTGTGAATACATACAGTAATGCCAGTTTGCGAAATACAGAACAAATTGTTATTTCTAATGAGCCTGATGCCCATGTGTTTCGTTACATTAAGCGCAGTGAGTTGCATAAAATTTTTGAAGCCAGAAAGCAGAAAATTCTTGGATTTTCGTACAATGGAAATAAAGCACTGGAACAAGTCCAAATTGCCGATGCAATTCGTTATTATTATTGGGCATTGACATTATTGCAATCTCATCCGTACGGAAATTCTATAAAAATGACTGATGCTGAGGGTAATGAACACTTGCTTTCCACTTGGTTACCTTTTCAAATTAAGCAGGTTTTGGCTGGTGTCAGAATGAATTTGATGAAACTGGAAGATCGAGAAGCCTACAAACTTGCAATTTTGGACATCACATGGAACGGGAAGCCGGTGTCTAACCTCGATTATTCTTATTTTAATGGACGAAACTGGTCAAATATCATTGGAGCAAAAGACGGTTTAGGATATATTGAGCTGCCCCCGAGTTTTGATGAAAACAGCAGCATTGACATAAAAACCGAGTACTTTTTTGAAGCAGAAGCAGCCATTGATAACGAATTGCGGGATGTTATGCAGGAAGTGGATCCCATTCCTTTTCGGGATGCCTATCTGAAGATTAATTCGGAAGTGGATCAAGCGATGCTTGAAACGAAGCAAAGTCCGAACGAGGAAATTGTGATGAATGCCGTTTTATCAAATCCCGAAGCATTAGTAAACGTGATGGAGGCTGTCTGTCAGGCGGTTGATCAAAATGCATATGAGACTGTGAAATCGTACTTTTCCGATGAAGGATATGAGATTTTTACAAAATTGTTGCAGTATGGAAATGCCTTGGTTTTATCAAATGACAATATGGAATTTATGCAATTTGGTGATAATGTGGTGGCTCGCTCTGTTAAAATGAAGTTTGCATTTTCAAATAATTCGCGTTCGTTTGTTGAAGATGTGGTTTTTACATTTAATGCGGAGCAAAAAATTCAAGATATTACCTTTGGATTGAGTCAAAATGCACTGGGAGATATTTTGGGACAAGATACTTGGGAGGAATCAGTGCGTTTACATTTAATTGATTTTATGGAGCATTACAAAACGGCCTTCGCACTGAAACGATTAGATTATATTGAAAGTGTTTTCTCTGACGATGCGCTGATTATCACCGGGTGGATGACAAAACCAAAGAAAAATCCGGAGCATAATTATTACGAAAATCCCATTGTGCATTATAATCGCTACGATAAAAACGAGTATTTGAAACATCTGTCGTATTCATTTAAGAGCAAGGAATACATCAATATAAAATTTAATGATAATGAAATTCGCAAATCGGGTAAAGGCGGCGAAGTATACGGAATTCAAATACAGCAGGATTATTTTTCATCAAATTACGGTGATAGCGGATATTTGTTTCTCTTAATTGATATGAATGATACTACGGAGCCTGTCATTCATGTTAGAACCTGGCAACCTGAAAAAAATCCTGATGGTAGCATTTACGGAATAGGGGACTTTTAGTTTTTTTTAAACATTAAGAGTTTATTCTGCATCGAGGATAATGAAAACATCTTCATTCTCTTTTTTCATCAGATGCTGTTCACGTGCAAATTTTTCCAGACTTTCTTTGTTGTGATCCAATTCATTTAATTGGCGACGATATTTTGTTATTTCCTCCTTGAAAAAATCTCGTTCAGCTTCTAATTCATGTAAAGCATTTACACTGCGAACCCTGTCAATCAAATGATAGGTGTCAAAAAAACTAATCCAAATAGTGAAAATTAAGAAGCTCAATATATATTTATTCCTTACATAGGGTCGAATCTGTTTCCAAATATTATGTAAAAAATGGCGCATATAGTTTTTACTTTTATCCGTATAAAGATACTTACTTTTTCAATGGTAAAATTATTATTTATTCACAGACGGCTGTGGATAGTTTATAATTGTTCTGCAATTTTTCGGACGGTTTCGAGGTAGCCTTGTCTAGTGGTTTCATCAACAGTTTTAACTCCTTCAAAATATTTGTGTTCAACAACTTCCATTCCGCAGTATTCGAAAATACATTGTTCTGTAATGAAATTCAATGCATCAATTTTTTTGGAAGTATTAAAAAAGCCTTTTGTTCCTAGTGTGTTGAAGATCATCACTTTTTTATTGCTTAGCAAAGGTGTTGCTTTTCCGTTAAGCGTTTTAAATGCAAAGCCTTCAAGAAAAACCCGTTCAATATATCCTTTTAAAATAGCCGGCATTCCTGACCACCATATTGGGTAAACCAGAAAAACTATGTCAGCACGTTTGATAAATTTCTGTTCTTCAGTAATTTCAATGGGGTAAATATTCTCATCAATGCTTTCTAAATCTTTACGGCTGAGTACCGGGTTAAATCGGATATTGTATAAATCCCGAATAACAACTTCGTGTCCGTTTTTATTCAGTGTATCACCAAGCATATCCCGTATAGCGGAATTAAAACTGGGCGATTTATAATTGGCATATAAAATTAGTGTATTCATAATAATTTATTTTTATGTGCACGAATGGAACGCATGGATAAGGAATATGTTTTATGTTCATTTATTAGAAGTTCCCTTACTTGTAAATTGGTTGTAATTTAGAGTAAAATCTGTTGTTCGCTCTAGAATGGCAACCCGTCGTCTTCTTCATTCGACGTACCGCCGAACGGGTCGTTTTCATCTGGTACTCCTGGAGGTGGCATTGTTCCTGCAGATGAACTTGCCGGTGTTTCATCGTCTGCTACATTGAGTTTCCAAATTTTCACATCCGTAAACCAACGATCATTAAATTCGCGACTTTCAATATTAATGCCGGCAGTGATTTTTTGTCCCGGTTTCAGGTTGCTTACATCCACTTTATCATTCCAGTTGAGTAAACATACTTGTTTTGGATATTGATCTTCTGTTTCAATGATAAGTTCCTGTTTTTTCCATTCTCCGCGAGCAGATTTTCCCGTCAACGGCTCATTCAGTTGTATTACTTTGCCTGTAATTTCCATAGTCTTTGTTTTTTTATTTTTCTAAGATAATGTTTTTTTACTAAAATCGCAACTTGCCTTAACCAATTTGTTTAGCAAGGGTTTTGAAATCTTTTGAACTTAATTTGTATTTGTTTGATGATTTTGTTTGATAAATAATTTGACCACTAAGTGTGTCAAAAATGCTGATAAAAGTTGCTGCTCCTGATTGTGCATACAGAAATACGAATCGGGTGTCACTATTTTCTGCTTTTTCCCAATTATAAGGAAAATGCTTCATGAGTTTATCTTCTTCGTAGGCTTCGTCTTTTCCGTTTAGCATATTACGGCGCAGAAAACAATATTCAGGAATACCAAGCGTCTTGTTTTTTAACATTTTAATATGTGCCTGACTACTATAATCATCATCAAACCAGATAGATTTTCCTTTATTGAGTTGATCGTTAATGGCTCGAATATTATGCGATAAAAACTCGTTTTCGGCATTGTAAAACTTGCCTTGCTGAAATAGTTCATGACGCTGTGCTTCGGGACTGTTTATGCTTTGTATTTTGGCAATAAGCTCAGCATCAGGGAACAGTATGATTTCTGCAATCCGAATAGTTTCTCCATTAAAATTTTTCACTAGCAATTCAAGACTGATTTTTGGAGTTTGAGCAGTTGGTCCTGATTCGACGCTAAGCGTAAATACACTGACAGTATCACTAGGCTGTGTGTTGCGCTCGGAATCGGTATAAAGCGTCCAATCTGTAATTATCCAGTGGTTTTCCATTGCCTCTTGAACTGGAGTTTTCATGCTTTGTGGTACAATTACTTCACAACGACTGTTTTTAAGGCGCATCAGATGTGTTTGCGACAAGTTTTCTTTATTTCCGTCAGCATGTAAGAGCCCCACTTCAATTTGAGATGCTACTGTATTGCTGAAAAGTATGGCGATTATTAATAAACTAAGTTGTGAAATACGAATTATATGCTTCATCATTTTCTTGCAATGCTTTAAAAATTCACAAATGCCACTCAAAGATTAAATATGAATGGTTTGATTTCTGTTTGGTCCAATAGAGACAATGCTTACCGGTACTCCGGTTTCCTTTTCAATGAAAGCAATATATTCCCAAAGTGCTTTTGGAAATTCATCTTTTGATTTCATTGTATCTAAAGGACAATTCCACCCCTGCAATTCAGTGTAAACAGGCTCTGCATCTTCAAGTTTGTATGGAATTTCTGTGATTTCAATATTCTTGACTTGATATGCAGTTGCAATTTTTATGGTGTCAAAACCGTCCAAAACATCCGCTTTTGTCATGATTAATTTTGTGACACCGTTAAGCATGATGCTGTATTTCAGCGCAACCAAATCTAACCATCCGCATCGTCTTGGGCGTCCGGTTGTTGATCCATATTCATGCCCTTGGTCTCTTAATTTTTGTCCATCATCATCAAATAATTCAGTCGGAAACGAACCGCTCCCCACGCGAGTACAATAGGCTTTAAAAATGCCATAAACTTCACCAACTTTATGTGGAGAAATACCCAGCCCTGTGGAAACACCTGCACTGACAGTGTTTGAGCTTGTAACAAATGGGTAGGAGCCGTAGTCAATGTCTAACATTGAGCCTTGAGCACCTTCTGCGAGCACTGTTCGCCCTGCACTTAGTTCGCTATGAATATAATATTCGGTATTAAGAACTTTTAATTTGCTAAGATAATTGACGGCATCCATCCATTCATTTTCCATGGCTTCGGTAGGCAATTCTCCTTTGAAACTTTCCAGTAGAATTGTATGGTGCTCAACAAGTTGTTTGTATCGATTATGAAAATCCGGCAAAAGGATATCTCCGACGCGTAATCCGAGACGTGCAGTTTTGTCAGTATAGCAAGGCCCGATTCCTTTAAGCGTACTCCCAATTTTACTTTCGCCTTTACGATTTTCGTAGGCGGCATCTAATAATCTGTGAGTCGGTAGTATTAAACTAGCTTTATCAGAAATTATCAAATTTTTTGTTGGATTTACTCCTAATTTTTCGGCATCCTTAATTTCTTTTCTTAAAATGATAGGATCGATAACTACACCATTTCCAATGATGTTCATTTTGTCGGGATGAAAAATTCCGCTAGGAATAATATGCAAGACATGTTTTATTTCATTGAATTCAAGACTGTGTCCTGCATTTGGACCACCTTGAAAACGAGCAATATTATGATAATTTGGGGTTAATACATCTACAATTTTCCCTTTGCCTTCGTCGCCCCATTGAAGACCCAGTAATACATCAGTTTTTATCATATCGTTTCATTCATTATCCGGAATGCTCCGGTTTATTTCTTTTTACAATTTGAGCACAGCCCGTAAAAATACAAAGAATGATACGAAACGTCAAAATCATTTTTCGAACTAATTTCTGATTGAACTTCATTTACACGAGTATCACAAAATTCTATCACTTTTCCGCATTTTGTACATATTAAATGATCGTGCTCCTTGCAGTCGTAGGCTTTTTCGTAGGTGGAGATGTTTTGACCAAACTGATGTTTGATGACTAATCTTGACTCCAATAGTAAGTCAATTGTGTTATACAAGGTTGCCCGACTCACACGATAGTTTTTGTTTTTCATGTTGATATAGAGTGTCTCAATATCAAAATGACCGGAGTTTGAGTAAATCTCTTCTAAAATTGCAAAACGTTCGGGAGTTTTCCGATGTTTTGTTTTTTCAAGATATTCAGTAAATACCTTTTTTACGTGTTGGCTTTGACTTTCTGCCATAATTTCTAATTTTGAATAAAATTAAATAAAAATAGAAATCTGGCAATGAAAAAAGTGATTTTTTTTACAAAAATAGGTTTTAAGGCAATTTTCGTGCGATTTTTAAGGACAAATACATCCCCGATTTCCCCTAAGAAACCGATTATTCTCCAATTTGAATTTCAGTAATGACCTTGCAATGCTCCGGTACATGTTTTTTTATGCGTTTCATTTGTCGTTCAGATAAGGAGGTTCCGCTGAGATTGATGTATTCCAAAGCGCCAAGCGATTTAATAAGCTTACTTGGTATTTTATTAACATTCGTGCCGGATATGTCGAGATGCTTTAAGCTTTTAAGCTGCTCCGCAGAGGATGGTATTTCTGAAATTTCAGAATGTCTGCATTCAAGATGTTGCAGATTAGATAGTTCCCCGAGATTCTCGGGTAGGCTTTGAATATTTGTGTTGTTAATTTCAAGATGTTTGAGATTTTCAAGCTGTGTAAAGGATGCCGGAAGTTGGTTTATTTCATTGTCGTTTAGTTTTAGTGTCTCAAGATTTCTTAAATCACCTATGCTTTGTGGTAATGCTTGTATTGCGGTATATGATATATCAAGTGATTTTAGATTTTTCCAAGCCGATACGCTTTCCGGCAATTCTTTTAAACTGCTAATCGTACAAGAGAACCTTTCCAGCGCACTTAAATTGCTGATGTCATTCGGTAAGTTTTCAATATTTGGCATATTTAACTCCAAATGTTTTAGTGTGGAGAATGTTGAAATATTTTCATGAAGTTTATCATCACGACATTTAATATGTAAAATCGCTAAATTTGGAAAAGTTTTTAGTTGGATGTTTTCATCGAGGCATTTGCCTGAAATGGAATGGACACTGCGCTTTACTTTTTGATCGAGTGCTTTTTCAAAACTTTGAAAACTAAGCTTTGGATAATTCACTTCTGATTGATTCTCAAAGTTAAGGAAATTTATAATCTGATATTCCCCATCTATCATTTCTTCAAGACAGATTGTTTTATAATATTTTCCTTTAGGGATTTCATAAAAAGGCATATCGGTTTTGAAGTTTATAGCTGTTGAGTTTGCGGGGATTTTTTGTTTGAAGTAAGACTCCCCAGTAAGAAATCCATTGACCGTTGTGCCATTATATTTTTCAGGAAGGAAGTAAAGGCGAAGTCGAAGCTTGCCTGAAATTCCCACAGTATCCAAATTTTTAATTGAATCAATGGATATTTGTAATTTGCCGTTTTTTGTATCAAGCCGCATTTCTGCTTGCCCCAATAGTTGTATGTTACTTTGGGCGTAACCAAATGCACTTATTACAGATAATAAAAGTCCAATTACACAGTGTTTATACCCCATAAATACTAAATTTTTATGAGTTTATTGCTCACAATTTAAAATTTTTCCCTATAAAAAAAGCGTGTAAGCAATAACTTACACGGCATTAAGATAGTATTTATTTTACAAATATTTGAAATTTGCTATTTATTTTCGAGAAATTCCTCCAATTCTTCAATTGTCATTTCAAATTCAAATGCTGAATTCACTTTATAATAATTGTTTGGGTCATAAACATAATCATAAGCAAATTTTGCATATTCCAAGCGGGAATCTTCGTAGTCTAAGGCTTTCATAATGTCTCTTACCTGATCTGAGCTTAAGCAGTTAGCCCGTGTAATTTGTTTTGCCAGTGTTATTTTACTGTCATCGAAAGTTTTTTCATCAATAGCAGTTTTTGCATCGTCAAAATCAAAACTTGACATGGGGCTATTGCA
Source organism: Bacteroidales bacterium (assembly GCA_027858835.1). Classification (GTDB taxonomy): domain Bacteria; phylum Bacteroidota; class Bacteroidia; order Bacteroidales; family ML635J-15; genus JAQIBY01. The sequence continues at coordinate 9,854 of JAQIBY010000081.1, read as the reverse complement.
ATTTCCACTATGACTAATGGTTTCATTTTCTTCATTCACCATGCTTTCATAGTAATCAGTGTTCCCTGCATTTGTGCTTGTGCTTGTTGTGGTGGTAGTTGTCGTTGTACTAGTACTTGTTTGTGTGCCACTTCCCTGGATGCTCATATTAATTTCAATGTTTTCATCCATTTCCGTTTCGTTAACATCCATATTTACATGTATATTATCCGGATTTCCGTTTGTGCTTGTTGTCGTGGTTGTTTGAGTACTCATGTTTTCATCCATGTCAAAATTTACATTGACATCTACTTGCTCGCCGTTTTCATCATCAACATTTACATCCATTGAGGTGCCGGTCATGTTAACATTAATTTTAGCCTTATCCGAACTTGGTTTTTCACCTGTTGGTTCACTTGCCCAACTTTCTTTCTGCTTTGATGTTGTCGTTCCCGGAGTTTCGTAATCGCTTTCGGTAATCCCAGAATTATCTGTGCTTTCTGCAATTGCAGTTTGGCTAACCGGTCTCAATGCATACTTCCCATTTTTCTTTTGGGTAATGTTAAATGTGTATTCCATTCCGGGAGTTTCAAACCAAACACTTTTATCTAGGGTCGGAATGGATTTGTTGTTAAATTCTAAACGAACTTTGTAAAAATCAGCATTCAGATCAATGGCTTTTACATTAGCTACTGGCTTTTGGTTTTGCTGGATGCCATTTAAATACATGGTGAACGCTTCGCCTTGGTCACTAAAAATGATTAGATTGCTGTTTTGTGCAAATAAGCTGCTAATGAAGGCAAACATGATGATAGTGAGTAAAGATTTTTTCATAATCGTATTAATTTAGGTTTATGTTTTCCATTTTATCAAAATCCTTGCCAAGATATCATTTTTAGTTTAGTCATTCCAGAAAATTTTGTTTTCATCATCGCGTTTAATTTTTTTATTGTCGAATAACCATTCAATTACTTTGATAAGTTTTTCTTGCGGATACTTACTCTGTTCAACGATTTCATTTAATAACAGTGGGTTTTCTTTAATTTTAATTTTTGTTTGATCAAGAATCAAATCAAATTCATATTTGCTTAATCCCAATTCATTTCGGCGAAGGCATATATCACATTGACCGCAGCGGTTCGGATTTTTTTGTCCGAAATATTCAAGTAAAATTTGGCTGCGACATTTTGCACTTGTGTTGGCATAATGTAATACGGCTGAAAGTCGTTTTTCAAAGCGCGCTTTTCGTTCGCGATAATCTTTTCCGTCAATAAACAAATAATCCTGACCCAGACGGGATTGGGTATATATAATTAAGGGCTTGTTTTTTCGGGGAATGTAATCGATGACATTAAGCTTGTTCAAATGTTTTAGGTATTCAACAATCACATCTTGCTTGACTTTTGCCCGTTTTGCCAATAAATCTTCAGAAATCGGAGTGAAACTGGTGAAAAGACCTGTGTATGACCTGAGTACTAATTTGATAAATGCATCGTAACTTTGATTTGCCACCTGGAATTTATACAAATCATCTCGTTTAACTTTAAAGAGAATGCGGCTCGGATTGTTTAATTCATCGGTTAACTCAATATATGATTGTCTTTTAAGGACTTGTAAGCTATGATAAGTTGTGTTAATATCAATTTTGAATTTCTTTGAGAAATCGAAAATATCAAAATCGTAAGCCATGCCTTCACCTGCTCCAACCGGTAATTGAAAATAATTTCCGAGCGCTTCGTAGGTTCGCTTTATTTTATCCACGGGTGGAAAATTGATGGCAATTCGTCTTGTTAATTTGGCTTCATCGCTTTTGTTGTACAATAAAACAGCCCATGCTTTCTTTTCATCACGACCGCCGCGTCCTGCTTCCTGAAAATAGGCTTCCAACGTATCGGGAAGGTCAATATGTACAACCCAGCGTACATTCGGTTTGTCAATTCCCATTCCAAAGGCATTGGTTGAAACCATGATGCGGATTTTGTCATTTTGCCAGTCTTCTTGTTTTTGCTCCCGGCTTTCTTTTGACAATCCTGCATGATAAAAATCGGCAGAATGACCATATTTTTTTAAATACTCGGCAATTTGTTTTGTTTTATTTCGACTTCGGACATAAACAACAGCTGACCCGGGAATATTTTTTGCAATTTTTAATAATTCATAGCCTTTATTTTCTGTTTCTCGAACTACATAGGCTAAATTTTTTCGTTCAAAGCTTTTTTTCAGGACATTTTTTGCCTTAAATTGTAATTTATCCTGAATGTCATCTACAACCTCTGGTGTAGCAGTGGCTGTAAGTGCAAGAATGGGAACATCCGGAATTAATTCGCGGATATTTGCAATTTCCAGATAGGAGGGACGAAAATCATAACCCCATTGTGAAATACAATGCGATTCGTCAACTGCAATTAAATTGACATTCATTTGTTTTAGTCGCTCTTGGAATAGCTCTGTTTGCAGTCTCTCAGGCGATAAATAAAGAAATTTGTAATTTCCATTCATGGCATTGTTCAAGACCATGTCCATTTCTGCTTTGCTCATACCGGAATAAATTGCTGTGGCTTTTATTTCACGCTTGCGTAAATTAAAAACCTGATCTTTCATTAAAGCAATCAGTGGAGTGATGACTAAGCAGATTCCGTCGCGGGAAAGCGAAAAAACTTGGAAGGTTATTGACTTTCCGCCACCTGTTGGCATCAATCCGAGTGTATCTTTGCCTTCAGAAACAGATTGAATAATCTCCTCCTGCAAGTCTCGAAATGTGCTGAAACCCCAGTATTTTACCAGTATTTTCTGAAATTCATTCATGCTTATACAGAAATTATGCTTTAAATATAATTAAATTTAGATGACAAATAAATTTTTGTATTTTCGTGCATCATAAATTTAACAAAAATTCTCATGTCATTAGCATCAAACAAAGTGATTTTTGAAGGACTAACATTTGACGATGTTTTATTGGTTCCTGCTTATTCTGAGGTATTGCCAAAAATGGTAAATATTACCAGCCGTTTTTCTCGTAATATTATTGTGAAAACTCCCATTGTATCAGCTGCTATGGATACTGTCACCGAATCGAAAATGGCAATTGCAATTGCTCGTGAAGGGGGAATTGGGGTTATTCATAAAAACATGACAGTTGAGCAACAGGCCCTACATGTTAAACGCGTAAAACGTGCAGATAACGGTATGATTTATGATCCGATTACCATTACAAATGATGTAACTGTAGGTGAAGTCCTTGATTTAATGCGTGAAAATAAGATCGGAGGAATCCCTGTCGTTGATAATTCAAGAAAACTTGTTGGGATTGTTACAAACCGCGATTTACGTTTTCAGGAAGATTTTAACATGCCGATACAAGAGGTAATGACCAGTGAAAATCTGATTACCATGAATCAGGATGAGAATCTTGAAAACGCAACCAGTTTGCTGGAAAAACATAAAATTGAAAAACTCCCGGTTGTTAATGGGAATTATGAATTAGTTGGATTGTTAACTTATAAAGATATTTTCAAAGCAAAAGATCGTCCGAATTCCTGTAAAGATGAAAAAGGACGTTTGCGTGTTGCTGCTGCTGTCGGAACATCCGGCGATACATTTGACAGAATAAAAGCACTTGCTGAAGCTGAAGCAGATGCGATTGTGATTGATACAGCTCACGGACATTCAAAGCCGGTAATTAGTGTTTTGACATTTATTAAAGAAAAATATCCGCAAATTGATGTTGTGGTGGGAAATATTGCAACTGCTGAAGCTGCAAAATTCTTGGCTAAGCATGGTGCTGATGCTGTGAAAGTTGGAATTGGGCCCGGTTCAATTTGTACAACTCGTGTCATTGCAGGTGTGGGAATGCCGCAATTATCTGCCGTGTTTGAAGTCGCAGATGCTTTGGAAGGGATGGATATTCCGGTTATTGCAGACGGTGGTTTGCGTTATTCCGGTGATATCGTGAAAGCAATTGCTGCCGGGGCATCAAGTGTAATGGCCGGAAGTTTATTTGCCGGAACTGAAGAGTCTCCCGGAGAAACCATCATATATAATGGTCGTAAATTCAAATCTTACCGCGGAATGGGCTCAATTGAGGCCATGCAAAAAGGTTCGAAAGACAGATATTTTCAAGGCGATGAAGCAGATGTTGCAAAGCTTGTCCCGGAAGGTATTGCTGCCAGAGTACCTTACAAAGGAACTTTGACTGAAGTTATTTATCAGCTCGTCGGAGGATTAAGAGCAGGAATGGGATATTGCGGATCAAAAGATATTGATGCACACCAAAACGATGCAAAATTCGTTCGTATTACAAATTCCGGAATGATTGAGAGTCATCCGCATGATGTTTCAATTACCCGGGAGGCACCAAACTATAGCAGAGAATATTAATTAAAAATTTTAAATTTAGTATTTATGAAACAGATTTTTATTAGCCTTTTAATGATTGCTTTCGGTATGAATGCAATGGCACAGGAAAATTCTGATATTATTCTTGAAGTCGGAGATGAGCAGGTTATGACAGCCGAATTTTTACATATCTATACAAAAAACAACAGACATCAAGAATTATCCTATGCGTTGGATTCATTATCCGCTTATATGGATTTGTTTGTGAACTTCAAATTGAAAGTTGTGGAAGCTAAAACAATGGGTTTAGATACACTTAAAAGCTTTCGCAGCGAATTGAGTGGGTATCGTACCCAATTAGCCCAGCCTTATTTAACTGATAAATCAGTTGAGGATGAATTGATTCGAGAGGCTTATGAGCGCTCAAAATACGATGTGAAAGCGTCGCATATTTTAATAAAAATTGACCCTGAAATTACTGGCAAAGACACCCTTGCTGCATATAATAAAGCAAAAATGGTGCGCCAGAAATTACTTGATGGTGAGGATTTTGGAACACTTGCAAAAAAATATTCCGACGATGAGTCAGTGCGTTATAACCAAGGAAGTTTAGGATATTTTACCGTTTTTGGAATGGTATATCCTTTTGAATCGGCTGCTTATAATACGGAGGTGGGTGAAATCTCTGACATCGTAAGAACTCGTTTTGGATACCATATTATTAAGATAGAAGAAAAACGGCTTGCTAAAGGAAGAATTCGCGTTGCACATATCATGGTTTTGTTACCTAAAGATGCAATCGAGGAGCAACAAGCTCAGGCTCAGGAGCGTGTTGAAATGATTCAGAAAAAATTAGATGCCGGCGAATCATTTGAAGAGCTTGCAAAAGAATTTTCTGAAGACAGACGATCCGGAAGACAAGGTGGATTACTGCCTTGGTTTGGAGTCGGTGGAAAAATGATCCCTGAATTTGAAAATGCTGCTTTCCAGCTCAGTGAAGTCGGGGGAGTGAGTAATGCACTGCGAACTTCTTATGGATATCATTTTATCAAACTCGTGGATGTTGAACCTATCGGTAGTTTTGAGGAACAAAAAATACAATTGAAAAATCGTATTTCTAATTCTGCCAGAGCGTCTCGCTCAAAAACTGTTCTCGTTGAACGTTTAATGGATGATTATAATGCTGTCGTTCATGATGAAGCCATAAAGGCTGTCTCTGATATGATTACTGATTCAATTTTCTATGGTAAATGGGACGCGAAAGCGGCTTATAAAATGAATGATGTTGTATTTAGCTTTGCTGATGCACAATATACGCAGGAAGATTTTGCTCGATATATGACAAAATTTAATCGTAAATCAGAACCTAAAGTGTTAACTCATTTTATCAATCAAAAATTTGATGATTTTCAAGAAAAAATGATTCTGCTTTATGAGGAAGAAAATTTGGAAAGTAAATATAAAAAATTTAATTTCTTGATGAAAGAGTACCATGATGGCATTTTGCTTTTTGATGTAACAGATCGCAAAGTTTGGTCAAAAGCGGTAAAAGATACTGTTGGTCTTGAAGGCTTTTACGAGAAAAATAAAGAAAACTACCAATGGGATACCCGTTATGATGTTCATGTCCTAAGTGCAGACGACAAAAAGCTGCGTAAAAAAGTATTGAAGCATATCAAAAAAAATCCGAAAGCTGATTGGGCAGAGATTGATTCAATTTATAATGCAAGCGACTCTTCAGCTGTTGTGAAAGAACATTGGACTGTTTATGAAGCCGGAGATAATCATTTCGCAGATGAGCTTGCTGAAGAATATGCCAAAAAGTTAGAGAAAAAAGGACGAGTAATTACGTTAATGGACGATTCCCGAGTCTTGGATATGCGTTTACGCAAACCATCATTAAAAGCCTTGCATGAAGCTCGAGGTGTGATTACCGCCGACTATCAAAACTATCTTGAAAAACAATGGATTAAATCACTGCATGAAAAATATGAAGTAAAAATCCATGAGGATGTGCTTAAAAAACTGGCTCAATAATGAGAATTCTGAAAAATAGCATATTCATTGTATTGATAGCATCTATGTTTTTGTTTTCATGCAATCCAAAACCGGAAGCTCAAGCTGATAATGTCATCGTCACAGTGCATGAGAGAAGTTTGTATAATTCGGATTTGGATGCGGTTATTCCATCATATTTTATTCCTGAGGATTCCGCTGAAGTTGCTGATAATTATATCAGTAGTTGGATAAATCAGGAATTAATCTATCAGTATGCGAAGCAAAGATTGCGAGACACCATGAGAATTCATGGGAAAATTCAGGATTATCGCCGCGAGCTTTTTCGGTATGAGATGGAAACAGAATACGTGAAATCAAATCTCGATTCAAGCCTTAGGGTTGATGAAATTCGAGATTATTACGAGTCTAATTTGGGCGAGTATAAACTGGAGGAACTGGCGGTTAAAGCGCATTATATTATTATGGATGCCGAAGTTTTAAGTTATTATTATGAACTTGATAAAGTGCGACGCTCATCCCCCGGAGATATGGATTTGTTGTACGATGCCGAAAAACGCTCAAATATTCAGGTGTTTGAGCACAACGATTGGATCTATTTTTCTGATTTATTGGAAGAAATTAATGCCACATTAACTCCCGAGCTTGAGTACGGCTTGCAGTTGGGATATTTTACAACCCAAGATGATGAAAATCGGTATATCGTAAAAATAAATGAGCAAAAAATGTCCGGTGATACAATTCCCATGTCGTTGATTTATAGTGAGATTGAGAAGGTTTTGTTGAATCAGCGCCAAAATGAATTGTTGGATAAATTCGTAAATGATTTGTATCAGGATGCTAAAAGTAAGCAAAGCATCGTTTATAAGGAAAATTAGTTTTATGCAAATAATGAAAAAAGTATTGGTGTTGTGCTTTGTCTTTATAGTCGGACAAGGATTTTCGCAACAATTAATCGATCAGATTGTCGCTGTGGTCGGAGATGAAATTATCCTTGAATCAGAAATTGAGGCACAAGCAATTCAATTACGCAGTCAGGGGTACATGGGAACACGCGATGTAAATTGCGAAGTGCTCGAGGAGATGTTGTTTCAAAAATTATTGATACTACAAGCAGAAAGAGACTCTGTCGAAGTGACACTTGCCGAAGTTGATGGGGAATTATCCCGTCGATTAAACGTGTTTATTAATCAATTGGGTTCTGAACAAAAATTAGAAGAATATTACGGAAAATCTATCCGTGATATTAAGAGTGAGTTCCGTGAAATGATCCGGGAACAATTACTGACACAACGTATGCAGCAGCAATTAACTGCTGATGTCGGTGTGACACCCTCAGAAGTTAAGAAGTTTTTCAATGAAATTCCGGAGGACAGTATTCCTTTTTTGCCGGCAACTTACCAGATTAAACAAATTGCAGCTTATCCTAAAGTTGCTGAAGAAGAGCGTGAGCGATGTAAACGAGTGATTAATGAATATCGTGACAGGGTAATAAACGGTGACGATTTTTCAACTTTGGCTGTTCTTTACTCCGATGATCCCGGTTCTTCTCCGACCGGTGGTGAATTAGGTTTCGTTTCACGAACAGATTTGGTGCCTGAGTTCGCTGCTGCTGCTTTTAATTTGAAATCTACTGACGATGTTTCCCGTATTGTTGAAACAGAATTCGGATATCATATTCTACAACTTATTGAGCGTAGAGGAAACCTGGTAAACGTTCGCCATATTTTGGTGACACCACGTACAGGTCGCAGCAGTGAAAATGAAGCAAAAGCTGCTTTAGAGCTTGTGCGCGATAAAGTGCTGGCAGATTCTATTACTTTTGAAGAAGCAGCTGCAGAATATTCAGAAGATGAGATGTCTGCAAACAGTGGCGGTACAATGCAAAACATGCAAACCGGAAAAACTTGGTTCACAGAAGATCAACTTGATCCACTTGCCCGTGATGTGTTGAAACAACTGAAACCCGGTCAAAATTCAAAAGTGATTAAAACAAGAGATATGCGTGGCAAAACGGTGTATAAGTTCTTTAAACTTGAACGCAAAATTGATGCGCACCAAGCCAATCTAAAGGATGATTACCAACGTTTCCAGGAAATTGCTGTTGCTGAGAAAAAACAGAAGAAAATTCAAAGCTGGATTAAAGAAACCCTTGAAACAACTTATGTTCGCATAGATTCTTCTTACATGAATTGTGAATTTGAATACGCTGAATGGGCTAAATAATAATTCATGATCATTTTTTCTTTTGCATTGCTCATGCAATTGAGAATTGTCAAGCTTGCTTAATCAGATAATTTGTATTGATTAATTGTTTTTGTAATAGATTCCACTAGTGTCCCATTAAAATTGGGACGTTATTAAAAATTAAACAAATTTGGCTCATTAAGCCTAAAACGTTCTTTGTCATTTTGAAATTTAGTTCTCTCAAATAGGTCTCGAAGATGAGTTTTATCTGTTAAAGATATACTCAATATCTGCAAAACCTCATATGTACTTCTGTCAAGTTGCATGTCTTTTTGGACGATTGCCACCAAGCAATAAGTGCACATCGCAGCGTAGATTTGAATCCGAACAGCATTTTCAGTAGTTCCCCAGAATTTCTTGACTTTTAGATGTTGCTTTAGCCACTTGAAGAAAAGCTCGACTTGCCAGCGGTTCTTGTAAAGGTCAGCAACTTGAAGTGCAGAAATGTGCATCGCATTGGTTAAGAATACAAGCTCACGCTTTTGTTCTTCATCCCAATATCTGACCAATCTAAGATGTTCTGGATAGTATTGTTTAGGATAAAAACCTGTCAATTCGATTGTTACGTCTGAAAGTACGTTCTTTGGTAATCTTCGTTTCCATTTGATTATCTTGTATTGAAGATTCTTCTTTGCTCTGACAACGAAGAAAGCTCCTATTTGATGAATCTTATACAACATCTTGAAGTGATTATATGCACGGTCAAATATGTAATATGAGCCTGATTCATAAGGGATTTCTTTCATTGCTGTAGAGTCGTGAACAGAAGCTTCCGTGATATGGAAAAAGGCTGGTATCTGTGTCTCCACATCATATAATGTATGCACTTTGATTCCACCTTTTTTCTTACGAAACTTCGCCCACCAGAATACGGAAAGGCACAAGTCAATCGTCGTTGAATCAAAAGCATAGACATTGCCTTCAAGCTTGAAGATGTCAGCAACTCGTTTCTGTCTGGCTTCGTTTACCAGATAGTAAGCATACTCTTCAAAGATGTGATAGTCTCTGTCTTGGTTGGCTCTGGCCAGAGATGATTTTGAAATATTCTTGCCCAAGCCCAAATGATAAGATTTGGAGTGATGAGCGTCAAGTGCGACAATCAAATCTCTAAGACTTTCACGATTTGTCAATTGCCCGAACATCAGAGAAAGCAGTTGGTTCCAACAAGTGAAATGCTTCACGTATTTGTCTCCATTGTACTTGCGAACGATGTAGTTAAACTTGTTCCTATCCAGAAAGGCTACTAATTGAGCAAAAACGTATTTATCCTTATGCAT
>JAQIBY010000073.1 GCA_027858835.1 Bacteroidales bacterium | reverse complement strand
ATTGAACAAAATTAATGTATCCAAATTAAAAACGACAATATTATGAAAAAGATTATCCTCGCCTTTGTTTTATTTGCTTTAATAAGCAGTACTGCGTTTTCTCAGATTTCAGGTGGATTATTTGTAGGACCAAATCTCTCATGGTTTGGGGTTGACAGTAAAATGCAATCAAATGAAGGAGTTCGCCCTGGTTATGAATTTGGTGCTTGGTCAGACTTTCCCCTTTCTGATAATTTTGTTTTTAATCTTGCCATTAAATACAATGATATCGGTGGCACAATGAGTTACCAATACGGATCTATTATTGATCTCTACGACATAAATCGTATTGATATTATTGCGGCTGGAGAAAACATTAAATACAATTTGAGCTATCTCAGCATCCCGATAGGATTTAAAGGAAAAACAAATGAAATTGGCTTTATGTCCTATTTCATGAAGGCAGGTATTGCTCCAATGATTAATCTAAAAGGCATGGCAGATGTTACGGTTGATTCCAATGATTTAATTACAAAAAACATTTCACCAATTAGCATGTCATGGTACATGGGAGCGGGATTTGAATGGTCTTTATCAGGAAATACTCGCTTTGTAACTGAAATTGTTTATAATGGTGGGATATTAGATTTTGTAAGAAACAAAAATGATGAACTTACGATTGATGTGTTTGAAGATGATGACAAGACAGTTCGTGATCACGTAGGTAAGACAAATTCCATCTCTTTGAAACTGGGAATTCTTTTCTAAACAAAATTTGAATAAATACACAATCCCGATTCCAAAGAATTGGGATTTTTTTATCCTGATAAATCATGAAAATACAACTTGAACAATTAAATTATACCATCGGCGATTTAAGGGAAAATAGTCAAAAAATTATTTCGGCAATTGAGCAGGGAAAATCAAAGCAGGTTGATTTGGTCGTTTTTTCGGAACTTGCCCTTTGCGGATACATCCCGCACGACATGCTTGAGCAGAAAGATTTTATTGACATGGTTTACGAACAGATTGATATTATTGCAAGTCATTGTCATGAGATTGCAATAATATTAGGAAGTCCGTGGATAAATGATAGCGAAAAAGGGAAAAAGCTTTTTAATGCAGCCTTGTTTATTTCAGACGGACAAGTGCAGAAGGTTTTCAAAAAAACACTGCTCCCTACCTACGATATTTTTGATGATTACCGCTATTTTGAGCCAAATACCGAATTTAATTTGTTAGAATATAAGGGTGAAAAAATTGCTGTTACAATTTGTGAAGATTTGTGGGATAAACAAGAAGCAAGTTATCAATTTGCGAAAGAAACATTATATAGCATATCACCTTTACAGGAGTTGTCAAAACACAAGCCGGATTATGTGATAAATATTGCCGGCTCGCCATTTTCATACAATCAGGAAGATTTACGAAAGCAGGTGTTAATACAAAATGCGAAACAATACAATTTGCCGATTATCTATGTGAACCAAATCGGAGCCAATACTGAATTGATTTATGATGGGGGTTCTCGGGTAATAAATCAAGACGGAGAAATTGTGAATCAACTGTCGCACTTTAATGAGGACAGCAAAGTTATTGATACAGAAGAGATTGACTCACTACCTGTAATCGAATCAAAACCGGTTGAGAAAATTGAAATGATTCATAATGCGCTGGTACTCGGCATACGTGATTTTTACCACAAGATGGGTTTCAAAACTGCAATTATGGGCTTATCCGGAGGAATAGACTCGGCCTTAACCGCAGCTTTGGTTGCTGAAGCAATCGGCGGCGAAAACACTTATGGAATTTTAATGCCTTCAAAATACAGCAGCGACCACAGCATAAAAGATGCGGTGCAGTTGGCAAAGAATCTTGGAATGCATTATGAAACCATTTCCATTCAGCAATCTTTCGAATCAATCAACACAAGCATGTCTGAATATTTTGCAGGGAAGGAAGAAGATGTGACAGAAGAAAATATTCAAGCACGTTTGCGTGGAGTTATTTTGATGGCTGCCTCAAATAAAGACGGGCATATTCTTGTTAATACATCAAATAAAAGTGAGACTGCGGTAGGTTACACGACATTGTACGGTGATATGAACGGTGGGTTTTCGGTTTTAGGTGACGTTTATAAAACCGATGTTTTCGCCTTATCAAGATTTATTAACCGAAACAGAGATATTATTCCAGAGAATAGCATTACAAAACCGCCATCAGCAGAACTACGCCTAGGGCAAAAAGATGAGGACAGTTTACCACCCTATGAAATTTTGGATGGAATTCTTTTTTCTTATATCGAGAAAAAACTTTCGGTTACTGAAATAATTAATGCCGGATATGCTGCTGAAACTGTGCGCTTTGTTGTGAATTTAGTGAATCGTAATGAGCACAAACGATTTCAGGCACCACCAATTTTACGGGTAAGCTCAAAGGCTTTTGGGTTTGGTCGCAGGATGCCGCTGATTGCAAAATATTTAATAAAATAAAAAAAAGCGAAATAATATTTGCTAAGTGTTTGTAGTCTATAGTTTTTTTCTATATTTGCATGATACGGTAATCAATGTTTAATTTTAATCTAATACTATTATGAAAAAAATTGCTGTTTTACTAAGTCTTGTTGCATTTGTTTTTGCATTTTCATCATGTGGTGGACCAAAAGCTGACGCAAAGAACTTAATTAAAAAACAAGAAGCATTTGTAAAAATGCAAGAGAAAGCTGCCGATGACGGCAAAATCGACGATGCTGAAATTGACAAAATTGTCAAAGCATTTAAAGAAACCATGAAAGAGTCTGAAGAAATCATGAAAAAGTACGAAGAAGACGAAGAAGCTTCTAAAGAACTTTCGACTGAAATCGAAGCACTCACAGAAAACATGGAAGATGAGTATGGTGCAGTTGAAGAAAAACTCGCTGAATGCGAAGGTTATGACAAACTGCAAGAGAAAATGTTTGAGGCATTGTTTTCAGATATGGAAGAAGGAGAAGAAGGAGAAGAATAAGCCTTTAAAAGAATTTATAAAAAAGCCATCCGCAATTCTGCGGATGGCTTTTTTTTATACTCTAAATGAGATAATAAATTTATCATCTTTTTGATAAAAACTATATTGTGGCATTTAGTATCCACTTTGTGAGATCAATCTTTCTCAAACACAATTTGTATTACATATTTTGTTTTGCCATCTATGCAGTTGGCAGGCTTTGCTGTAAAACATCCGTAAAACCCCCGCTTTTCAAATCAAAAAAACCTGAGGGTATTATTCCACTTTTATGAAGGAATCATGTTTTTTTACAATTTTCGATTATGCTTGATTAAAAGCTATATGACAAACCCAATCCGAAAATCTCTTTAAACTGAATCGCAGGGCGCATAACTACTGAACCATCTTCTTGTTCAATAGCAATGTCAATATCATCATCGTAAATCAGGTTTGTTGTAATTGTCGCCGTAAGGTATTCATTAACTTTCATTGACAATAAAACATCCCATGCAACATCAATATTTTCCGGTTTATTCAGATAGTTTGAAAAGAGATCAAGTTTTGTTTGAAAATTCACATTTTTCATTATTTCATACTTGAATGCCATTTTCAGATATCCCCCGAATTCGGCTCTGACATTGCTCCCAGGATCTACCCCAAACGCCCCGGCATCAGCAAGTGCTTGGTCCATCACAAAAGTTATTTTTCCTGATAAAGGGGAAAGAAATAATGTAAAATGATCATTGGGTTTATAATCCATACCAAGTGAAACATTCAGATATCCTGGAGCCAAGAAATTTGAAATCGGGACATCATCACCTGGTTTTGAATAACCCGGTCCGAATTGCGATTTGAATCCTAACAAACCAGTGTAATACCAATTTTCAAAGGCATATTGTCCTGCTTTTGAGGCAAGATCAATCCGGTCGTCGCTTTTTGTCCAAGGATCATCACCCAGTTTACTCATGCCATAGGCTAAATCCAATGTATTATCCCATTGGAATTTATTCTTTTTATAGTTTGCGAAAGCATTGAGAAGTGCAACTCCTGACATGGAATTTTCACCCCCTGCACTCCAGTTTATTAAAGAAACCTGAGATACATTTAGTGTTGCAACCGCTCCTGTTTCCCACCTGGAGAGCGAATCGAGCACTGATTTTTGAGCACTTAAAGTAAAGGAGACCAATACGGTAAATGCTAAGATGAAAAACTTCTTCATGATACATATTTTTTATTTCGCATTATGTACATGCACATCCATTTGCTGAAATGGAATGTTCAGTCCAACTTCATTGAATTTATTGTACACTTTTTCGTTCATTTCAAATTTTAGATTCCAAAAATCGGCAGGTTTTACCCATGCTCTAACCGTAATATTCACAGAGCTGTCGCCAAGTTCAGACAAGACTATCTGATATGGAGGGTCTTTCAATACGCGCTCATCATTAGCTAGAAAATCTTCAAGAACTTTTCGTGCTTCTTCCACACTGTCACCATAACCAATTCCGAAAACCCAATCAACACGGCGCGTGTCCTGAGTTGAAAAGTTCGTTAAGGAGTCGTTTGAAATTTTCGCATTTGGGATAATAATTGTTCTGTTATCCACGGTAAGCAAAATGGTGTTAAAAATCTGAATTTGATTTACAGTGCCCATATACCCCTGAGCCTCAATGAAATCACCCACTTTGTATGGTTTGAACAATAAAATCATGACCCCGCCGGCAAAATTCTGCAATGTCCCAGATAATGCCATGCCAACTGCCAAACCGGCAGCACCAAGAATCGCAATAAATGAGGTCATTTCAATTCCCACCATTCCCATTACGGAAATGACAAGCAGCGCTTTCAACAAGGTATTGAAAAGTGTTTTCAAAAAAGGTCTTAATGAAGCATCTGTATCGCGTTTTTCCATTAATTTCAGAATGGTTTTAGTGAGTTTTTTTATCACCCATAAACCGACAATTAAAACGACAATTGCACCAATCAGTTTCGGCGTATACATGACCAGCATGTCGAGCAAATTTCTCAATTGTACTTCCATAAAATCCATAATATTTATTTTTTTAAATTAAACCATTTATTAGTTCATGTGCAGTAACATCTCCAAAATAAGCTTTTAAATCTAAGGATACCAGTATTAAAAGTAAGGTCTGCTCGTCATGTCTTTGATTTAAAAGGCGTTTTTCAATGTCGTGAATGGGTTTTGATGCAAAAAAATCTCCAAAAATTCGTGCTTTACGAATCATTCCTTCCGTCACATCGAGATGAAATTCAATGTAACCCGCATCGGTTTTTATCCCTTTATTAAAATTGTATTCCGGTGAGCTGCCGTAATTCCATTCCCAAGTTGCATATTTTTCATCAGCAAGTTTTTGTATCCCGACAATATCTTCATCTGTAAATTCATAGCTTACCGCTTTCGGGTACAATTCAATGACATAATTAATAAGTTTTTCCGAAAAGACATCAATATTCATTGCCTCGGGCAGGTAATCGACAATATTTGTCACGCGAGAGCGAACCGATTTTACAGCTTTGTCTCGAAATTTTAGGGGATTGACTTTTAATGCATCTGATAATACTTTCATTTCTGAATCAAAAAGAATGGTTCCGTGCTGCAAAATCTTATGATGAAATTTCATTTTTGCATTTCCGGAAAACTTTTTGTCATCAATAACCAAATCATTTCGTCCTTTAAATTGAGCACGAACTCCCATTTGGTTTAATAAATCAACAACAGGTTTTGTGAATTTTAAGAAATCAACAAAATCATCTTTTTCATCGGCTTTCATGTGGAAAGAAAAATTCAGATTTCCATCATCGTGATACACAGCACCACCGCCACTAAGTCTTCGAACAACCTTTATCCCATTGGCCTCAACAAAGGGTTTGTTAATTTCAGCCATGGTGTTTTGATGCTTCCCGACAATAATTGCAGGGTCATTAATGTAAATCAGAAACACATCCTGTTTCACTGTTTTTAAGAGATACTCCTCTGCTGCAATATTGAAATATGCATTTCGAGAAGGGCTTTTAATTACCAGCATATTGTTTTAATCATTTTTATTCTTCATCCCCTTTAGAACACAAAATTCCTCATATTGTTCTAAAATAATTTCAATGATATAATAATCTGGGGCATTTAGCAAGAATTCTTCTGAAAAATTGCAAAATCCGATGAATTCTTCAGCGAGCTCATCATCCAAACCGGTAATTCGCTTTATCATCTCCTCATTAAAATGCGGTTCAATTTCTGCTTTTATCGCATCTTGTCGCTGAAGTTCAGCTAGTTTTCGTCGTTCTCGCCCTTCCTTTGAGAAAGCGTCGTAAAGTGCTGATATCGGGCTGAATACCAAGCCGAAATTCTCATTGTTCCGTTCATAAAATGCATTGACATTATGATTTACGATCGGAAAATTATTCCGTGCATTTTCAATGTCTCGCGGAATTTTCATGTTTTTCACATCATTTCTGAGTTTTTCATATCGGGTAAGTGCAAGAATTTCCACATCGTGAATTTTATAGACTCTTGCTTTCAGATAAAAGGTATCACGAATTTTTGAACCCGGTTCTCCGTTTACTGCAAAATGCAATGGGTAATATCCCATACTTGAAAACCACAAAGTGTCGCCGGGCAGGGCGTAATATCTGAAATATCCATTTTTATCAGAAATTGTACCTCGCATAGTTCTGGGATTGTAAATATTAGCAAAAAGCAAGGCAGAATCATTTTCAACATCCAATACTAATCCGGAAACCACGATATAATCGGGGTTGAGGATTACTTGCGCGTTTGTTTTCAATGCAGGCTTAAAAAAGCAAACAATCAGAAAAAACAGCAAAGGGTAATATTTCTTAAAAAAAATCAATCCCATTTCATATAAACTCAGGATAGACAAATATATTTCTTTATTTTTGAAGATTATGATTTTGGGGAGGAAAATATCGACATTTATTATGCTATTTGCTTTAGCGACTCAATTTGTGTTTTCACAGAAATCACAGACACAAGATGCCGTTAATGTGATATATGATATTCCTTTTGGACAAGCTGATTCTTGGGATTTAATTGGATTGGGCGTTAATTCACCAAAAATCCTACAATTTGATTTATATCGACCTTCAGAGATGAATCCAGAAAAATCATATCCCTTTGTTATGTTAATTAATGGCGGTAGTTTTCTTGGCAGCTCAAATAGACGCCCGGATGTTATTTCCTGGTGTGACAGTTTGGCTGGACAGGGATTTGTTGCTGCAGCAATTAATTATAGAAAAGGCTTTAACCCTCTGATTTCCGGGAAAAATATTGGTCCAAAAACCGGCATGCTTCGGGCGAGTTGGAGAGCAATACAGGATAGTCGCGCGGCAATACGATATTTTAAACATCATTCACAATCATTTGGGATTGACACAACACAGATGTTTTTAATAGGGAGTTCATCGGGAGGAATTATTGCCTTACATACCGCATTTATGGATGGGGCCGAAACAATCCCTGAGGCTGAAAGATGTGGCTCCGGAAGAAACAATTCTTTTCTTGGAAGTCTGGACAGTAGCTCAAATTTCCATCCAATTTACTTGCAGCACACTTGTGATGTGAAGGGTGTAATTGCATTGTGGGGCGGTATTTCTGACTTGTCCTATATAAAGCCGGATAATCCAACCGAAGTACTCTTAATTCATGGAGAGAAAGACCAAATTATTCCAGTAGGGGACGGGACTGTTTTTACAATTGGGAAGCGGATGTGGTTTATGCCGCAGATTCATGGTTCTGCAAGCATACATGACTATTTACTTAAAATCGGGAAAGCCCATGATTATCATGTTTATTCGGGAAAAGGACATGCATTTCACAGCGATGGCCGAATTTCAATACGAGAACTTCGTCGTAAAAAATTTCCGGGAAAAGATTGGCCTGTAGTTTATAATTTAGGGTTGGATTTTTTGTTAAAACACAGTCAAGGGGATAATAAGAGGTTTTGAGACCCCGACATGCGTCGGGATTGCTTCGTGTTGCATTTTTCAGTTCGCTCATTTTGTCCTAACTCTTGCCACATAACGCATAAACCCTGAATCCTGTCCCTGTGCTGATTTGAGTCTGGAAATTAAGGATTTAGATCTGAGTAAACATCCAGTTAAGATTTACTTCATTTTCACAGTTATATTTTTTATATTTGTTTCAAATACACAATAGATAGATAGTGTACTAATTAAACATACTAATTTTTATTTCAATGGAAAAAAAACGTAATAGTTTTGACATCCACGTGATCAAGCTTGTTTTGTTCATATTTTCGTTCGTTTTATTTTTGTTGCCGGAAAATGCTTCCGCTAAGGAGCTAAATACAGAAAAACAAACAAGTGAGTATCCTAAAACTGAAAACCTTAACGGTTCAGGGTTCGTTAAAAATGCAGGTCAAATAAAGGGTTTTGATGGTGTAAAATATTATTGGGCACATAACAATGTGTATGCATATTTTATGCAGGATCGGGTTGTCTTTATCACAAATGAAATTGATTATGAGGATAACGAGGAGTCCTTAAAAGCAAAAAACCGGGGTGATGATAATTTAGCAGTAAAACTTGCGGCTGTAACAACACAACATCGTTTTGATTTGTATTTTGAAAATGCGGAGACAAATGTTGACATTCAGGGGGAAGCAAATACAAAAATAAAAAATGACTTTTATCTGCCACATTGTCCTGATGGCTTGCTGAATGTTCCATCATTTAACAAAGTAAAGTACAATAATATATATCCCAATATTGATATGGTATTTTATCAAGATGAATCTGTCCTAAAATATGAATTTATTGTTCATCCGGGCGGGAATCCATCTTTAATTGAAATGAACTGGCAAGGTGTTGAAAAACTCTATATGAACGGCAAAAATCAGGTGGAATTCAATGTCGGGAGTTTTACTTTTACGGATAAAGCTCCTATTTCTTTTTCTGGAAAGGAAGTCGTTGAAACAGCGTATGTTGTGGAGGGAAACAATATAAAATTTGATGTCGCTAATTATAATGAGCAACAGAAGTTGATTTTAGATCCGGGATTATTTTGGGCAAGTTCATTGGAATATAATGGATATGGTAGCTGGGGAGAAATGGTTGCTAATTCCGTAGGAGAATACTATGTAGTCGATTGGGAATGGAGTCCGGATGCAACAGATGTCGCTGATTATCTTAGTAGTGCTGGAAGTACAATCACATATGGCACTGTAACGGGTAATAATGATATTGTTATATCTAAGTTTGGACCAAATGGAGCACTTTTATGGGCTTGTTTATATGGTGGTTCCGGAGATGATGATGTAAATGGTGCAGTTGGCATTGATCATGATGATAATTTATTTATTTCAGGAACTAGCAGAAAAGAGTTTAGTATGGGATCCGGTGATTTTCCATTGCAAAACTGGGCTGGCGCTTTTTATCAAGGATGGGATGCTACACAGAGTATAGGTACACGTGGTTACATATTGAAATTTCTTCCCGATAATACTAGACAATGGGCTACCTATCTCGACAAGGGTGCTAATCTCGAGACTTTCGATATAGATTTTGATGCAGGCAAAAACACATATTTAGTTGGCAAATCAGGAGGTTATCCTACCTATTCCACTGGTATCCCTTCAGGGTCTGGATATCAGGGAAATTTAAGCGGAACTTCAACTGCTACAAGTTTTATTATTGAATTTTCTACTACAGGCGCATTAATCTGGGCGACCTGGCTTCCGGGAGTTGCTGCAGATACATATACAGGTAGAGCATGTGATATCGCCATCAATCAAAACACCGGTGAGTTTTACATTGCAGGTGATGAAATGTGGAGTTCGACAACCCGCTTTGTTTCAGCATTGATTACTGATACTTATACTAATCAGGGAGCGAATGATTTGTTCTACATGAAATTTGATGCATCTAATCAACCTGACCCTAGTTGGGGTGGTTACATTGGTGGAGCCGGATTTGATAAAATAAATATTGGTGCTGCAAATGGAGACACAGAGCTTGATTCAGATGGCAACATGTATATGACAGGGCATACGTATAGCGCAAATTTTCCTGTGGTTGATCCTGGCGATGCATGTACTTATTATGACGGAATCATCAATGATGGTACTGGAATTACGGCAAATGAAGCTAG
Source organism: Bacteroidales bacterium (assembly GCA_027858835.1). Lineage (GTDB taxonomy): Bacteria > Bacteroidota > Bacteroidia > Bacteroidales > ML635J-15 > JAQIBY01. The sequence goes on along the minus strand of JAQIBY010000073.1, from coordinate 22,726 downwards.
CACGCAAGATGGGTACCTTTTTAAAGTGAATACATCAGGGACGATTGTTTATGCAACTTTTTTTGGAGGTGCCGATTACACAAGTATGAAAAAATTGAAAAAAGATTCGCATGATAACTTGTGGATATGTGGTCATCAAAGCCCTACAGGACTTTCAACAATTAGTCATGCTGAATATTATAATCAAACTATGGCAGGTACATCAAGTAACATATTATTAGCACAGCTTTTAGATAATGATTATTTGGCTTGGTTGAGCTATTACGGATTCAGTGGAGGATATTCAGGGTACAATGGTTTTGATATTGGTGAGCCAACTACTGATAGTGTCTATTTATATTTGACCGGCAAATTCAGTGGACTAACAAATGTTGGCGGTGGTTACCAATATGTCAATGGCGGATCATGTACCGGAGCTGCTGTTTTTCATCATTACCTCAATGCTGAGGGACCAATTTCTGCAACAGCTAATCCAACTGGAGTTTGTTCGGGAACGCCAACAAATATTACATTGACAGCTTCCGGAGGATCCCCGGCAAGCGGAGATGTGTATTGGTACACAGGCAGTTGTGGAGGCACATTTATTGGCACCGGAAATCCATTAAACATATCACAAACATTAAGTGCATCAGAAACCTATTATGTGAATTACAATAATGGTTGTATTACATCTGTATGTGAGAGTGCAACAGTTACCGTTAATCCAAATCCTACTGCAAATGCCGGCAGCAATTCACCGCTTTGCGAGGGCGAAGATTTATTGCTTACAGAAACTGGTGGAGGTGCCACTTCTTGGTCATGGTCCGGACCAAATGGTTTTACTTCTTCTGCAAACAACCCAAGTATAACCGGTGTTACTGCAACAGCAAGTGGGACTTACACTGTTACTGTTACCAACGCCGGAGGCTGTTCCAATACGGATGATGTTTTAGTAAGTGTAAATACGCTACCATCTATACCGGTTACAAATGTTGATTGCTCGGGCGGTGACGGCAATGGAATAATAAATATTACCAGCCCAACCGGTCCAGATTACGAATACTCCATTGGTGGCAGCTTTCAGTCAAGTACTAGTTTTGGCTCATTGTCAAATGGGACGTATTATGTTACGGTATCTAACACAACTACGGGTTGTACTGTTGAAAGTGCGCTTGTGGATGTAAACTGTGGGTGTTCGAATCCACCTTCTGTTACACTCAATTCCACAACAGGGAATACCTGTGGAGTTAACTCGGTAACCCTTAGCGGGAATACATTTGGAGGCAGTGCTACAGAAGTAAATTTAACGCATGGTGGAAACGGTTCACTGAATGCAACCAATTTTAACACATCACCTTTTAGTTTTACATATACTCCGGTAGCAGCGGATGCAGGCACAACAGTTAGTATTACTGTAACAACGAATAATCCGCTTGGTGTCCCTTGCACATTATCGCAGGAAACTTATACACTGACAGTAAATCCAATTCCGGGAGCTACAGCCGGCAGCAATTCAGCGGTTTGCGTGGGAGAAACACTAAACCTGACAGAATCCGGTGGAGATGCCAATTCATGGAGCTGGAGCGGCCCCGGAAGTTATTCATCCATAATTCAAAACCCAATTATTTCTCCTGTTACGCTTTCCGATGCAGGATTATATACTGTGATAGTTACTGACATTAACGGTTGTACAACTTCCGATGATGTGAGTGTTGTCGTTAATGCAATTCCAGATGCAACAATTACTGATCCTGGCGATTTTTGCTCTGATGATGCAGCGGCAAACCTAACAGCAGCTACAACAGGGGGTATTTGGAGCGGTACTGGAATTACTGATGTCTCAGCTGGGACTTTTGATCCATCGGCTGCTAACACTGGGATTAACACCATTACATACGAGCTTACTATGTCCGGATGTACAGGCACAGATAATATTGATATCGAAGTTTTTGAAACTCCAGATGCTACCATTACCGCTCAAGCAGACATGTGTTCGTCAGATGCAATTATTTTTCTGTCTGCTGCTGATGCAGGCGGAACATGGTCTGGAGCAGGCATTGTTGATGCTTCAACAGGGTCGTTTGATTCTTCACTAGCCGGTTCCGGAGACATTACAATTTCTTATGACATTGGCTCTGGGAGCTGCCTTGACAGTGATACAGAAACCTTTCATGTGTATGCAGCAGTGAATGCCGATATTACTCCGGCAGGTCCATTTTGTGGATCAGACAGCCCAGTGATACTTTCCGCTACAGATTCAGGAGGAACTTGGTCAGGTACAGGAATTACTGATGTTACCACAGGAGCATTTGATCCGGGTGCTTTAACTCCCGGAAACTATCTCATCACTTATGATATTGTTAATGGAGAATGCGCTGATACTGACACAGAAACCATTAGTGTGCAAAATGCGCCCGATCCAACAATTACTTCAGGCACAGATTTTTGTGTGAACGAATCATCTGTTTTCTTGACGGCTGTCTCTGCTGGAGGAACATGGTCCGGAATCGGAATTACCGACCCTGCTACAGGTGAATTTGATCCTGCCGTTGCCGGAGTTGGAGTTCACACAATAACTTACGAAAATTCAACCGGTTCATGTGTCGATAATGACCAGGTGGATATTGAAGTTCACGCAGAACCTAATATTTCAATTCTTGATGCAGCTGAACCTTTATGTTATGGTGGTTCTGATGGCAGTATTCAAGTGAGTAGCTCTGCAGATTCCCCTGTTTTTACATGGCCAGACTTAACAACAGGCGATAGCTACACCAATCTGTCTGCCGGAACATACATTGCTAATGTGCAGGATGCTTATGGATGCACATCCACTCAAAGCATAATCCTTGGAGAACCCGACCAACTGACTGTATCATTTAGTGACGTGCAACAGCTTTCTTGCAATGGAAACAATGATGGAAGTCTTTCCGCAACTGCCTCCGGGGGAACAATTAGTGGAGATTATACTTGGCTGTGGAATACTGGCGATAATGTACCTAATATCAATAACCTTGCAGCAGGTACATATACACTCACCGTTTCTGATGACAATTCATGTCAGGTGATAATCAGTGAAACCCTCAGCGAGCCTGCTACAGTTGTATTAACCGGCAGTGCATCCGACGTTTTATGCCTCAGTGCACAAGCTGGTAATTGCAGTGTTTCTGTTTCCGGAGGAAGCGGTCCATATACATATCAATGGGATGGTTTGCCCGATACGTCCGCATCTGTTTCCAATCTTTCGGCTGGAAACTACACCGTAAGCGTAGAGGATGTGAACGGTTGCTCAGCAGAAACCAGCATGACAATTAATGCTGTGGGAAATCTTAATGTTTCGATAAATGTTGTAAGCGACATTGCCTGTGCCGGTGATGCCAACGGTGAATTAATCGCTCAACATAATGGACAAGCACCTTTTTCTTATCTCTGGTCACCCGGTGCATATACAACACAAGCAATAAATTCACTACCGGCCGGAAACTATCAGGTGGAAGTTATTGATGAGCTTGGTTGTGCTGGATCAGCCAGTGCCGAACTTATTTCGCCGCCTGCAATTACTGCAATCGCAACAGTGGATAGTATTTCATGTTATGGTAGTAACGATGGCGCAATTAGCCTAAACATTTCCGGTGGTCACTCACCATTCGTGGTAAATTGGAGTAACGGAAATACCGGAAATCTTATTTCAAACCTCAATGGAGGTTGGTATTCCTATACCATTACTGACAATCAGAATTGTCAATTTATTGACAGTGTTTATGTTTATGAGCCCATCACCGCACTTTATCTGAATTTACATAAAACAAACATCTCTTGCTACGGTTATGAGGATGGTTCTGCTTCTGCTAATGTTTCCGGGGGAACACCTCCCTATTATTTTCAATGGTATTATAATGGGAGTGTAATTTCAAATGATTCTGTTGCGAATGGATTAGCCGAAGGGATTTATCAATTACATATTAGTGATTCACGAGGATGTGCGACAGATACTTCGTTAACAATACAGCAGCCCTCCGAAATACTGCTAAGTTACATTTCTGGGAATCCGTCATGCATTGGCAATACTGATGGATATATTTCATTACAGGTAGTTGGTGGAACTTCTCCGTATATGGCTGTTATTGATGGTGTCCCAATTCCATTTCTTGAAATAAGTAATCTCCAGGAGGGTAATTATAATATTGCTGTGCAGGATGCCAATGCTTGTCAATATGAGCTCAATACAATCACGCTTGTCGATAACCCTGTTGACTGTATCCGTATCCCCAATGCTTTTACTCCAAATGCTGATGATAATAACGATACATGGATAATCGAAAATCTTGATTTATTTGACAATTATATTGTTTATGTATTCAATCGTTGGGGACAAAAATTGTATCAGGCTCGTCCCGGCGACAAAGCATGGGACGGAACAACGAATACCGGCAAACTTGTCCCAACAGGAAGTTACATATATGTAGTGAATTTGCACAACGGAAATGATCCTTATACCGGAATTGTAACGGTGGTTTATTGATTCCTTTAAGGAAATGGGAAACGGAAAAAGTTGGAAAGTTTCCGTCTTCACTGCGTTACGCCGGACAAGTTCAGTTTGAGGTTTGAAGTTTTTATTGTTTGAAATTGGGACTTGATTATTACCTGCCAGCCGGCAGGCTGGTTTGTTATTTGTTTGTTGTCAATGCCTGAATAGGGTTGAGGGCTTGGTAAGTTCTCAAATGCCAAACACTTGAATTTAAGATATCAGTTTCTTTGCTTCATTATTTTTTTCTATTTTTGTTAAAAAGCCTAAGAAAATGAGAATAAGCTATTTTTGTATTTTATTTTGTTTTGCTATAACAAGCAATTTGTACGCACAGCGCTTTACGGAAAGCGTGTTTTCTGAAATAGAGATTAGCTATGACAACGTTTACGGGAATGCCGATTCTTGGGATGCATTATTTAATGGTGTCAATCTCCCTGCAGACCTTAATTTTGATTTGTATCAACCACCACAAAGTGATACCATGACAAAACGACCTTTGGTTTTAACTTTTTTTGGAGGTGCATTTTTGCGGGGTAGCTCACAGCGTCCGGATATGATTGCATGGTGCGATTCACTTGCACATTACGGGTATGTTGCTGCTGCGGTCAATTATCGACTTGGATTTAATCCAGTTTTGGGAGGAGAAAGCATTGGTCCCGATACCGGTATGAAACGTGCAGCATGGCGTGCAATTCAAGATGCACGAGCCGCCGTCAGGTATTTCAAACACAACCACGAAACATATGGAATTGATACAACACAAATATATTTATTGGGAAATTCTGCCGGCTCAATTACTGCTATACATGCTGCTTTCATGAATCCTGACGAATGGATTCCCGAAGCTGGAGAAGTTGATGATGGAGCCAATAATGTTGATTTGGGTTTGCTGGATGAAAGCACAAGTTTGGAAGCTTCCCATTTTAATCACACAACGGATGTCAGCGCGGTTATTGCACTTTGGGGTGCTACAATGGATGTAAATTACATCGAACCAACAGAAAATATTCCAGTTATGTTGGTACATGGAACTGCAGATAATATTGTTCCCTACGATGAAGGTTCTGCCTTTAATTTCGGAACTGGGTATAATTTAACTTTTACATTGTATGGTTCTCTGCCAATCCATGAACATATGGAAAGCCTGGGAATGACGCATGAGTTTTATTCATATCCCAATCAGCCACATGCCTTTTACAGTTGTGGCGAAATGAGTTTAACAGAACTGGAGCGGGACTCCTTCCCTTGTGAATATTGGGCTCCTATTTTTTATGATGGAATCGACTTTCTGGCATCAGTAAATCCGTATGTTGATGATTTAACACATCGAGCAGATCAATCCTTAAGCCCTGAATTTCATGTTTTTCCAAACCCTGCAATTGATTGTGTTGAGATAAAAACCGAGTTTGAAGCAGGACAAAATCACCATATAGAAATTTTTAATTCCATCGGAAAAAAAGTGAAAGATATCTGGACGTCAGAAGTAAGTGTAAAAGTAGATATCAGTAGTTTGCCGGAAGGAATGTATTTAATACAAGTGTCAAACCGTGATAAAAAAACTGTAAAGAAATTAATTATTGAAGAAGGATGAAAGATTTTTTTTCAAGCACGCTGATTGATGGCGATGTTTTTAGTTTACAGGTGTTGGAGCTTTTCAGTGTTTTACTGATAATCGGATTTTGGATTTTTTTAATTACCTATGGTAATCGATTGTCTAGAAAAATTACTACAGTTTCTTCGCTCTCGACAAAGCATGCGCGGGCAATTAAACGCTTTGTCTTTTCCCTGTCAACCTACTTCATGTTATATGGAATTTTTAAAATTGTTGGAATTCCTACAGAAGTGGTATTGCAAGCAGTTGTTTTTAATACACAAAAGGTTAATATTCTTGTTTACCATTTGGTTTTGCTGTATTTTGTGCTTACAGGTACCCGCTTTCTCATTCTCATTATAGAGGCTGGGATTAACCGATATCAGGAGAAAAAAGAAATTGAAAAAGGGAAAACCCGCTCAGTTTTCATGCTGATGAAATATTTTGCTTATGTGTTGGCAATCAGTATTTTTATTCAGTCGCTAGGTTTTAGTATCACCTTCTTAATTGCCTCGGTTTCTGCATTGTTAGTTGGTATCGGGCTTGGTGTTCAGCATTTTTTCAACGACATTGTTTCTGGGATTGTCATATTGTTTGACCATTCAATAAAAGTTGGTGATGTAATTGAAATTGAGGGTGAACTTATTGGAGAAGTTGTTGAAACCAGCCTTAGAACATCAAAACTTGTTACCAGAGATGATGTGATAATGATTGTGCCAAATTCAATGTTTACCTCTGAAAAGGTAATTAATTGGTCACATAATTCCAGGAAAAGTCGTTTCAGTGTGGATGTTGGCGTCGCATACGGCAGTGATGTTCGTTTAGTTGAAAAAATATTGATTGGCGTAGCAAATGATCATCCCAGCATTGAAAAAACACCTTCACCATATGTGTTTTTTGAGGATTTCGGAAACTCCTCGCTGGATTTTTCATTGAAATTTTTCTCGAGGCAACAATTTCGGATTGAACCGATTCGCTCTGAATTGCGATTTGAAATTGACAAGCGTTTCCGTGAAAATAACGTAACCATTCCATTCCCGCAACAAGATGTGTACATAAAACAAATTCCTAACACGAAAGCTGAATGAAAAAATCAGAAAAGCTTTACTTTATTCTAACCCGAGGTTTCCTTATCGGGATGTTTCTGTTTTTGTTTTTTCATATGTACCGAATCCTCATCGTCACAGAATTGAGTGTTTCGGAATATTTCTCAGAAATGAAAACAAAAGAACTGCTATTGGAAGGAATTGCAATGCTGGTTTCAGGTTTCATTCTCGGCTTTTATGTACGACGACAAATGGATAATTTAAAAAAAGCAAAGGGAGAGGAGTAGCCAGCTTTACAAAAGATTATCTCCTTTCGAGAGTTTTGAAGCGTGCATTAAAACGAAATCATCTTTTTGTTTCAAAGCTCTAGTTAATTTTCCTGAATTACAATGATTCTAAACCATGCCTTTAAAATCTGCAGATAATTGAACTTGATATTCGGCAAGAATAGAAATCGCTTTTTTCAAAGCACTTAACTCAAATTCAGAAAGTTCGGATGTTTGCATTTCGTTCTTGGGTTTTTCTCCTTGCAGAATCAAATCAGCTTGCAGCTCAATGCGTTTTCCCATCAAAAAATCATAAACCTGAAGCAAGTCTTTTTCCGCTGCAAGTGTAATTTGTTTGTTTTTTGCAGCTAATTTTAATCGACTCACAGTATTTGTCTCGTATTCAGGACAACGCAAGCTGTAAATCCGAGCAAAACCGGTCAGTGGAAGCATTATTTTTTTTATGTCTATTTCATTGGCAGTTACGGATGGCATTTTAATTTGTATCATAATCTGAGCCATGTGCTGAAAGAAAACAGCTTTGTTTTTCACTTCAGTAAGGATATGTTCTTGAAGCTCCTCAACAAACTTATCTTGCCCATAAATTGCTTTCATGTCAAAAAATATTGACGCATCGAGTAAACTTTCCGGATCGCTTTTATGTATCCATTTTGTAAAATAGGCTTTCCAGTCAGCTAATGGCTTATTCCATTTCGGATTATTCGCCATAATTTCACCATCACACAAATGAATGCCGGCACTATGCATCAAGTGGTTTACGCGATTTGCCAGTTCCATGAAATAATCGATTGCATTCTGGTTATCAGCAAATTTATCATCAAAAATGATGGCATTGTCCTGATCTGTCAACAAAGTTTGTTCTGCTCTGGCTTCACTGCCTAGTGCGACAAAAGCAAAATCACAGGGTGCTGATCCAAACTCATCAATCGCAATCTCTATTGCCCGACATGCAATTCTGTCAACCACCGAACTAATTAATCGGGTTATATTTTCCGGTTTTATGCCACCGCTTATCATTCCACGAATCATTGCAGGTACTTTCAGGAAAATCGCTTTCATATCATTTTCCGTATCACAAAGCTGAATTTCTTGCAAGAGGACACTAATTGCATTTCCATGAGGGTTAATTACTGCTGTTTTAGCGATTACTCCGGTGATTTTATTTTGCGCATTTTTTAAACACAAAAAATCGGTGGTTTTTGCTTTAAATGTATTCAGTAATTCCGGCATTAAAGCATCATGTTGAATATAAGGAATTGGAGCACTCATTATTTCCGTAATTGGCTCAACCAAAGAAATGCCATCGGAAACCGCTCTTTCACAAATGTCTGCATGTGTTACCAATCCAAGATATCGCTGATTTTGCTTCACAAGGATAAATGCTTTTTTATGGCGTGTCATTTTTTGTGCTGCAGCTGAAATAGGGAAGTCCGGTTCACAAGAAATGATAGACTCAACATATTGGCTAATCGGTTGATTCATCATAATCAGTGCATTTTCAATATCCTTACTGAGTTGCTGTTCGGCAATTTTTAAGCGCTGCTGCATTCCTAGTTCTCGCGTAGTAACAATTACTCTGGTTTCATTTTGCGCATAGGTTTTACTTAAAGAAATGACCATTTCTTTTGGGTTTCCATTATGGTCTTTGAGGTATCCCTCAAGGGTAACAGATTTTCCTGGTTCTTCGATTCGTTTCAACATAGTTTTCCATGACATATCAAATAAGTCATCAAAACGTAATCTTAAAAGTTGCTCTGTTTGATACCCTGAAAATAGAGCAAAGGTTTGATTTGCATAAATCACCTGATTATCAACTAATAATAAAGTGCCTTCAGTAGATGCCTCTACCAATGATTTGAATTTTTCACGTGAAGATTTTAAGCTTGTTTCAGCCTGACTTCGTTTTGACTCGGTACGAAAGCTTTGTCTTATAATAAAGAGTAGAATAAGAGCTATAATACCTGTAATGACAAGGGATATGTTGATAATTTGATTTTTCAGTGCCGAAATATCCTGCTGTACATCTTCAATATAAATTCCAGTCCCAACAATCCAATTCCATTCAGGAAAGGCTTTAACATAGGATATTTTCTGAACGATATGACTTGTGTCTTCCCTAAGCTGCCAATAATAATCGAGATATCCCTCTCCGGATTCTTCGGCAATGTTGACTGCTTCAACAAACAGCTTAAATCCGTTGGGGTCTTCGTAATTTCTCAGAGATTTTCCGTTTAAATCCTTTCTGTAAGGATGCATCACCATTTTAGGGCTCATATCGCTAATCCAGAAATAATCTTTCCCGTCGTTTCCGTAACGCATAAGCTCAATTTTGGATGTTGCAAGTTGTTGGGCTTCCGCCTTAGTGTATATTGAGTCGGTATAATCCTGATAAAATTCGTCAATCAGGCTCCATGCAGTGTTTGTTAATTCACCAATCATTTCTTTTTTATTATCCATCATGTTTTTCTCGACGATTGGGATAATAAATAACCAAACAGAAAGAAAAAACAAGAAGATAGCCACGATAGAGGGCAGTATAATCCCAATAAAAACACGGCGTAGTGATTTGTTTTTCATAGCGTTACAACATTAAATACGTATGGCACGAGAGATTTTCTCTTTTGTATCCAAAATTAAAAAACCTTGTTTGAATGCACCTCTGGCAATTGGGGGGCAGAGTAAAATCATTTGCTTATCCACTTCACATTTTTTTCCGAATTTGACTTTATGGATTTTCTGTTTTGTTACACATAATAATCTTGAGGCGTGAGCATGTCCCGCGACTGCGACATTTACCTGATGAGTTTTCATGTAATCAAAATGTGGGATATAATCTGTCGGTGTTTTGCAAAAACCCACTTCCATCCCGGACAAATTCGGATAAATATAATGCGAGGCTAAAAGGCCGCCCATTTCAGTTTCAATCCGACAAATTTGCTTAAGATTCTGAAGAAAATCTATATCGCTATGACTCAACATCGGATTTAGTTCTGAATACTCATAATCCCACAATTTTCCGTTTGCAATTTTTTGTTTTTGTAAATAATCCAGTTCATACCAATTTGCAGGAAATTCAAATTTCGGAGAAATTCCGGGTAAAGATTTTGATGCATAATAATCATGATTTCCAGGAAGAATTACATCGCAATTTTGTTTTATGATGCGCAAACACTCGTGGGCATTTCTTTGATCAAAGTATTTGTAATACAGTGGATTAAACCCACAGATATCTCCTAAGCAAATCAATTTATCAGGCTTATATTTTTCGAGCATGCTAATTGCAAGCCGTAAACTTACAATGTCCTCATGGATATCAGAGATAAATGCCAATTTCATGAACAAAAATTGTTACAATAGAGTATATGATGTTACGTGTTGTTAATCGTTATTGTTACAAGTCTGTTTTTAAAAGAAATAATATGCAGACATGAGAAGTCTTACGTTTCCAACCATTTCAGATTCTGTAATTTTTCCGTATTTGTCAATGTTGAGGGCGCCAAATTCATCAGCAGTTGCATATGCAGCTACGGTATATTCAACTTCTCCGGCGAGACGAAATTTTCCGCAATTCACATGCATTCTCGGAGAAACTCTATACAGAAAATCGATATTTGCTCCACGTGCATAGCTTGTATTCATGCCAGCATTAAAGACAGTGTCAGCCACTTCATCAAAGCTTCCCATATTTTGTGAATAACCGGCAAATAATCCAAATTGGTACTTTTTGCCGTTTGTATGGATGTCGAGCCAAGCGCTCATTGTGTTAATTGGGGTATATGACCTATAGTCTTTTGCTGGATCAGTAAAATCCTTAATCATAAAACCACCAATCATTAATCCATCGAATGCATTTTGAGCCCATATCCCTTGAAGCTTAACAGTAATAGGTTCTGTTTTTAATCGCATGAATAAATTTGATGTAAACCCACCAACTGTATTTTCTGCAATGTAATTTGCATTCGTTGATAATCTTGGCTTAAGGGTTTTATATCCACCGGTTAAACCTACCAATAAGGCATCAGAAGCTTTGATTTGGAATTGCGCCTGCATATCAGGAATCATTGCATTACTTAGGCTTGTGTATCCACCGGGGCTGGCAAAATCACGTTGTGTGGCAGCAGCAATAGCAAACTTGGCATTATCACCAATTTTTTGTGTCAATCGAATTTGCGGATTTCTGGAAAAATACTGAAACGGCACTCCAGTATTAAATGAGATCGTTCCGGGAAAACATTCGGGAACAAACATCATATGCCAGTATTGCCCAAACAATAGTTGAGTATTTGTCCAGTCGAGCTTTACGAAAGCATGTCGCAATCTAAATCCGTTAATATCAAGATTTGAATGTCCGAAAAACGCACCTTCAATTACTCCTGAAGTTTTTGCTCCGAACGCATCCGGACCGGTAATTTTACCAGTAAGTCTGGATTGAATTGAAAGGAAATTTAAGCCTCCCTGTGCATTGATATCTTTATCATCGACATCGAGACTCACAGGAGTAGGGTATAATAAAAAATGTCCTTCACGTGCTGATACAACTTGTCTTGTGTCAAAAAAGAAATCATTTTTCACGAAGCCTGACCAATGAATTCCGTAATCAGGTTTGTCTTCATCAGAATTTTGAGCTGATAGAGCAATCGGTACCATCAGCAGGACGATAATAATAAAGCGTTTTAAATTTTTCACAACAATTAGTTTTTTAAGTGATTATTCTGATTTTTCTTTGTCAGGCGGAAAAAGTTTCTGTATGACAGAAGGCTCTTTCATCGGCCGTCCGAGTAAAACATTCAAATTGTTTTCAGCAGTCAGGTTTTTATCCCAAAGTGCCATTGCTTTGCGGTAAGCGGCAATCGCAAGATCATATTCCTCCAGCTGTCTGTATGCAATGCCCATGTTTGTATAACTCACAGATAATCGTCTGTCAATTTCCACTTGGTTTTGCATGAAAGTAGTTAGTCTGGTTTTTAAGAATTTTTCTTTTTCTTTTTCAGGATATTCTTCAAGGCCCACGAAGAAATCTGATTGAATTTTCGATTTGCATTGGGCTTCTGTAAGGGATGCATATTCATCTTTCCAATGTTCGTAAATATCAACGGCCTTTGTGATATCATGCATTGCCATATTTAGCAGTGTATCCTTATCCAGCTTCAATAAAAATTGAGATTCTGCAGGAACTAAGATGCTGTCTTTATGCATTGCCAAGGTTAAATATACAGCCGCTCTGTTGTTGGCGAGCACGCCCATTTCAAATGCATTTTCGTAATGCGGAATGCTTTGATAGATGTTTTCTATGGAATCGAGAAGTTGCAGAATCCCGTTAAAATCATTCGCTTGTGCCATGTCGTTATATTGTCCGTACATTTCTCGTGCCGGCACAATTCGAGGGTCAACCGCACGATTGACGTTTTGATAATAAAGCTTAGAAACGACAAGGCTAACAGCAACGAGGGTCACCATAACAAATATGATGACTCTCGTATTTTTATTTTTTAAAAAGCTCATTAAGAATGTACGCTTTCAGTCAGGAATTTACGGATTTCAATAGGCGTTTCCGGGGTTAACTTTGCAACAATAATGTGCACAATTATTGCCAATGGAGCTCCAAAAACCGCAAAATACCATGCGCCGAGATAATAATCGATAAACTCATTGAATGGTAGTGTAACCCCTTGCGTTCCTGCAATAAAGTATGCAATTGCAATTAAGGATACGAGTCCTCCGGCAATCAGTCCGGCAATTGCACCTTGTTTATTGGAGCCACTCCACCATATTCCGAGTAGAAACAGAGGGAAGATAGTACAACCTGCAAGGGAAAATGCCACCGCAACAAGTTGTCCAATTAGTGCAAGTTTTAAAAGTGCAATTGATGCGACAATAACAGCCATTACAACGGTGCCATAACGTGCCATACGCAACTGGATTTTAGGAGATGAATCCGGTCTGAAAACTTTCACGTATAAATCGTGGGCAAAAGCAGAAGAGCCGGCGACAAGCAAGCCTGAAACGGTTGAAAAAGCCGCTGACACACCCCCTGCGGCTAGGAATCCGACAATTAGTGGATGAATATTTCCGAGTTGTGCGGTATAAACGACAATTGCATCTTTTTCCAGGGCCCCAATTTCGGGGTGAGCCGAAAGGATTTGTCCGAAAGCAGAGTAAACCGGTGCGCTCCAGTATAAGATACAAATAAAGAAAAGTCCCCATACAACAGACCATCTAGCATCCTTTGCATTAGGCACAACGTAAAAACGTTGCAATACGTGAGGAAGTCCGGCAGTCCCAATCATTAATGAGAATGCAATTGCAATCCATTGGAAGAAAGTTTGTCCGGTTGCAGGATCCCATGGCATTGCATATTCTGGCATTGGTACCATTGCAAATTCATGTCCGTATTTATTAACGAGATCGGCAGTTTCAGCAAGTGGAATACCACCAACAATGTCAGAAACAACAGATCCGTATCCGATTTGAGGCAATAGCCAGAAGTAATCAAATTTAAAGGTTAAAATAAACAACGGGATTAAGAATGAGATAATGATAATGACATACTGAATCTGCATGTTTTTAGTTACACCAAGCATCCCTGATATTAATGTATAAGTTAACACAACACTTCCCCCAATTACAACAGCTAGCCAGTATTCAATTCCCATAATCCATTTAAAAAGGAGTCCGATACCACCAAATTGTCCGACACAATATGCAATCGAAATTAGAATTGCAATCACAGCGGCAACTGCTCTGAGAGTTCTGGAATAATATCTGTCCCCAATAAAATCAGCGGCAGTATATTTCCCGTATTTCCGGATTTGTCCGGCCATAAGAATTAGTAAGAGTACATAACCACCTGTCCATCCGACAACGTAGGATAAGCCATGGTATCCGGAACCGTACATAAGCGCCGCCATTCCGAGGAATGAGGCTGCACTCATCCAATTACTGGCAATTGCCATCCCTGAGCCAACTTTTGAAATGCCACGACCGGCAGCGTAAAAGTCATTGGTGTTTTTTGCACGGAAAATTATTCCGACCATGACGAAAATAACGAGAATTGTAATCATAATAATCGCCGGCCCAAGTTTGAAACCGCCTTCAAGGTCAGTAGCAGCATTTGCTGCAAAAATAACTGTGGATGATAATAACAGTATTATTAATGTGATAAATCGTTTCATAACAAGTAAAATTTCTGGTTAATAATTAGTTTTAAAAATTAATCGTCAATTCCGTACTTTTTGTTCAGTACATCGGTTCTAACGCAATAAATCCAGCAGAGGACAACAAATAGTATTAAAAGGAACACTGCCGTGTAGAAGTAATGAAATGGAAATCCGAGTACTGTCATATTGGTTAGTACGGATTCGTTATGAATCAAATATTTATTGAGTACCGTTTCAAGCTGAGCAATATTTTCCTCAGACATATTTTGCGGATACTCGGTGTTTAATTCGAGTGGTAATATTTTAGTTCTGACATCTCGGTCTGAAAGACCAAGCATAGGAGCCGCAACTGCCATTAATTCAATTTTTGCCTGTTGATAGTCTTGTGCAAGGATATCTGTTGTTTTCTCCTCTATGGCTTTAAAATTCGCAATTTCGGCTTTCAGTGCGTCTTTTTCTTCATCATCAGCAATCTGGAATATAGCCCAATTCAAGGCATTTTGCAATTCAATGCGCTCTTCAGGTACAATAAAAACTTTACTTAACACCTGCAATGGGACTTTCGCAAAAGTTTGCATTTCATTCAAACTTGCGTTTCCCTGATATACGTTTTGACTGACCTCCTGATAGCTTAGTAAGATTGGTTCAGGCGTTGGTTCTTCAATAAGTTTTAGCACAACATGGAAGCCAAAAATAGCCACTGTCCATATTAATAATAGCCATAAAACCATATTGCGATTTGCAGTAGTTTGTGGGTTTGATGGTTTAAAAAAACTAATCCGATACTCTTGGTTATTTGTTTCCATAAGTTAGGTTAGGTTAAATTAGATTATGATTTAGGTTTAATTTTGGACTAAAATAAATACTTTCAAACAAGATGCAATATAATTTAGCTTATTTATTTTGATTCTAAATCAATATTGTTCAACAGAATACTTGTGTTCTAAGTTAGGTGGGCTTTTAATGTTGTGTCAGTTAGTCTTTTATTCTAAGGAAATTGTTTGTGTTTAAGGGTTTGTTAAAAAGGGCTTAATATAGTTTTCCACGTTTCAGCAAATAGGCATGAAGCACTTCCGTGAAATCTTTACGGATATCTGCTTCCACAAAATCGATATTAAACTGTCCGCAGCGATTTTTTAATTCGGTAAAAATGCGTTTTGTTTTATTTTGATAATGTTCGCGTACTTCGTTTGGATTTAGTTTTAGTTCTTTTCCCGTTTCTAAATCCACAAAGCGATGCGGACGATTTGAAAAGTTAAATTCCTGTTCCAGTTCGTGGTCGGTGACGTGGAAAAGAATGACCTCGTGCTTCTTAAATCGCAAATGTTGCAGGGCAGAAAACAGCACTTCGGGGTCTTCTTCGGTGAACATGTCTGAAAAGATAACAACCAATGAGCGCTTGTTTATTTGTTCGGCAAGAATATTCAATGATTCGGCGGCACTGGTTTTTACTTTTGCTGGTTGAAAATCATCCGATAATAAATTTCGAAGTTCATTGTACAGATGGGCAAGATGCACTGAATTTAGGCGGGCATCGGTGTGTAATTTTATGTTTTCGTCAAATAAACTTAATCCGACAGCATCACGTTGACGTTTTAGCAAATAAATCAAGGCTGATGCAAGATAAACGGAATAGGAAATCTTATTCATGCGCTCCGTCTTTACCGGAAACAACATGGATGAAGAGGTGTCAATAATTAAATGTGCCCGAAGATTAGTTTCTTCTTCATATCGTTTTACGAAAAGCTTTTCTGTACGAGCATACAATTTCCAGTCAATATGTTTTGTGGATTCTCCTTTATTATAAAGGCGATGTTCTGCAAATTCTACGGAAAATCCGTGATACGGACTTTTGTGCAGACCAGTAATAAATCCTTCAACAACTTGTCTGGCTATGAATTCCAGATTATCAAATTCCTCGAATTGTCGTATGTCTTTCAGGTTTTTCACTTCACTGTTTTTTCAAAAAACGAATTTAGTGAAAATTTATGAGAATTTCATTGTGTTTATTTTCCTTTTCGAAAGCTAAAAAGGCGTTTTGTCCCCGGAATTTTTGCGGGAGTGTCGTAATTCTGATTTGCAAAGCGTATATCTTCTATGGTATAAAATGCTTTTGGGTTGTATTCATGTACTAAAGCAAGCAATTGATGGAGCCGTTTGCGTTTACAGGTTGAATAAATTACATGTACATCGCCGTATTTCCCTTGTGCATCTATATATGTAATGCCAAATCCGTTGTCAGCAATACTTTTTATGAGTTTGTCTGCACCTCGTTTTGTAACAATCCTGACTCCGACCTTCCCGATGGCAAGCTTTTCTTCAATATACATACCAACAAAATTTCCGGTTGCAAAACCTGCTGCATAGAAAATGTAATTTATCCAGTTATCCAGATTTTCCATTATTTTACTGATGGCAATAACCCAAATGAAAACCTCTACAAACCCTAGTATGGGAGCTAAGGTTTTATACCCTCTGTTCACCAAGATGATACGTAATGTGCCGATGCTCACATCAAATATGCGGGCAACAAAGATAAACAGCGGGATTAGTACCCAGGTTTGCCAATCAAATACAATTAATGTCATGTTTAATTCTCCTTTAAATTTGGCGCAAATGTAATTAAAAATAGATATGTTTTACATCATTATTTTTATACTTGAAAGATTGCTAAATATGTTTATTTTTGTTGAGAACAAAATGGTACTTAAATATTTAAAAATTAATAAATTATGAGAAAGCATATTTTTAATGCAGGTCCGTGCAAGTTGTCTGATAGCTTGTTGGAAAATACGTCTAAAGCGATTCTAGAGCTTGATAATGCAGGACAATCCATTCTTGAAGTTTCACATCGTGGAAAAGAATTCATGGCAATTATGGATGAAACTGTTGCTATGATGCATGAGGTGATGAATATCCCGGATGATTTTGAAATTTTGTTCCTGGGGGGTGGTGCGTCAATGCAGTTTGCAATGATTCCTTACAATTTCCTTGAAGAAAAAGCTTTCTACCTGAATACCGGAACTTGGTCAGCCAAAGCGGTAAAAGAAGCTGCACTTTGGGGTGAAGTTTTGGAGGTATCATCAAAAGATAAGGAATTCACTTATATTCCTAAAGATTATGATATTCCTGCAGATATGGATTATGCTCATATCACAACCAATAACACTATTAAAGGAACTGAAATGTTGAATGATATTGATTGTCCGGTTCCTTTGATTGCTGATATGTCTTCTGATTTCATGAGCCGTCCGGTTGATTTTTCAAAATATGCGATGGTTTATGGTGGTGCTCAGAAAAATGTAGGCCCAGCAGGTGCAACTTTTGTTATTATCCGTAAATCAATGCTTGATAAAGTGGTTGATCGTCCGATTCCAACCATGTTGAAATATTCAATCCATGTTGAAAAAGGGTCTATGTTCAATACACCGCCGGTAATCAATATTTTTGCAATTCGCGAAACATTGAAATGGGTTAAATCCATGGGTGGAGTTGAGGCAATGGATAAATTAGCTCAAGAACGTGCCGATTTGCTTTATAATGCAATTGATGAAAGTAAAATGTTCAAAGGAACTGTAGCTAAAGAAGATCGCTCACGAATGAATATTTGCTTTATTTTTGAGGACAAATATGAAGCCCTTCAAGCTGATTTCATCAAATTTGCAGGAGAACGTAACATTGTCGGAATTAAAGGTCACCGTTCAGTCGGTGGATTCCGTGCTTCTACTTACAATGCTTCTACTATTGAAGATGTTGAGGTACTTGTAAAAGCAATGAACGATTTCGAAAAAGCAAATGCGTAAATTAAAAGTATTGTGAAATTATGATGAGCTGGCTTTTGGCAGCTCATTATTTAAAATATTAATGCGATGAAAAAAATATTGGTTGCTACACAAAAACCTTTTGCTCCTGAGGCAGTGAAAGGAATTGAAGCCGTTTGTAAAGAGGCAGGATATGAGTTTGTTTTGCTTGAAAAATATGCCGAACAACAAGATTTTGTGAATGCTGTTGCTGATGTTAATGCAATTATCATTCGCTCGGATAAAGTGACTGCAGAAGTGATTGAAGCCGCAAAAAATCTGGAAGTTGTCGTTCGTGCAGGTGCAGGTTATGATAATGTCGATTTGGATGCAGCGACAAAACACAATGTGGTTGTAATGAATACACCGGGACAAAACTCCAATGCAGTTGCAGAACTTGCTTTGGGTATGATGGTCTTTATGGCTCGCGGTGGTTTCAACGGAAAACCGGGTACTGAATTAAAAGAAAAAAGCATTGGAATTCACGCCTATGGAAATGTTGGACAACACGTAGCTCGCATTGCTAAAGGCTTTGGAATGGAAGTTTGTGCGTTTGATCCCTTCGTTAAGAAGGCTGAAATTGAAGCAGACGGTGTAAAAGCATTGGACTCTGCTGAGGAATTATACAAATCATGTCAGTATATCTCATTGCATATCCCGGCTAACGAAAAAACAAAAGCATCAATTGGAAAAGCCTTGTTAGGTTCAATGCCAAAGGATGCATGTCTCGTAAATACAGCACGCAAAGAGGTGATTAACGAAGCAGAAATGATGGAGTTGATGGCTGAACGCGAAGATTTTACTTACCTTTCTGATATCGCTCCAGATTGTGCCGATGATATTGCTGCAAAATTTGAAGGACGTTATTTCTTTACTCCAAAGAAAATGGGGGCACAGACTAAAGAGGCAAATGTTAATGCAGGAATTGCTGCAATTGAGCAAATTGTCGCTATGTTTGAAAAAGGAGACAAAACGTTTCAAGTGAATAAGTAGAACTCGGTGGTGAGAACGTGAGAGCTTGCGATCGTGCGAAAAGTAAACAAGCTAAGTTCGCATTTAGATGTTCTTGCTTTACTTAAATAAATCTAACATGGCTATCATTACTTCGACGAAAGATATAAAAGTTTATAATGTTGCTTATGAGGCTGCAATGGAGATTTTTAGAATGACTAAAGATTTTCCTGACGAAGAGAGATTTGATCTTTCTATGCAAATAAAAAGATCATCTCGCTCAGTAGTTAGTAACATTGTAGAGGCTTGGAGACGAAGAAAGTATCCTAAAAACTTTCTTAGTAAGTTAACCGATTCAGAAGCAGAAGCTGATGAGACTAAGCTATGGTTAGACTTTGCTTTAGATTGTCGATATATCACGGCAGAGTTACATGCTGAGTTGTCTGACAAGTACGATCACATTTTATCGATGTTAGTGAAAATTATGCAAAACAAAGAAAAATGGTGTGTCATTTCAAAATAGAATAATATTTTTGTGAGCAAGTTGTGATCTTGTTAATCTCGTTGCGAATACATCGCACGTTCTCAAGCTCGCAAGCTCGCAAGCTCGCAAGCTCGTAAATTCGAATAATAATTATTAAAAAAGTATAACTATGGCTATAATCAAACCTTTCAAAGGATTGCGTCCCCAAAAAGCGATGGCAGAGGAATTGTCTTGCCTTCCTTATGACGTGATGAATTCAAAAGAAGCTGCCGAAATGGCTGAGGGCAAAGAGCATTCACTTTTGCACATTACACGTGCCGAAATTGATTTGCCAGAAGGAACTGATGTTCATTCTGAGGCTGTTTATAAAAAAGCAGTTGAAAATTTCAAGAAATTTCAAGAAAAAGGCTGGCTTAAACAAGAAGCCGAAGGGAAATATTACATTTATGCACAAACCATGGATGGACGTACTCAATACGGTCTGGTTGGTTGCGCAGCTTGTCAGGATTACAAAGACGGTGTCATTAAGAAACATGAATTAACACGCCCCGAAAAAGAAGAAGATCGTATGGTGCTTACCCGCTATACCCGTGCGAATATGGAGCCAGTATTCTTCTCATACAAAGCTGTGCCTGAAATTGATGCAATTGTTGAGAATATTGTGAATAACGAAGCTCCCGAGTATGAGTTTGTTGTAAAAGAAGACGGATTTGGACATGCTTTCTGGCCGGTAAATAATCCGGAAACCAATAAGCAGCTAGAAGAACTTTTTGCGACAAAAGTGCCTGCAACTTATGTTGCCGACGGTCATCATAGAACGGCAGCAGCTGCTCGTATCGGTGATGAATTTGCTGCAAAAAATGCGAATCATACTGGAGATGAAGAATACAACTATTTCATGGCAGTACATTTTCCCGATAATCAATTAAAAATTATTGATTATAACCGTGTTGTTCAGGATTTAAACGGACTGACAGCCGATGAATTCATGGAAAAACTGAATGAAGTGTTTGAAGTGGAAGATATGGGTGAAGATGTTTATAAACCTGCAAAACTTCATGAGTTCAGTATGTATTTCGAAGGAAAATGGTATAAATTAACTGCACGTCCGGGTTATTATGATGATACTGATCCGATTGGTGTATTGGACGTAACCATTCTTTCAAATCTTGTTTTGGATAATTTTTTGGGAATCGAAGATTTGCGTACCTCAAAACGTATTGATTTTGTGGGTGGAATCCGTGGTCTCGGCGAATTGAAAAAACGCGTTGATGGTGGTGAAATGAAAGTTGCTTTTGCTTTGTACCCTGTTAGTATGAAGCAACTGATTGACATTGCAGACACCGGTAACATCATGCCTCCGAAAACAACTTGGTTTGAGCCTAAATTGCGCTCAGGCTTATTGATTCATAAATTGGATTAATAGAGTTTATACTTTATATAAGCGCCAAATTTGAGAAATTTGGCGCTTTTTTGTATTCATAAGCTTTCATTTAATGCAAACCTAATAAATTACAGCCGTGTGGAACTTTTTACCAACCATTTTGTCCATTAACCCGAGATCTTGGTTTTTATTTTTTTGCCTGATGGTATTTATACCGATTAAACATCATTCCGAAATAATTCGGAACAGCGATTGGTAGTTTCAGAATTTCTTTAACAATCATTTTAAAAAACAATTGGTATTACAATACCCTATGCATGGTTTATGAATGTTATTTCATCGATACTGATATGCTCAAAGGGTACATGCGAACAATTCCTACGCTCCATTCCACTTTAAGTGTAGTGGGTCTTCGTAGTAGTTAGAAACGTACTCAAGGTTAAGATAAACTTTTTGGGTCTTGTGCATGCTTTCAATATTGGTGATTATCCCATTCATCTCCAAAATCTAGCAACAAATTTAAAAATCTTTTGTGAAATTCATACCCTAAAATCAAAATTTTCTACTAGATTTGTAATAGAACTAAAATAAATTTGTTTTAAAAAATTCGTGGAGAAGAATAAACCGTACAATTTAGTACAAATATCCAAAATTTAACAAATTTATATCATGTTCTTATACAGTAAGTTACAAATGACCAATGTGACTGAGAGGGCGGAGCTGTATCTAGAGCACAGCAAATTTGCATTAAATTTCAACAAATTCAACTTAGGTTTTTGCTGGATTTACAGAATGTAATTTATTGTATTTTTAGACGTTTTTAAACTAAATTGGTTTCATATAATCTTGTAAATTCACAATTAAGACTTTTTCATCTTCTAATTCTAAATATCCATAATCGTAGCAAAATTTATAGGTATTATTATTTTTTGTAGTGAATGTATTGGTTTGTAAATTAAAATTAAATCCAGAATCTTTTAAATAATTGCTTCGGATTGTTGTTTTACCAACTGGACTAAAATCTTTTAAAATTCTTCTATTTTTTCGAAGCTCACTATTTATTTGAATAATGTATTTTTCTAATTCTTTTTTTCGATTATTATTATATGCGTTTCTGCATAAATGATCACAAAACTTTTTATCGGATCTTCCTTTGATTATTTCACCGCAATTCAAGCATTCACGTTTCATAACAACTAATTTTAATGCAAACATACAAAATTTATTCATTTTTATAAGTGCTTATAGTCGATTATAAGCGCTTATAAAAACGCTTGTAGTTTTCAATTGAATTAGTTTTGGGCTAAATCAATTTTATGCATTATGAGAAAAGAGCATATTTTTTTAAACAGGATTTTGATAAATGGCAAAAAGTGTCTGAAGTTATATTACAAAAATTGTGATAGGGGACTTCTATAATTTAACTCATTGTCAGTTAAATAATTATACCTATATTTGGGCATAAATAAATACAAAATAAAATGACAAAACAGGTATATAAATCAAAAGGCGAAAAAGGATT
>JAQIBY010000057.1 GCA_027858835.1 Bacteroidales bacterium | reverse complement strand
TTGGTTTAACATGGTAATTCCATTCACCATGAAATTCATCTTTCACCAGATTAATTAGAGATAATTCTTTGTCGGATATCTTCCGTCCTTTTTGATATATATTTTCATCTAATCGTGCTTTAATTGATAATCCTTTTTTTGTTTTTGTATTCGCAATTAAATTCACTACCGTTGCTCGGTCAATTAATGGATGCCCTCTCCAGTTATGCGAAATAAAACTGAACATTCTGTGCTCTATTTTATTCCATTTGCTTGTTCCTGGCGGGAAATGGGAAACATGAATTACTAAACCTGTAGTATTTGAAAATCTTTGCAGTTCCACTTTCCAAAGACGAGTTCTCCAACCATTGCTACCGCCCCCATCAGCATTTATATAAATTTCTTTTGCTTTGGGATATGAATGCACGCCCATCTCCTTCCACCAACTCAGAATACTGTTAATTGCAAATTCAGATGTATCGCTGCTGACTCCAACACTAACCCAGCCATTGTTTTTTGATAAATCATAAACACCGTATGGAGCCACTTTCCCTTTTTCTTTATCAATGAAATCATAAACATTAACTTGTGGTGCATTGCCCTTTAAATGATACTCTCTCCCGTTGTTCTTGAAGTTTCCTATATTTTCTTTCTTTTTTGTGTCTACTGAGATTACGGGATTATTGTTTCTTTGAAATCTTTTAGTCTTGTCATATATGTATTGAAATTGAGCATTTCTATCAGGATGCTTTCCTCCTTCTTCCGTTTTTCTGTTTCCTTGAAGAGAATAGCCCATTTTTTTTAGCATTGTATATATACTCTTTTGTGAGACGCAATATCCTTTTACTTTTAATTCATCACATAAATTATATGTGCTTTTGCAGGTCCATAAAAGTGGCGATTCAGGATCGCCACGAGTAGTTGCTTCGACCAATAGACGAAGATCTGATTCAAGATTTGTATCAACCTCAATTATACTTTTTCGCCCTCCACCTTTTGAACGAATCTTTCCCGGTTCTAATGGATCAAACTTCAATTCTTCCAAACCTTTTTTAATAGTTTTGTAAGTAATCCCTGTTGATCTGTAAACAATAGATATACCTCCTTTGCCTAGAGACTTTGCTTCTGCTGCAGCCCATATTCTTCTGCTTTTTTCATTCAGATATTTTGATATGCCATTATACTTTTGTCGAATGTCATCTTCAATATTTTGGTTTGTTTTTTTACTCATGAAAGAATAGTATCACATCACATCATTTAATGGAAGTTATTTTTACTTAATTCCTAAGAACTGACTTTGCCCGAAGGTGCTTTGTATTGGTGATAAATTGGTTCTTCGCAGATGATTATGAATAAATTTATAATAACTTATGAAAAAACTTCAATATTCTTAAAAAAAATATTGTATTTTGAAAAATAATGTGTTAGCTTCAGTTAAATGTTTTAAGAAAATGGGAAATCACCCGCATTTTTAGTGGTTAAAAAGAATCGAGAGAATTTGAGAAAGTAAAATGAAAGGTGAGGAGTACAATGAAGTTTGTTTTTGCTAAAATAATTATATTTGCAGCATTGTTCTGTTTTGCAGAAATAATCTTTGCTAAAGATATTCAGGTTGTGACCAGTCTTGATGATTTGGAGGATATTGTAAATTACACATGGGTTAGTAATTCAATCAATCGACTGATGCCTCCTGCAAAGGACTGTGTGTATAACAATTCTTTGGGAGTCATAGCTTATGCTGCTGATTTCGATACCAATTTTATCGCATCGCTTACTCCTGTTGTTTTGTATAATGGTTCTAATGAGTTTTTAATGTATCCCGTTGAAGTTGTTGAGACAAACAATAGCTTTGGGCGTATTCGCAACTATTATTCCGCAATTTCTACTAATGCTATAATTTTACATTCTAATGAAGTTTCAATAGCCAACTACCCGGTAAGCTGGATAGAAAATATATACGGAGAACCGCCTGTATATTTAAGTGGTTCAGCAATTCAAGATTGGTATGATGCTTGTGATCCTATGCGTCAACATGTATTATGTGATTTATTGCCAACCAACAGTATACTTGACTATCTGGCAATGCTTACTAATTCAATTGGTTATTATGTTGAAGGAACTAATACGAATTCGGTGCTTGACCTATATAGTAATTGTATTGCTGTTGTGCAGTGTAATGTACAAGCAGAAGATGCCGAGTTGTACCTGCATGCACCAGATGATATTTCCATGCTTGATGTTTATAATTCAACAAACTTGCTTAATCAATATGGTTGGAATCTCGTTGCCACACTTGAACACAACCTTGACCCACTTCGTTATGTAGCAGGCTTTGATACTTCCTCTTATTATTCTCTTGGTAATGCAGTATTGGATAGCGACGGTGATGGACTCCTTGATGCCAGAGAGCTGAAGTTGTTTGGAACTGACCCAGACTCGGCTGATTCTGACGCAGATGGACTGTCTGATGGAGAGGAAATATTTCTATATCGGCTTAATCCTTTGAGTTCAGATACTGATGACGACGGGCTGTCTGATTCAGATGAATGTAGGATTGGAATGATTACGGCATGGGGATACAACTTCTACGGACAGTGTAATATTCCAGTCGATCTGATAAATGTAATAGCACTAGCTGCTGGTGATGGTCACAGCCTTGCCTTACGTTCTGACGGAACAGTTACGGCATGGGGGCAGAATAGTCTCGGACAATGTACGGTGCCGACAGGGCTGAACAATGTAATAGCTATAGATGCTCACCGTTGGCATAGTATTGCTTTGAAGGGTGATGGAACGGTCACTGCTTGGGGATATAACTTCTACGGACAGTGTAATGTGCCTGCTGATCTTACTGACGCAATAGCCGTAGCAACTGGGAATTATCATAGTCTAGCCTTACGTTCTGATGGAACAGTTGTAGCGTGGGGGACAAATTATTCTGGTCAGCTTGATATTCCAACAGGGTTGGATAATATAATAGCAATAGCTGCAGGATTTAACTATAACCTTGCATTGCATTCTGACGGAACAGTTACAGCATGGGGCGGAAATAACACTGGTCAGCTTAATGTTCCAACAGAGTTAAGTAATGTGGAGGCAATAGCTGCTGGTTATGGTCACTCTCTAGCCTTACGTTCAAACGGAACAGTTACAGCATGGGGGTACAACTACTATGGTCAAAGCACTGTGCCGGTTGGGTTAAGTGATGTGCTGGCAATAAAAGCTGGCTTTAATCATAGTATGGCTTTAAAATCTGATGGAACAGTTGTTGCTTGGGGGAAGAATTCTGATGGTGAAAGCGATGTTCCGACAGGAGTCGATAATGCAATAACAATAGCGGCAGGCGATGGTCACAGTCTAGCACTGATAAATTCGGGTCTTAATCCATGCTCATCTGATACTGACGGTGACGGGCTTGGCGACGGTTGGGAAGTGCAGTACAGTGTTGACCCTTGTGATTCTGAGGGGGACAATGGTGCTGATGGCGATCCTGATGGCGATTCTCTTACAAATCTAGAAGAACAGCAGGCTGGCACTAATCCCAAGAAATGGGACACAGATGGTGACTTATTGTCGGATAGTTGGGAAGTCCAATATGGATTAAATCCACTTGTTGCTAATGATGTCTTAACAGAAGATACAGACCAAGATGGATTGTCGTTATTTGATGAATATCGTTATGTAACAGACCCAAATAATCCAGATACAGATGGTGACGGAGTGAGTGATGGAGATGAGGTTCCGCACAGTCGAGGTTCAAATCCCAATGATCCGGATGATTATGGTGATCCAACAAATTGTGTTACAATGAAGATTACTGTTGGAGATCCAAGCGGCAGTAATTCGGAGCGTTGGAGGTTTGATGTTTTTAACGAAAATAAGGAGGTGGTTCACCATGTTGATGATGATTTTGGTACTCCTGGCAGTAGTGAATATGCTCTTGTTAAAGGGAAAGAATATATATATAGAATTAAATGGTTGGCAACTAATATAGAAAGTCCAGACTATGATTGGCGGGCATTCATCAATGATTTGTCGGTAGCAGGTATTTA
>JAQIBY010000039.1 GCA_027858835.1 Bacteroidales bacterium | reverse complement strand
GTGGTAAGAATCTGAAAGATAAAAATGGGCTTTAGCCCTGACAGTATTAGAATGCTTATACTTCGCTCAATATTAATCATTACTTGCCATTACCCACTAAATTTGCAGTAGAACCTTTTATTTTAATACCGATTATTAAACGCATATAAATTATACCAATTGTGTTTCCAAATGATTGACAAAGAAATTTTGAAACTACAATGGTTAATGCCGATATTACAGCAAAACAAGCATACAGAACGACTTGTGCTGAGGCTCTCGAAGCAAGTGAAAGTATGCGCCATTTTGATGTTTAATCGGTATTATTAGTCAAAGCTTTAGGATT
The DNA here is from genome assembly GCA_027858835.1 of Bacteroidales bacterium. Taxonomy (GTDB): domain Bacteria; phylum Bacteroidota; class Bacteroidia; order Bacteroidales; family ML635J-15; genus JAQIBY01. The sequence continues at coordinate 25,030 of JAQIBY010000039.1, read as the reverse complement.
GATGTTTATCGTTATTATTACTCACTAACTCAACAGGCGAGTTCTGACCCCGAAGTGGGTCAAACTATTAATAGCCATGAGTGATAACCCATGGTGATTAAAGTTTATGTAATATTGTTTTGGCGCATATCTTTGAGGCGAAGCAATCAAAGATTGTGACAAAACTATTGACTATTGACGGTACAAAAACGAAACGTTCCCCACAAGTTTTTTGCTTGATCCCTTTTTTGCTTGATCCGAAATTATAAAGGGGAAAATAAATCTTTTATCAATGTTCAAGTAAACAAAGCTTGAACAGATGTTTTTTCAGCTAACGGTTTTTTGTTATATTTAACTATTAAAAAAAAACCGATGAGCAAATCCATAAAAACTTGGGCTGAGCAAGATCGCCCGCGGGAAAAGCTTCTGGAGAAAGGTTCAGAATCCTTGTCGGATTCTGAATTAATTGCAATTTTACTTGCATCCGGTAATGCGAAAATGTCTGCCGTTGAACTGGGCAGACACATTCTAAAAAAATACAATAATAAGCTCAGCCTGCTTGGGCGCTGCACTGCCGATGAACTGAAACAGTTCCAGGGAGTCGGGGATGCAAAGGCCGTTACATTGCTTGCAGCTCTGGAGCTCGGGCGACGACGAAAAGCGGAGAAATCCGAAAAAGTCCAAACCATTAGCTCAAGCATGGCAGCGTACGAATTGCTGGCACCTATGATGGAAGATCGGCTTAATGAAGAATTTTGGATACTTTACCTTGACAGAGCAAATCATGTCATTGACCGGCTAAGGCTTAGCCAAGGGGGAACCGCAGCAACCATAATGGATGTAAAAATTATCATCAAAATTGCGCTTGAAAAACTGGCTCACGGAATTATTTTGTCTCACAATCATCCGTCAGGGAATTTAAAACCCAGCAAAGCAGATATTCATGTTACTGAAAAAATACAAGAAGCCGCCAAACTTTTTGACATAAAGCTATTAGACCATTTGATTATTGCGAATAATGATTACTTTAGCTTTAATGATGAGGATTTGCTGAATGATAATTAATTGTGCTGATGAAAATACACAAGATACTTCGACAAAACATTTCTGAAAAAAAATGGAATAAATGCATTGAAAATTCCGAAAATTCTCGTGTCTATGCCTTGTCATGGTATCTTGATGCAGTAAGCGATAAGCAATGGGATGCGCTGGTTTTTAACGATTATAGGGCAATTATGCCCTTGCCTTATCAGAAAAAGTTTGGGATAAAGATCTATGCACAGCCTATTTTTTGTCAACAATTGGGCATATTTTGGACAGGCAGATTGCAAAAAGGATTAGTTGATGCATTTATTAAGGACATTCCGGGGAAATTTTATTTGCTCAGTCTGAATGCTGAATCAGCTCGCTATATTGAATTACCGGGCATTTCCTACAAGCCCAATTTTGTTCTTCAACCGATTGCTGATTATCAAAAATTGCTTAAAATTATGCGCAGCAATCATCGCAGAAACATAAAAAAGGCGGGGAAGCAAAATTTGTCCTATCGGGATATCACAACAGAATCTTATATTGCGTTTAAAAAAAGTACCGGAACAAAGCTTCCCGAAAAATCGTGGAGACGACTTCAAATTCTGCTTGATTCTGCCAGTCAAAAAAATCGCTTACAAATGCGAGGCGCATTTCTCGATAACCAACTCATTTCCGCGGTATGTTGGTTAGAAGATTTTAATCGTAAAGTGTATCTTCAAGCTGCGAATAATGAAATCGGTAAGAAAGCGTCAGCCGCTTTTGGCTTGGTAGATGAAATGGTAAAACAAATTGAGGGTTCTCAATTGATGATTGATTTTGAGGGCTCGACAAATCCAGGTGTTCAGCGCTTTTACCATGGATTTGGTGCGAAAAATGAAGCCTATCCCTTAATTGAGAGTAAAGCCATGCAGTTTTTACGAAAAATCCGCAAATCATGACGCATGAAAATAAGATAAAATATTTGTCCCTTATTTCTGCGCCGATGTCAATACAAAGTTTGCTCAAGCGGCTTAATTCACAAATTATCTTTCCGTTTTGGCATGTTGTCAGTGATGAAGAATTGCCGCATATTGCTTATTTGTACAAAGCTCAAACAATCCCTGAATTTAAGACATCACTTGAGGTCCTTTTGCAGGATTTTACGCCAATTTCGCTTGAATCCGTGCTGAAACAAAACTTAAATCCAAATAAAAAATACATGTGTTTAAGTTTTGATGATGGTTTGGTACAAATGCATGATCTTGTTGCCCCGATTTTGAAATCTAAGGGAATTCCTGCTGCATTTTTTATTAATCCGCCATTTGTAGGTGATATGCAGTATTTCCATAGATACGAACGCTCTTCGATATTGTATTATTTATTAAAATCCGAAAAGCTGTCAAGAGCAAAGCAATTAGAAATACTCAAGCAAAAAAATACAGAAGAACTGTCTGTGTTTTGTGAAAAACATGATGTGAATCTTCCAGAAATCATGAAAACTCAGCGGGTTTACATGAATCTTGAAGAAATTAAAGCGCTGCATAATTCGGGTTTTCATATTGGTGCGCATAGTATGACGCATGCTGATTTCTCCACCATTGATACGGATGAAAAAATCCGCGAAGTGAACGCATCTTTGGATTGGATTTCTGAAAATATACAGGCAAAAATTCGCAGTTTTGCATTCCCTTTTTCGGATGACGGAACCAGTCAATCTGAGCTTGTGCAAATTTATAAAGCGACGGATTTACACATAAGTTTTGGCACATCCGGACACGGGAAAATGAAAGATTTGCCGCATTATCAACGGATTCCAATGGAGCATGCCCACGTTTATCCGACAAGGAAAATATTGAGATCGGAACTGTTGGCAGCATGCTTAAAACAAAAAATCAAATCCTAATGAAGCCGGAGTTTTATAAAATAAAACATGCAGACCTGCTGCAATATAGTCAGTCAGAAGCATATCAGAAACTGAATGAGAAACCGGTTTCACAAGAACGCATTGTTTCTTATGTAAAAAATCCGAATGCATTGCCTGATGATTATGTGTTGTATGTTTTATGTGCAGAAAATCAATTAATTGCATATCGAAGTTTATTGCCTGATAATTATGGAGACAATCCAAAAACGCATTTTGCCTGGCTGAGTGGAAATTGGGTTCAAACTGCGTTTCGAGGTCAAGGCTATTCAAGTCGGCTTTTAAGGGAAGCAAACACAGATTGGCATGAGAAATTAATGTACACGAATTATGCTCCTGAGTCACATGCACTTTATCAGAAAAGTGGCTTGTTTCACAAGATTTCGTCCCGGACAGGAAGCCGGTTTTATCTGTTCCCCAAAACTCGAATACTTTTAAAGCATCGGGTTTCAAAGCCCTTCGTCTGGGTATTACCAATTGTGGATGTATTAATTTCATGCTACGCCAACTTGAAAATATTGATGTCATCAAAACCTGCATCAAATGGATGTATCATAGAATCTATGCAACAACCGGATGATGAATTTTACAAGGCCTTTAATCAACGTGAGACAGCAGGTTTTCAGCGATCTGATTCGGAATTAAGATGGATATTAAATTATCCGTGGGTGTCAAATGACGGCAATAATCAAAATTATTTTTTTTCGCATTATGCTAAGTCCATGTATTATAGGTTTTTGTGGATAAAAAGCGAAGCAGGAGAAAACATAGGATGGGCAATTTTGCATTTTCGGGACGGAATACTTAAAACTCCGTATTATCATGCTGACAATGCCGTATTAAGTTGCCTGGCTCGCTACATAATTGATTTCTCAAAAGCGAAAAAAATTCAACAATTCCGATGTTTTGATGCTAACTTAACAGCAGCAATTAATCAGGAAAAACATCTGTTTATATATCAAAAACCTGCCCGACAAAATGTGTTTGCTGCTTGGGATACCAATCCTGAGAATCCCTGCCTCTCTGACGGAGACGGAGATTATGTGTTCACCTGATTAGTTTATTTCAAAGACTGCTGTAAAGCATTAAATAAATTTGTGCTTAAAGCTTAGATTACATATCTTTACGTTTAGCAAACAAATCACTATTTTGAAAGTGAATAGAGAAAGAATTCGAGCTATGTTAAAAACTGTTGTTTTAGGGAATCGAGGAAGTTTACTGGATGAGTTTTTGTCTGAAATTCGAAGTGAGAAAATTCAGACGGATCGTATGCGTTTTCGAAAAAACATGGAGCGTGTTGGTGAAATTATGGCTTATGAAATTTCACGTGAAATGGTATTTCGAAACGAAAGCATTAAAACGCCACTTGGAATTGCAGATGTTCCTGTTTTAGACAATCAGCCTGTATTAGCAACTATTTTGCGAGCCGGAATTCCTTTTCATCAAGGATTTTTAAATTATTTTGACCGTGCTGACAACGCCTTTGTTGCCGGGTTTCGGAAATATCACGATGACAATTCCTTTGAAATAAAGATTGATTATGTAACTTCTCCTGATTTGACCAATAGAGAAGTAATTATTATTGATCCGATGTTGGCTACGGGCGGAAGTTTTGAACTGGCATACAAAGCCTTGACAAAATTCGGAAAGCCGGCACATATTCATTTGGCTGCAATTATTTCATCTCAGGAAGGAATAGAAAACATGCATCGCATTATGCCATCTGAACGCTGTACTATTTGGTCAGCAGCAGTTGACGATGAGTTGACAGTGAAATCATATATTGTCCCGGGCCTTGGTGATGCCGGAGATTTATCCTATGGGGACAAACTCAGCCAAAAAGACGAATAATTATTTTGCATTTCTGACAACAAAACGGGCAGTACGACGTGAACGCTGTTCGAGTAATACTTCTTTGTTGCTTAATACTTCTTGAATACAGGAATCTGTGTAATGTCGGATTGTAATTAATTCAACTCCTTCGTTATAAAGTACTTTGTAGCGTTTTCGCAAATCTTCAATTAAATCCGGAAGCCGGCGTTTTTCACAATCAACGCAAGCCGAGTAACTGATGGCGGAATTCTGGCTTAAACTCACATGAACCCTGTGTTTATCAAAAAGCCCATATATTTCACTGATTTGACGTTCATTGATAAAGGAAAAATCCCGCAACGAAATGGATATCAGTGTTTGATTTTCTTTCAAAATATAAACCGGCAAAAAATCAATATCCTCATGAATTTCTTGAATAATAGATCCCTCGGATAAAGGATCTAAAAAAGATTTGACTTTGAGCGGAATTAGTTTATTTTGCAAGGGCTGAATGGTTTTTGGATGAATGACTTTTGCGCCGTAAAAGGCAAGTTCAACCGCTTCCTGATAAGAGATTTTTTCCAGTTTATGAGCATTCGGAAATTGCTTTGGATCAGCATTCATAATGCCAGGTACATCTTTCCAAATGATAAGCTCCTCCGCTAGCGACAAATTTGCAAGTACGGAAGCTGTGTAATCCGAGCCCTCTCTGCCGAGCGTCGTGCTGATACCTTCACGGGTGCTAGCGATAAAGCCCTGAGTAATAACGTGATGGTCGATTTTAGAAAGTTTTTTTCGAAACTGTTCTCTGCTGGTTTCCCAATCAATCACTGCAGCGCGATATTGGTCATCAGTACGTAAAACTTGTCGAATATCTAACCAAGTGCAGGGAATTCCGATTTCTTGCAGATATAAATACACAATTTTTGTTGATAACAGTTCTCCAAAAGGAACAATTTGATCGTATTCGTAATCGTAATTCAGTGAGGGCGCTTTTTCAAGTTTATTCTCCAAAAGCTGAAAGAGCGTATCAAGGGATGCTCGTTTTTCCGAAGCCTTATTTTTTATTAAGGCATCAAAAATCCGCAAATGCACTGTTTTTATCTGGCTTGCAATTTCATAAGCCTTACCTGTGTTTTTTGTAAAATATGCCTCTACAAGTTTCTCCAGCGCATTGGTGGTTTTTCCCATGGCTGAAATAACAACAATTACCGGCGTGTTATTTGTCGAAAGGATCTTGCCCAAGTTCTTTACGGATTCGGCATTTTTTACGGATGCTCCACCAAATTTATAAATCTGCATAACTATTTTTTATCCATGTTTTTTGTTAATGAGCGCACGAATTTAAATTGTGAGAAAAATTCCTTGGCAATAACGCGCAAAACTGTGTAGGTCGGGATTGCCAAAAGCATTCCCAAAATACCCGCAATGCTGGATCCGATCAGGATAACCAGAAAGATTTCAAGCGGATGTGCACGCACGGAATTTGAAAAAATCAAGGGTTGAAATAAAAACACATCTACCATTTGCGTAATCGTGAAAGTCAGTAGAACAAAAATGAGTAAAGGAAGCATTTCTGTGTTGAAATCCATGCCAAGATTTCCTGCAATAATTAGTATAATGCCCAGTGCAGCACCAATCCATGGTCCAACGTATGGAATCAAGTTTAAGAATCCTGCAATGATGCCGATTAAAATTGCCAGTGAAAATTCTACTCCGGAAATGCTTAGCCCGGTAGTAACTAATGTGGTTATTCCGATTATCTGAAAAACCAAACCGATAAAATATCTTGAAATCAAATTTTTTATTTTTTTCAAGGCATTTTCTGCCTTCCCTTCATATTTTACTGGTATTAGCATCATTACCCCGCGATCAAATAAATTGCTGTCTTTCATGAAAAAGAAACTAATGAATAAAACGGCAAATATTCCGATAAGGATGCTTCCTAGAGTTCCTCCAATGTCATTAATTATTTCAGAGACCTGATTGAAACGTACAATATTCACAATTTTTTCACTGATAAATTCTTTTGAGGAAAAATCGTCTAATTCAGGAATAGAAAGGGAGCGTACAAAGGCGTCAATATCTTTGTATGGATCCTTTAGATTTTGAGAGATTGAGGCTGGTTCAATGGTGGAGAATTCTGAAACTTGTTGTCCAACCAAAGGAATGATCAATCGTAAAAATCCAACAATTAGAAACACAAAAAATGCCATTGTAATAAGTGAGGCAGCCCATCGAGGCAATCGGATGTTTTTAATGTGAGGGCGTGTCAGAAAAGTGATAATCGGGCGTCCAATCATTGAAACCACGGCAGCAATTAAAATGTAAGTAGCAATGTTCCCGAAAAAATAGAAAAATAGGAATACGGCAAGTAAACTAAAGCCTCCGATTAAATATTTTTGAATTTTATTCATGTGATTTTTTTTTCGAAATTACGAAAAATTCCGGTTTATGATAAATTTCATGTAAAAATGCATCCATTATTGTGATAAATTTGTCTTAATTTACAGCAATGAGGATTATGGGTGGTATTATTGTTTCGTTTTTTGAATTTCGTATTCTTTATCTTCGACAGTAAACTAAATGATCCGTATTTTGGTTATATTTGTGTATTAACATAAGAAAACATGAGAAAAATAAAAACATTAGTACTCCTGAGTTTTGCAATGCTTGTAATGGTCGGGACTGTTTCATCTCAACCCTGGATGACTGAGTTTGATACGAAAGACGGAGAGCCGTCATTTCACGAAATTCAGGATGCGTTTAATGATTATTGGGCAAAACGTGATTATGAAAAAGGGAAAGGCTTTAAACAATTCAAACGTTGGGAGAATTTTATGGAACCCCGGGTTGATAGAAACGGATATTTCCCACATCACATATTAACGGAAGAATGGCGAAAAGTTCAAAAAAAATCTGCGTTGAGCTCACGTGGAGAAATTGCCAACTGGATACATATGGGTCCTGATGACACCCCTGTTGATATTAATTCCCCCACATGGCGTCGCGGTAGCGGGCGATTGAATTGCATTAGTTTCCACCCGACAAATGCTGATATTATGTTTGTGGGCGCTCCGAGTGGCGGGTTTTGGAAAACAACCGATGGTGGATTAAACTGGGAGACGACCACTGACCATTTGCCATCAATCGGAGTGAGCGATATTGCAGTGCATCCGACGGATCCTGATATTATTTTTATTGCGACCGGTGATGGTGATGCCCGTGATACTTACAGTGCTGGGATTCTTAAGTCTACTGACATGGGAAATACCTGGGATCATGTTATGTTGGATTTGGCAATTCAGGATCAGATTATTATCCGACGTTTAATCATAAATCCCGATAATCCAGACATTTTGATAGCTGCTTCAAGTAACGGTATTTTATATACCGACAACGGAGGTGTGGATTGGGAAATTCGTGCAACCGGACATTTTAAGGACGTTGAATTCAAGCCCGGAAACTCAAATTATGTCTATGCGTCAATTTATGAATATAGTGGAGGAGCTAGCATTTTTCGTTCAGAAAATGGTGGCATAAACTGGAATAGCATGTATCAGGTTTCCGGAGCAAACCGTATTGAAATTGCTGTGACTGAAGATGATCCAAACCGAATTTATGCGGTGGCTTCAGATGCATCTGACAGTGGATATTTGGGCTTATATAAATCCACAAATAGTGGCAATAGTTGGACGCAGGTTCATGATAATTCTTCGCTCAATTTATTGGGTTGGACCTCCGATGGTTCGGATAGTGGTGGACAAGGCTGGTATGACCTTGCCATTGCCGCTGACCCCAACGATGCAGATAATGTGTTTGTTGGCGGTGTTAATATTTGGAAATCAAGCAATGGTGGTTTATCATGGGATATTTCTTCACATTGGTACGGAGACAATGCTGCTTATGTGCATGCAGATCAACATACCTTAGATTATCACCCATTAACCGGCGCTTTGTTTTCCGGAAATGATGGCGGTTTACATAAGTCCACTGATAATGGAAACTATTGGTCTGATTTAAGTGATGGTTTACAAATTTTGCAGATATACCGATTCGGAAATTCTGCAACGAATCCGAATCGCTTTGTTACCGGCTCACAGGATAATGGTTCAATGCGTTATGATAACGGTGACTGGCGTGCAATTCTTGGTGGTGATGGGATGGAATGTTTAATTGATTATACTAATGATGAAATCCTATATGCATCGTATTATTATGGAGCAATTCATCGCTCAACTAATGGGGGACAGGATTTTACTAATGTTCAGCCAGTTGAAGCAGGCGAGGGCGCATGGGTTACACCCTACCTCATTGATCCGGTGAACCCCCAAACTTTATATGCAGGATTTTCAGATGTTTATAAAACCACCAATCGCGGGAGCTCTTGGGCTCCAATTTCAAATAATCTTACCGATGGAACAAACTTACAATCCTTAGCAGTTGCACCGTCCAACCCCGATGTTATTTATGCAGCTACTTATGACAATATTTACAAAACCGAAAACGGAGGTGGAACTTGGGCAATTAAAACGAATGGACTTCCTAATAACTCAATTACTTATATTACGGTAAATCCATCTAATCCAAACATGCTTTGGGTAAGTCTCAGTGGATTTAGTGATGAAGAAAAAATATATTTTTCGGATAATGGAGGTAATACTTGGACAAATTATTCTGCAGGATTGCCCAATGTGCCGGCAAATTGTTTGGTTTATGAGCTTGGCACAAATCACGCATTATACGCAGGAACAGATCTTGGTGTTTTTTATCGGAATGCCGGAATGTCAGAATGGATTCTTTACAATCAAGGCTTACCAAACGTGATTGTCAATGAATTGGAAATCCAATATGATGTGAATAAATTACGTGCTGCAACTTATGGCAGAGGCGTTTGGGAAAGGGATTTGTTTGAACTCGTTGCTCCACCGGTTGCTGATTTTTCACACAATATTATCAATGGCTGCGAAGGGGTTATTCAATTTGCAAGTATTTCCAGTGGTGCCCCTGATGAATATCGTTGGGAATTTGGCGATGGAACTCAATCTTTTGACTTTTCACCAACACACACTTATGACGCAACCGGAGATTATGAGGTAAAGCTTTGGGTGTCAAATGCGCTGGGTGAAGATTCAATTACTCAAACAATTAGCTTAAATCCAATAGCTCCTGTGATCGATTTTTCTTCTGATGTTAATATTGGATGTGACCCAACCGAGGTTCAGTTTTACAACCTAAGTGTAAACGCTTTGTCCTATCTATGGGAGTTTGGTGATGGCGAAAGCTCAGATGAATTTGAGCCGGCACACACTTACACAGATGACGGTTTGTACGATGTTAAATTAACAGCTTATACCACATTGTGTCCCGAGTCAAGTGAGCTGAAAACTGCATTCATCAGTTTTGATGCTTTTAATATTTCGGAGCTCAATTTGCCGGAAGACGGTTATGGTCCGGAACAAGTTTGTTGTGAGGGTACGCTTTATGATAATGGTGGACCGGACGGCATGTATTCAAATAATACAAATGGAGCTTTAAAAATCAGACCGGCAAATGCAGATCAAATTGAGTTTCAGTTTTTGGAATTTGATGTTGAGGCTGGCTCGGCTGATGAATGTGATTATGATAAAATCACGGTTTATGATGGTGAAATTCCATATGCCGGTTATGCAATTGGAGAATTTTGTAATACAAATCTTCCGTCGGGATCCTATATAACTAATAGTGAAATTGCTTTGGTAAAACAATATACCGACCCCGGTGTTTCTGAAAACGGGTTTAAGTTAGTATGGCGGTGTTTGTTTGTCGATTATGTTTTTGACGCAGAGGAAACCAATTATAAATCCTTTAGCTTTACGGATATCTCCACAAATTATCCGGATAGCTGGGAGTGGGATTTTGATGATGGAAACACTAGCACTGATCAGCATCCTCAACATACATTTGCCCAAGACGGAGTGTATGATGTGAGCCTGACTGTAACAAATGCACAAGGTGAATATACCGAAACAAAAAGTATTAATGTTGGTGATGTGAATGTGGAAGAAATATCGGTGGACGAATATTTAAAACTGTATCCAAATCCCGTTTCAAGCGGAAAATTGTTTATTCAATTTATTGACAGGGATAAAAATCCCTTATCATATGAAATATTTAGTGTCGATGGAAAATTAATAAAACGAGGAGAAATAAAGGAATCAAAAACGATGTTTTCAATCAATGTTGATGGATTTGCCTCAGGAATTTACACGATAAAAGTAATGCACGGAAAAGATCGCTTTGTCCGTCAGTTTAATAATTTGTAACTATGAGAAAATTTGCACTTGTCATTTTGTTATTTAGTGGGTTAACTGCATTTTCACAATGGAGTGATCCTGAAATTAATCACTGGAAATCCCAACAGGACAACAGATTTGTAAAGTTGCATCGAGCAGCTGATGATTACGATGTGAAATTTTATTTCCTTGACCTTGTAATGGACGATCAGTCGAAATATGTTGAAGGTACTGCTCAAATTGATTTGGAAATTACAAATCCTATCGCATCTGCGATCGAACTAGATTTTGATAATGACATGCTTGTTGATGAAGTGCGTTTGAATGGAATTACAACATCATATACCCACAACAATGATTTGGTGAGTATTCCTTTGGAACGAAATAAAAGCAGACAAATACTTACTGTTGAAGTTGATTATCATGGAACTCCGCCTTACGGAATATTTAACCGGTATAATAGCGATTGGGATGTGAAAACCACATTTTCTCTTTCTGAGCCTTTCGATGCGATGGGCTGGTTTCCTGTGAAACAAGATTTAACCGATAAAGCCGATTCTTCATGGGTGTTTGTGACTGTTCCTGATCATCTTATGGCGGGTTCAAACGGCTTGCTGACAAATGTTGTTGATAATGGTGACGGAACAGAAACCTATCAATGGAAATCAGCGTATCCGATTGATTATTATTTGATTTCAGTAGCAATTGGGGAATATATGGATGCCTCAATTTATGCGCATCCTACACAAATTGAAGACTCTATTTTAATTCAAAATTTTGTTTACAATGTGGATGGATATTTTGCTGATAATGAATGGTATATGAATCAGACCATTCCGATTATGGAGGCCTTGTGTGATGCACTTGGCATCTATCCTCATCACGAAGAAAAATACGGACATTGTATTGTTGAATTAAACGGTGGAATGGAACACCAAACAATGACAAGTATTCGTGACTTTTCATTTTCACTGGTTGCTCATGAACTCGGACATTCATGGTTTGGAAACTATGTCACTTGCGCAACATGGCAAGATATCTGGATAAATGAGGGCTTTGCTGTTTACACAGAAATAATTACGAATGAGGCACTTTGGAGTGAATCAGCACAAAGAGAGTATTTGGAGTTTTCAATGGATAATGCAAAATTATATAATGAAGGATCTGTTTATGTTCCAATTGAAGAAGCAACAAGTGTAGGACGCATTTTTGATTATTATCTTACCTACAAAAAAGGAGGAATGCTAGTGCATATGATTCGTTATTTGGTTGATGATGATGAATTATTTTATCAAACATTGCAAAGCTTTATCGCGACTTATGCAAACTCAACAGCTACCGGTGAAGATTTCAGAAGTGTGTTGGAAGCAGAAACTGGGTTGGATTTTGAGACTTTTTTTGATGAGTGGTATTATGGAGAAGGATACCCGATTTACAATGTGAATTGGTATCAGCACGATAATATTGTATATCTGGAATCACAGCAAACCACTAGTTCGAATGCTACAAATTTATTTACTATTCCGATTGAGTATCGCCTGTTTTTTGCGGATGGAGATAGTTTGGATATTCGTTTGGCAAATGATGCTCCGACAACAATTCATGAAATCGTTGAATCTCGTGCGGTGGTTGATATTGTTGTCGATCCGGATTTGTGGGTTGTTTGTGATGCAGCGGCTCAATTTGTACAAAATATTCCAGTACAAGATTTTCAAATAGATGTTTATCCCAATCCGACTGAAGAGATAGTTTATGTCAAGCTTGGGAATGTGCGGAATTATACCGTATCGCTTTTTGATGCACAGGGGAAATTGCTGCTCAAACAGGAAATTAACCAGTTTTATTTTTCGCTTAATTTGCAAGATTACCCTTCAGGTATTTTTAACCTGAAAGTATCGGACGAGGAAGGCAATCTTATTCAGAAAAAGCTAGTTAAACGCTAGTTTATAAGTTTTATTTATTTTCAAGCCCTCTTAAGCCGGGTCTGCATCAATGAATATCCGTAAAGGACGTCCTGCAGAGGATTGACTAAATCCGGTGACAATCTTATGTAAGCTACGTTTGTATTGATTTTGATTTTTGCTTTTCGGGATTTTTATTTGAATAAACCGCTCATGCAACTTCCCTTTTCGTTCAACAATTGGTGTTGCCGGTTCGCTAACCATTTTCCCAAATTCCCGAGTTAAATCGCGATATAATAGAATGCTACGTTTTTCCAAATCGTAAGGGTTGGCACTTTTTAAATGAATATTTACAAGATGTACAAAGGGCGGATAGTACAGTGCCTCTCGCTCTTGCAATTCTATGTCAATCATTTTTGTAAATTCATGCGCTTTCAATGCATTCAAAATCGGATGTGTTGGGAACGCAGTCTGAATCAGCACCAAGGCATCATCCATATGTCGTCCGGTTCGTCCACTAACCTGCTCAAGCATCTGATAACCACGCTCAAAAGCACGAAAATCAGGATAATTCAGCATTTGATCAGCATGTAGTACGGCAATGAGTCGGACATTTTCAAAATCAAGTCCTTTTGTCAGCATTTGCGTACCAACCAAAATTTGAGTTTTCTGCGCGGTAAAGTCCTGTATAATTCGATTATATTGTTTCGGATTTTTCAAGCTGTCTTGGTCAAATCTGGAGATGCCGGCATCAGGAAACATAATTTGCAGATCTTCTTCCACTTTCTGTGTCCCAAAACCAAAATATCCGAGTCCAGTACTTCCACATTCCGGACATTTATGTGGCATTTCAATGCTATGTTGGCAATGATGACATTTTAATTTCCCGTCTTTTTTATGATAGGTCAAATGTACTGAGCAATTTGGGCAAGCAGCTGTCCAACCACAGGCTTTACATCGAATTAAGGGCGCATATCCCTTGCGATTTCTTAGTACAATTACCTGCCCGCCGCGAGATAGCACTTCTCCAATTTGTTGTAAAGTCTCAGGATGAAAATCGCCATCCATTACTTTGCGTTTTCGGGCATGATAGGTATCTAGAATTTTAATTTTTGGCAACGGGAAATCCTGATATCGAGAATAAAGCGGGACAAAATGATATTTTCCTTTGTATGCATTAAGCCACGACTCTGCCGATGGCGTTGCTGAGCCGAGCAATACATTTGCGCCGGTTTTTTGCCCCAGCATCACTGCCATATCGCGGGCATTATATCGTGGTGCCGGATCGTGCTGTTTAAAACTGGCATCATGTTCTTCATCCACAATAATTAGCCCTGGGTTTTTCATGGGCAAAAAAATTGAAGATCGTGCACCTACAACTAAAGTCGCTTGTCCGCTTTGCGTATTTTCCCATAATCTCAAACGGGATTTACCGGTAAACTTGCTATGAAATATTTCCGCAATACCGCCGGTGCTTTCATTTATTCGGTTGATAATCTGTGTTGTTAAGGCAATTTCCGGCAAGAGATATAGCACTTGTTTTCCTTCGCTTAAAACGGATTTAATCAAATGCAAATAAATCAGCGTTTTTCCACTGGAAGTAATTCCGTGCAGTAAACAGACTTTCTTTTGATTAAAACCTTTTTCAATTTCTTGATATGCTGATTTTTGAGCCTCATTAAGTTCGGGAAGCGCAGAAAAATCTGCATTAATGGCTTGATTATCGACAACTCGATCTTCTTCTCTCAATAATTTTTCGTCGATGAGCGTATTTAGCGCCGATTTCCCGACAGCCAATTTTTCTTTGAGTTTTCGGGATGGTAATTCGTCATGAATAGCAAAATAATTCAGAATTTTTTTCCTTGCAGGGGCATGCTTACTGTCCTTTAAATGGTCAGTAATAATTTCTTTTGAGACATTCCTGCAAATGATTTTTTCCCTTGCCTGCACTGATGAAATATAACGAGCTTGTAAATTATTTTCTTCAGCAAGCGCAATGAGTGCTGTGCTCATTTTTTTTGCGCCAAAATTCTGTGTGCAATGTTTTATTTGCAAGGCTTTATCAACATTCAACTGATCTCCCAAAAACACTGCTTGTTTAGGTAGTTTTTCAGGATTTGGGATGCTTGCCCAAATGTCATCAAAATTACGATAGTAGCCGGGAACGGCAGCCTTATACACTTCACCGGGTGTGCAATGATAATAAAACGCCATCCACTCCCAAAGCTCCATGGTTTCCTGAGAAACAAAGCTGTGTGTATCCGGTGCCAGCAAAACAGGTTTTAATTTATCATTATTTATTTTCCCGGAATGAATTTTCCGAACAATTCCTGTATGAATTTTTGATTTTCCCAGCGGGACAATTACCCTGCTTCCAACAAACACATTATCCTGCAAATGCTTCGGGATCCGATAAGAATAATACACCGGAATCGGTATTGACAAGATAATATCAGCAATCATAAAAGAGGACGTTTAATAATTCAATGTTTTTAATAAAGCCATGAGGGTTTTATCTGCTTCTTTATGATGTTTAATTGTTTGAGCAAATGGGATGTGGTCAATTTCTTTATGCTTTAATCCTACCATAATGCTTCGTTGGTTGTCCATTAGAGCTTCGATAGCAGCAACACCAAGTCGGCTGGCAATATATCTGTCGTAAGCAGATGGAGAGCCACCGCGCTGTATGTGTCCCAGAATTGTAACGCGCATATCGTATTGCGGGAATTTGATTTTTACTTTGTCTGCAAGTTTAAAAGCACCTCCGGTTTCATCGCCTTCAGCAACAAGTACAATATTACTTGATTTTCTTTGGTTGCTCCCATTGAATAAATAGGATTCAAAATCATCGAGCTCCGTTTGAACTTCGGGGATGAAAATTGCTTCTGCTCCGGTGGCGATTCCTGCTCTCAGAGCAATAAATCCGGCATCCTTGCCCATCACTTCGATAAAGAATAGCCGTTCATGTGAACTTGCTGTATCACGAATTTTATCAACCGCTTCTACCACGGTATTAATTGCTGTGTCGAATCCGATAGTCATATCTGTTCCGAACAAATCATTATCAATTGTTCCGGGTATCCCGACAATCGGGAAATCATACTCTTCGCCAAAAATGCGTGCTCCGGTGAAAGTTCCGTCACCCCCAATCACAATTAATGCTTCAATTCCCTCCTCTATTAAGTTTCGATAAGACTTGTACCGTCCTTCTTGGGTTCTAAACGCTTCGGAGCGAGCTGATTTAAGAATGGTTCCCCCACGGTGAATGATATTACTTACTTTACGAGATGACATTTCCCGAAACTCACCATTGACAAGCCCATCATATCCACGGATAATACCTGTTATGTTTATGTTATTTGATAAACCGGCACGAACTACCGCACGAATTGCTGCATTCATTCCGGGGGCATCTCCTCCGGATGTTAGAACACCAATACGTTTAAACTTTGTCATAATTTTATGTTTTTAATTGTTTCAGCCACTTGTTCCATTAACCACCAAGGTGTTGATGTTGCTCCTGAAATTCCAACAGAGTTCATGTTTGTAAACCATGTGGCATTAATATCGTCTGGTTTACTCACGAAATAGGCATTTGAGTTTGCTTCTTTGCAAACTTTAAAAAGCATCTTTCCATTTGAGCTTTTCTCGCCACTTACAAATATAATAATATCGTGGTTTTTTGCAAATTCTTTTAATTCCGGTTCTCTTCCTGAAACACTGGGGCAAATGCTATTGTGAATCGATAGGTATTCAGGGTTTTTCATTTTATTGCGAATGACGGCTGCAATTTCCTGATAGTCTTTGATTTTACGGGTTGTTTGTGAAAACAAATGGATGGGTTGATTAAAATCTACTTTTTTCAAATCGTTTTCATCCATCACAACAATGGCCTTGCCACCTGTTTGCCCAATTAAACCAACGACCTCAGCATGCCCATGTTTCCCATAAATAACAACTTGTCCACCATTGGAAAATATTTGCTTTCCTAGGCGTTCGATTTTGTCTTGTAAGCGAAGCACAACGGGACAAGTTGCGTCAATAAGTTGAATGTTTTGCTTTTTTGCAATTTCATAAGTTGATGGAGGTTCGCCATGAGCCCGAATAAGCACACTCGTGTCATGTAGTTTTGCATATTCTTCATGATTGATGCTTATCAAACCCAAATCCTTTAAACGGTTCACCTCTACGTTATTGTGTACGATATCACCAAGACAAAACAGTGTTTCATTATCGCCTAAAATATCTTCTGCCATCTTAATTGCGTTGGTAACTCCAAAACAGAAGCCAGAATTTGGATCAAGTTCTATTTTCATTTAAGTTTCTCCTTAATCAGTTTAAGTGCGAATGCTAATTGCGCCTCTTGATTCATATTACTATTATCAATAAGGATGGCGTCTTCAGCTTGTTTTAGTGGACTTGCTTTTCTGGTTGAATCCATTTCATCGCGGGCAATAATATTTTGGAGTACAAGATCAAAGTCGGCACTTTCTCCTTTTGATTGCAATTCAAGATACCTTCTTTCTGCACGTGTTTTTGCATCGGCAGTAACAAATAATTTCACGTCTGCTTTTGGAAATACAATGGTTCCAATATCTCTGCCATCCATTATTACACTATGGTTTTTAGCTAAGTCACGTTGAATTTTTACCAGTTTTTCACGAACCTTGGGAATGGCGCTCACTCGTGAAACCTTTTCTGAAACTGCCATCTGCCGGATATCAGATTCAATATTTTTCCCATTAAGTATGGTGAAATCCTTGTCGTTTTTTCTTTCAAAATCAATGGATATTTTGGGCAACAATCGAATTAATTCTTCATCAGAAAGGGAGCTGTCTGACAGATCAAAATATTGCATAAAAAACCAGGTAACCGCACGATACATTGCCCCGCTGTCAACATAGAGTATGCCCAGTGCTTTAGCAATTTGTTTTGCCATAGTGCTTTTCCCGCAGGAAGAATGCCCATCTACTGCAATAACGATATTTTTTCTCATTGAATTCATGTTGTAAAGATAAGGAATTCCGAGGGATTGTAGTTTAAATAAAAAAGATTCGATTAAAACTTCCGAAATAAATTTGGTTTTTAACACAGTTCATTTTGAAACGCAATTGGTATCACTTTGAAATATTATTCAAAAATTCTGACAGTCGTTTTATCTGATTTTTTACGGAATAGGCTTTAATATTCCCGAGATCAATTTGATTTTCGCCCTTCTTAAATTTCTCAAATCGTTCTAAAATAAATACTTTCTGTGTTTCGACATCATCATAGGCACAGGTAATTCCGGCATTTGCATCATTTACTATTTTTGAAACATCGCTGTCTGTAGGGCCTAAAACGAGAATTGGTTTACTTGCCCTTAAATTTTCGAACAATTTTCCGGGAATTCTTCCTTTCGCATTATCTGCAATGTTCAGTGGCAGCAGTAATAACTGAGCTTTTAAGGTTAAATCAATTGCTTCTGGGCGTGAAACGTTTCCCGGAGCAAAATAATTTTCCGACAGTCCGTTGTCCTTGATCATTTCTTCAATGGCATAATCAACGGTTCCAGCAAATTTTAGCCGCAACAAGTTTCCAAATTCTGGATTTTCTTTCTTCAATTCTCCGAGCATGGAAAGAAAACTGTCCGGGCGTCGGTCGTAACCAAGCTGTCCAGCATGAACAATACTAAACGTGTCATCGGGTGGTGGCGGATTTTCCGGAAAATCATCATCATCATAGCCCCAAAATATCGGATCTACATTTTCGGCTCCGATAGATTCCATGTCTTTTGCCCATGTAGGACTGGCGATGGTGATTTTTTCAGCTGTTCTGAAACACTCCTGCTCCAAGGCATGATGCTTTTTATCTGCCCGTTTTCCAATTTTCAGCATGGAATAATAATCTACCTGTGTCCAAGGATCCTGAAAATCTGCCAACCAAGGTGTTCCGGTTGCTTGTGACACACGACAACCGATTACGGTATTGGTATGTGGCGGTCCATCGGTTAGAATGGCATCAACAGGATGTTCAGAAAGGTATTTTTTCAGATATCGCACAGAGGGTTTTATCCACATAGCGCGAGCATCTGGAATGAAATAATTTCCCCGCACCCAGATTGCAAACTCATCAATAAAACTACGTTTTCTATCGCGCACATATACCGGATTTGCACTGTCGTTTTTCTTTCGCCCCGAGAGTTTTTTAAATAATTCAAACGGCTCTTTAATGGGTTGTTTAAGGATTGTAATTCCTTCTGGGATATGTTTAAAGTTTGTTTCGTCGATATATGGGTAACTCGCATTTGACGGCGCATAAACAACAGGCTCCCAGTCGAATTCAGGCAAATATTTTGCAAATTTCAAACAACGATTTACTCCGACACCACCTGAGGGCGGCCAATAATATGAGATGATTAATACGCGTTTCTTTTCCATAACTATTCTGTCAAAATCCAGTCAATTTCCTGTTCCCAATTGGCCCGAAGCTCAATTTGCTCCGGATAATAAATGATATATTCAGGTTGTTTTTCGACATCAAGAGTACCGGTATCCCATTTTCCGTTTTTATTTTCATCCACGATTAAACGTACACGATAAGTTCCCGGTTCCAGAAAATTAAATCGCACAAAGTTGTCGGCATTCGGCTCGGCTGTTTGTATGACATTATCACCTGATAACAATTCACAAAAAAAGTCGGATTTCGCTGTGTTTATAATCATTTTCAAACTGGAATAACTGCTCATTTTTCGATATAGAAACTCAAAACTCAAACTGTCATTGGTTTGTCCGATAATATCAGTAATTGCAGCCGAATCAAACATCATACGATAGGCTTCTCCTTCAAGCAGCTTGGTTGAAATTTGTAATGCAGTGCCATGTTTTATCGTATCAATACGAAAGTCTTTAAGGATTTCCGTGCTATCATTTTTTAGATAATAGAAAGCTATTTTGTTCAAATCAATACTATCAATTAATGCAGGAATTTCAAATCGCGGTTTTTGATAATAATGCAGTTTACCCTCTGAAATGTTTGACTTGATTTTTAGCAATTCACTTTCCGGTTCGGGATATGAAAACATTAAGGTATCCTGTGTCCAGCCAATGCTGTCAACATGTGAAAAATATCGAACATTCAGTTCAATACTATCAAGTGAAGCATGATTTTTATCCTTAATAAAAAGCCTAAGACTATCGTTTTCTGCAGAAAATTGTGTGATCACGGCATCTTGAGGTAAATCCGGTGATGACCAAGTAATTATTGAGTCTTCTGCTTGTTGAAAAATAATATCAATACGTGCCGGATGGATTCGAGATTCCTCCTTGATGTACTGTTGATTTTGCTTTTCTTCAAATAGTCTTAAATGCAAATTTCCCGGAAAATAAACTGTTTCATAAATCGAATCAGAATTTATGAATATTCGTTCTGCTTTTGGAATAATCAGGCTATCGAGAAATGCAATTTTCTCATTCGGCTGATCAAAGCTATATGAATAATTTGCATCCTCCAATGCATAAATTCGATAGCGACCTTCAGCAACATATTGAAATTCAAATTTTCCGTCTTTATCGGTAACCGTGAGGTATTCAGGAATCGATATTCTAAATGCAGTATCGTTATCGGCGGTATGCAACATCACATAAATTCCTTCAATCGGTTTTGTAGTAAATGCATCTTCAACCGTCCCGGAAATACGGAGAGAATCAATCTGATCTCCTGTTGAAAAAGCATAAACTAAGGAGGGAATCTCATTTCGTTCAGTGATGTCAGAAATTGCATTTAAAAACATGAAACTATAGGTCGTGTTTTCCCGGGGTGCTTCAGGTAAAATCACCCGAATTCCTTTGCCTTTAATTTTAACCTGCGGTTTTTCCGAAAAAGGTGGAGACACAATTAAATTTTGTTGAATATTGTTAAGCTGAACATATTCATCAAAACGTATATCGAATGATTTTTGATTGAAATTTACACTGCCGTTAAGTGGCTCCGCACCTTTAATTTGTGGCGGACGAGAGTCTTTCGACCCACCAGTCGGCCTTCCGATTTTAGCGCAGGAATATATCATTATTATCGTGATAATTCCTAAAAGGATAAAACTTGATTTCAATCGCATGTATCAAAACTTTGTACAAACTTAAAAGTTTCTGATTTATTTTAATCATAGATTGGGCATTATTCAAAAATAGAGCATAAAATATTTGTTGTGAAAGGAGAAAGCAGAAAAATTCGGATGGTAACATTCTTAAAATCCGGTTAAAATCCCAAAAATAAGCCTGCTGTTACAGAAGTTTACTAATTTTGTATTCTAATGGAGCATGCACATGACATATTTATCAAACGCTGTTTTGACCTTGCCGCACTCGGATTGGGTAATGTAAGTCCGAATCCGCTTGTTGGTGCTGTTTTGGTGAAAAACGGACAGATTATTGGTGAAGGATATCATCAAAAAATCGGAGAAGCTCATGCAGAGGTTAATGCCATTGCATCGGTAAAACAGGAATCTGATTTAAAGGATGCTACCCTATATGTTAATTTAGAGCCTTGTGTGCATCACGGAAAAACCCCACCCTGTACTGACTTAATTATCCGTAAAGGAATTCCTCGGGTTGTGATTTCAATGACAGATCCAAATCCAAAAGTTGCAGGAAAAGGCATTGAAAAATTACAGGCACAAGGTATTGAAGTGACTTCGGGTATTCTGGAAAACGAAGCAAAACATTTGAATCGTCGTTTTATCCGCTACATGACATCTGATCGCCCTTATGTCATCTTAAAATGGGCAAAAACAGAAGACGGGTTTATGGATGTCCTGCGACCGATAGACAGAAGTGGTGCTCCAAGTTGGATTACAAATACCTTTTGCAAACAATTAGTGCATAAATGGCGCGCCGAAGAAGATGCATTTATGGTCGGTAAACACACTGCCATTATGGATAATCCGCAATTAACCGTGAGAGAATGGACAGGTCGTAATCCAAAACGTGTAAGCATAGATTTTGATGATAATTTACCCCGAGATCTTGAGATTTTTACAGATGAAAGTGATAATCTGATTTTTACGGGCAATGCACCAAAAGTTCAAAACCGCACGCGTTTTTTTCAAATCAGCTCGCGGAAAAATAATCTTGAAGAGATTTTAAGGCATTTGCATCGTGAAATGGTTCAATCGTTGGTTGTTGAAGGTGGCTCTGAACTGCTGCACAACTTTATTGATAAAGGATTATGGGACGAGGCACGAGTTTTCACGGGAAATCACTATTTTCGCCGCGGGATAAAAGCTCCGCACATACAGGGAATTAATGAATCGCATCAGGCTTTTGGAAACAGTCGCCTAAAAATTGTATATAACAAGATATGAATTTAAGAGACGCCTTCATACATCAGCATCCTGCTGTGAAAATACTTGTAGTTTTCATGCTTGCTTTTATTGGCTTGCTGGTTTCTCAGGTGCTGACGGCAGTCGTTTTGGCATTTTTCCCCAATGAAATTTTGGGAAATTCAATAGACAGTGCGACGATTAATATTTCTGTTATTAAAATCATTCAGATTATAAGTTCTGTCGGGATATTTTTATTGCCGGCATACATTATTGCTTTTATTTCCACCCCAGATCCGACATGGTTTTTAAAAATTAACTTAAGGCCTAAATGGCGCAATATCTTTTTAACCACTTTGTTGGTTTTTAGCAGTATTGCAATTATCAACTTGATGGCTACATGGAATGCGAATCTGAAATTGCCGGATAGCATGGCAAATTTGGAGGGTATCATACAGCGGATGGAAAAAACTGCCATGCAAATGCAACAGCGCATGCTTAATGTTGACGGTATTGGCGGTGTTTTAGTGAATATTGTTGTGATTGCTGTTTTTCCTGCTGTAACTGAGGAGCTGTTTTTCCGAGGAATTTTGCAACGCTTACTAAGAAATTGGGTGAAAAATGCACACGTCGCAATTCTCGTTACTGGGATATTATTCAGTTTTGCGCATTTTCAATTTTACGGATTCGTCCCAAGGATGTTTTTGGGCATTGTACTCGGCTATTTATTGTTTCTGACAAATAATTTGTGGATTCCAATTTTTGCACACTTTTTAAATAATAGCCTCGCTGTCCTCGGGTATTACTTTTATTACAAAACAGATAAAGATTTTAATCCGGACGAGTTGGGGACAAGCTGGGACTCTCCCTACCTGTATGTGTCAATCCTTTTATTCGCCTTTGTCAGTTTCTATTTCTTCAGACAAAAACGGAAAACTCGTTTGTAATTCTGAAACTTGCTTTTTCTGGTATTTAGGCTTTGGTCTTGAAATATATTTCGCAGCTTGCTCTTGCAACTTATCTACCGGGATTTCTTCCGGATTGAATAAACTTGCAGTTTTAGGGGATGCTTCCAGTGCAATTTCGTTGGAAGACAAACTGTATTGCAATCCGTATTCCATGGCTAATTGGCGAAATGATTCAGGCTCTAAATGATTATATTCGTACTCAAGGCTATTCCAAAATTCAATGATACAGCGAGTGACTTCATTTCGTAACTTTTGGACAAACTCCTGATTGTTTTTGTACTTTTCAACCTGAACACGATGATTTTGGTAGGCATCAACAAACTTATCATACCAGATCTTCACAACCGCAATACCGGGCATCGTGATGTATTTCCCTCCGTTAGCAATACGCTTTGCGTCTGCTTCAAATATTTCCGAGCCCAATTCAATGATTTGTTTTCCGGTATTAAAAGCGGGTAGGGGTGAATGTGCGTTTTTTAAACCGTAATACATGAGGTTTTTCTCCGGCATTTCACCACGCAAGGCAGCCATTTGCATCACCATCAAATAGTGTTTTAAAAACAGGCCGGCCTTTTTTTGTATTGCAAGGTATTCAGGGTCTGCTTTTAATTTCTCTCGGGCAAGAAAAATTTGCTCAAAACGAGACATTACAGACAACATACTATGGTATTGATCTTCGGATAAAAATCGCGATTGAGGATTAATATCAGCCAGTTTATCAATACATTGCTTTAATGTTTGATATCGTAACTTGTCCGTATTTGGTAAAATTCTTCTTGGCATTTTCTATACAAATTCTATAATTACAAATATAAGAATTTAAAATATCGATAATCAACAAGAATTAACCTAAATTTAAACATGCTGTTGTTGATATGTTTTAAGTTTACTTTGCATTATTCTTCGCAAAAGCGAGTTTTTATTATATATACATCTGTTATTTAGCATGTTATAGTTCAAAGCTATCAAGATTATAACCCCCAATTTTCAGGTAAGCCTGAGTTGTTATTGCACATCTCTGCGTTCATAAGCCCTTGAAATAGATCAACATAACTGCTGGTTTTGAAAATCTAAATTTGCACAAAGTTCAATCCATGAGAAATGCAGGTTAAATAGAATTATCGGTTTTGCATTATTGCATTGAAAAATTATCTTTACAGCAAATAAACCATTCATTATGCAATCAGGATTAGTTAATAAGAAAGCAAGTTTTGGCACATGGCCTGTTTTTCTTACTGCACTATCAACGATTTTGGGCGCTGTCTTGTTTTTAAGATTTGGTTGGGCTGTTGGACAAATTGGGTTTGTAAAAACATTAGGCATCATCTTGCTGGGACATTTAATAACAATTCCTACGGCATTGGCAGTTGCAGAGATTGCAACAAACCAGAAAGTGCAGGGTGGTGGAGCATATTACATTATTTCCAGATCGTTCGGGTTTAATATTGGCGGAGCCATCGGCATTGCTTTGTTCTTAAGCCAGGCAATTAGTATCGCTTTTTATGTTATTGCATTCAGCGAGGCCTTTACACCGGTTTTTGAGATTGTACAACAGAAATGGGGTATCGTAATATCTGATAATCGCTATGTAAGTCTCCCTTTGATGGGACTTTTAAGCATCTTGATGCTAACACGCGGTGCAAATGTTGGGATGAAAGCTTTATATGTTGTTGTTGCCATTCTTATTCTTGCTTTAGTTTCCTTCTTTCTAGGAAATCCGATTGAAGAAGGCGTAACTTATTCGCTTAAGGTGGGTTCTAAAAATTCATTTTTTTGAGTTTTTCAAGCACAAAATAGAACCCGTTTAAATTTGTACTGAAAAAGTAAAGCAATATTACAACTTTTTTTTTAATTTATGTTCAAAA
>JAQIBY010000007.1 GCA_027858835.1 Bacteroidales bacterium | reverse complement strand
CATTTTAACCAATAGGAGTCCTATTGTTAAAATTCCAATTAATCTAAATATGTACTTCCAATTTTTCATTTCTTGAATGCCCTACAACTCGTTTATAACCACACCTTCTTTGTAACTACCTGTTAGCCAAGAATTATTATCCGTGCGTAAGCGTTTGTAATTATTTGTAAGCATTTATAAACGAATTTACCTGTTTTCTTTCGAAAGGTATTAAAAAAATGCAATAAACACTATGTTTTATGGTTTTAGTTTGCCTTTTTCACTCAGTGCTTTGCTTTCAAGCACGCATGCCGGCGCTCAGTGAAGGCCTGAGGGTATTTTACTCAGGGTTTGAGCTCGCTTGCAAGTTTGCTTTTAGGATAATGTATTACAATATGGCAATGTGGCGGTTTGCGTGCGATTCTCTTTCAAGCTGATACACACTTGGAGCGTACTAAAAAGTTTCATTTTCAGCCTGTTACCCACCATTTGCTATATTGTGTTTTGGCAGCTGGCAATAATTCATTAAGTCCTATTTCGTTTATAATCAGTTCTAATCTCTTTTAAATACCTCTTTCTCTTTGATTCATCAAGTTTTTCGATTATCGGATTTGAGTCCTTATCATAAAATCAAAAGGTCGTTTTAGAAATCAAATTTACGTTTCTCAATCGGTATAGTCTTTACTTTCTCAATATTCTCAAGAATTTTAATGCATGTAAATTCTAACTTTTCTTTTTCTTGGGAATTGCCCCAAAACAAATCGTCAAGTTCCCAGTCTTCCGCTTGCATAATTTCGCTGGTCAATTTTTCGGCTTTATCAAGGTATTCGGTCTCATTTTTACAATCACCTGATAAAACTCCAAATAGCAGTGTCAAATCATGTGTAAGTTTCTCCGCCTGTATTAGAATTCCTTCGTAAGTCTCTCTTGATAAATCATCGGTATCCATATGCTGTATCTGTTTGTTTTGCTTGCTGCCAACTCGTTTATTAGCACAACTCCACTCTCAACATCCTGAAATACAGTCTCATATATTCGTGTGTTAAGTTGTAAGCGAATGTAATCATTTATAAACGAGTTTGCTTGGTTTATTTCGAAAGGTAGCAAAAAAATGCAATAAACACTATGTTTTGGGGTTTTAGCTTGCCTTATTCACTCAGGGCTTCACTTTCTTACGCACATGCCGGCGCTTAGTGAAGGCCTGAGAGCATTTGACTCAGGGTTTGAGCTCGCTTGCAAGTTTGCTGCTAGAGTTAATGGTTCGGCTGTGTGGTGTGCGAAAAAGGAATTGCAATTCCTGCGTAAGAGTTCCCACTGAGCCAGATTTTTATATTTTGTTTTTAAATTCTTATCATAAAAGCCATCCGCCAGACTTCGGCATGAGCTCAGTCGAACGCTGGCTGATTGGCGGTAAACGGAAACGCGGCTGACGTTCAAGTTCCTACGCTTTTCGTATTACATATAGGTGCTGTTACCAGCTTTGGGTCTATCCCTCTACATTATCTTGGTCAAATAGTTCTTGAAGTTTTTGTCGCAATACTTTTTTATCAGGTAATTGAGTTTTATATTCTGAAACCATAGTAGGTGAAAGACTTCTGCTTAAAGCATATTCAACAACTTCGCTATCTTTGTCTTTACAAAGTAATAATCCAATACTTGGGTTTTCATTTGGTTTTTTAATGTCTCTATCTAAAGCTTCCAAATAAAAATTCAACTGACCTAGATGTTCTGGTTTAAACTTGTCTGCTTTAAGTTCAAAAGCGACTAAGCATTGTAATCCTCTGTGATAAAACAAAAGGTCTATGTAAAAATCTGTGTTTCCAACTTGGATTCTATATTCTTCTCCGATAAAAATAAAATCCTTCCCAATTTCCAAAATGAAGTCTTTCATTTGTTTTACAAGACCATGTTGTAAATCACTTTCTTTATGTGGTACAGGAAGATTCAGGAAATCAAATATGTAACTATCTTTAAATAAATTTCTAACATTTGGATTAGTTTCTCTCAACACTGTTGAGACTTTTGAGTCACCAATCATTGTCCTTTCAAATAAGCTAGCAGAAATTTGACGGTCAAGCTCTCTGAAACTATATTTTTCTTGCTTAGTTAAGTTTAGATAGAATTCACGCTCTTCAGGAGTTTTGCATCTTGAAAAGATGGCTAAATTGTGAGACCAACTAATTTCTCTCAACAGTGTTGAGAGTTTTGGAGAATCTTTATAAGTTTCAAAAAATTGCTTCATTCGCCATAGGTTCTTATCTGAAAAACCTTTAATGGTAGGCTCATTTTTTTTGATGTGGATTGCTAGTTCTTCAACAACAGATTCTCCCCATTCAGAAAGTTCGATTTTCTTGTATATATGTTCCCCAATATTCCAATACAAATTTATTAATTCAGCATTAACAGCTTTAATCGCTTTAGTGTGAGAATCCTTAATTAGTTGTATAATGTCAATAAACCGTTCTTCCCTTATTCTCTCAGTGCTTCACTTTCTCACGCACATGCCGGCACTTAGTGAAGGCCTGAGAGCATTTGACTCTGGGTTTGAGCTCGCTTGCAAGTTTGCTTCTGGGGCTAAGGTTCAGGGCTATGCGTACTCAAGAACTAAAATTGTTTTTCTAAGTTAAGAATAGATTATTACGTTGAATTAATTACTGAAGTATAAACCCGTATTATCGCATAGGCTATGTTATGCGCATATATGACGGAATCAAAGGGGGGTGGTATGGTCTTTATTTTTTCATAAAAATCCTTGTGGTACCATTTCCTAATTTCAAGTAGTATAAACCTTTGTTTAAGTTTCTAATATCAATTTTATCATTAACGATAATACTTCCTTTTAGGATTTCTTGCCCCAACGCATTTACTATGGTATAGATCTCTGATTCCTTTAAATTGGAAAGTGTAATGAAACTATTAGCAGGATTTGGGAATATACTTATTTTTTTGTGTCCAAATTCATCGCTTAACCCAACTGAAGGATCCTCGATAATAACAGAAAACAACGCGTCTTTTGAACTCTCTTCATTACCATTAATAAACATACTGCCTCCAGGATATCCATTGGTGGAGTCTGCCATAATATCAATACCATCGTTAACTGTAAAAAGAAATGTATACTGATTGTTTTCAATTAATGGATAACCCGTTAAACTAACTATAATCGGGTCTCCAACCTGATTTATAGTTTCTGTAAAATTAGGCCATTGCGCTAATGCGGTTCCGCTAACAGTGTTGCCGCTGTATAAACGTAAACCAGCAGAAGTGATAGTTCCTGTTGAATTAGCTATTAATTGAACAGAGGTAATATTACCGCTGCATTCAGCTATAAAACTTTGCCCCAAATGTAAGGAGTCGCTATTAGCCAGGTTTGTTCCGTTTTGATCATAAGTTGGGGAGCATTGTGCAAAAGTCTCAAAAGACATTACTGTTATTGCTATTATTAAGCTGAATTTACGAGAGAGGTATATTTGTTTCATATTAATTCCAATTGAGTTAATGATTTCTTTCCGTACGCTAATTTCTTGACTTAGTTTTCAAATTTAATGCAATTGACACCAAAACTAAGCAAATACAATTGCTGCTAACTCGTTTATAGATCCACCCCACTCACAAAAAGCTGTGCTCCTAACCTATATTCGTGTGTTAAGCATTTGTTGGCGAGTTTGCTTGTTTTCTTGCGAAAGGTAGAGAAAATTTCGATAAAATACAATATTATTTTTTACTCAGGGCTTCACTTTCTTACGCACATCGCTCGGCTTACGTATATTGCGTGTTTTTATCAAGCTTCTTTTGTTGTTCAGTATAAACATCATCCGCAAGTTTTTTCAATGCCTTCAATGAGTCCTTTTTGTCTAAAATTTCCAGTTGATAAACAGCCATTTCTCTTAATTGAATAAATCTTTCCGGTTTTTCAATTCCTTTTTTGGTTCTACTGCAAATTCCGTGGAAGAAATATTATTTTGGATTATTTATAACTAAACGAAATGCAGCTAATGAATGAGGGGATAAATTAGTAACGCAGAGTTTCGCATAAGAAGCGCAAAGAACCGCTAAGAAAAAAATCTACATCTTATACCGATTAAACATCAAAATGGCGCCTACTTTCACTTGCTTCTCCGTCGGCTGACGGATCAGCACAAGTCGTTCTGTATGCTTGTTTTGCTGTAACACCGATTGTGAATCAAAATTGCCGTTACAATTCATTTTATTTCTTGTAACAGCTTTGATTCTACATCGGCATTATACCGACATTTTTGATTTTAAAGTGGTATAACTAATTTTAGAATAAAATATTGTGCAAAATTATCATTTCAGAATAAAAAAGCAGGGAAAACAGGGGAAATAAAAAAGGCTGCCCATTCCGGACAGCCCTTTATTATAACAATGTGTTTATTAAACAACACCTTGTGCCATCATGGCATCAGCAACTTTTACAAAGCCACCAATGTTAGCACCTTTCACGTAGTCAACATGACCATCCGCTTCAGTACCATATTTCACACAAGTATCATGGATATCACCCATAATTTGTTGCAATTTTGCGTCAACTTCTTCGAAAGTCCAGTTGTACCGCATAGAGTTTTGTGACATTTCCAACCCGGAAACAGCAACACCACCAGCGTTAGCAGCTTTACCCGGAGCGAACAATACTTTTGCATCCTGAATAACAGCAACTGCTTCAGGAGTACAAGGCATGTTAGCACCTTCAGCAAGTACGATAAGTCCGTTTGCAACGAGTGCTTTTGCATCGTCTTCGTTCAATTCATTTTGAGTTGCACAAGGCAAAGCAATGTCAACTTTTTGTTCCCATGGACGTTTACCTGGGAAGAAAGTTGCAGAAGCAAAACGCTCAGCATAAGGAGCTATGATATCTTGATTTGATGCACGGAGTTCGAGCATAAAATCGAATTTATCCTGAGTGTTAATTCCTTCGGGATCGTAAATATAACCATCAGGCCCTGACAATGTAATCACTTTACCACCAAGTTCGGATACTTTTTGTGCAGCACCCCAAGAAACATTACCAAAACCTGAGACAGCAACAGTTTTACCATTAAAGTTTTCACCTTTAACTTTGAGCATATTATTTGCAAAGTAAACAGCACCGAAACCGGTAGCTTCAGGGCGAGCGAGTGATCCACCCCATTCTCTGCCTTTTCCGGTTAATACGCCGGTAAATTCGTTTCTTAATCGTTTATATTGACCGAACATGAAACCAATTTCACGACCACCAACACCGATATCTCCGGCAGGTACGTCAGTATTAGGACCAATGTGACGGAAAAGCTCATTCATTAAACTTTGGCAGAAACGCATAATTTCACCATCTGATTTTCCTTTAGGATTGAAATCAGAACCACCTTTACCACCACCCATTGGGAGTGTAGTCAATGAATTTTTGAAAATTTGCTCAAAACCCAAAAATTTCAAGATTGAAAGAGTAACACTTGGGTGAAAGCGCATACCACCTTTGTAAGGACCAATTGCTGAGTTAAACTCAATACGGTATCCACGGTTAACATGAATCTCTCCTTTATCATCAACCCAAGGAATACGGAACATCATAGTACGTTCCGGCTCAACGATACGGTCAAGAATTTTAGCATCCTTGTATTTCGGATTTTCTTCAATAAAAGGAATAAGAGTTTCAGCCACTTCGTGAACTGCTTGGATAAATTCAGGCTGTGCAGGGTTTACTGCAGCCACTTTGTCCATAAAAGCTTTGATTTTTGTTTCCATACTGATTATTTGTTTAAAAAATAGCGATTAAAAAATTATTATTTATCACAAAGTTATGTTTATTTTTTTAAACCATTCAATTTTCCGGTTTTTTTTAACACAGACAACACATCCTTTAACAAGTGATATTCAATGACTTAAATGAACCTTAATTGTGTTTAATAACATTTTATGATAAAAGTCAATTATCTCGCTGTACGAACCGTATAAATTTTCCCCGGAAGCGCGTCAATTACTGATTTCATTTCAAGCGACAGCAAACTAAGCGACAAATCAGCAATGTTTAAGCGACTGATGTTTTTCAGTTGATCCAAATCACAATATTCTTTTTCGCGAATGATATCAAACAAGATTTTCTCATTTTCATCTAAAGAGATATCAAAGGCGATATCTCTTTGTTTATGATCTGCCTCTTTATTCGATGACCAACCCATATGATACAAGATATCATCAGCACTTTCAATCAGTGCTGCCCGATTGGTTTTAATTAGGTGATTACATCCCTCTGAAACTTTATCTCCGGGTTTTCCGGGAAAAGCAAAGACATCCCGATTATAGGAATTGGCGACATCAGCAGTTACCATTGCACCACCTTTCTTTGCGGATTCCACCACGACTAAAGCATCCGATAAACCGGCAATTATCCGATTTCTTTTTACAAAATTTTTCTTATCCCGGATTGCGACAGTCGGATATTCAGATATCAGCGTCCCTCCGCTTGCTTTAATTTGTTCCGCATGCTCGCGATGTGAGGCAGGATAAATAATATCAAAACCATGCCCCAATACTGCCCATGTTGTTAATTCATTTTCTATTGCTGCGAGATGAGAATTAATATCGATTCCATATGCTAGTCCACTCACTATCAATGGATTTAGGCCTTTGGTTTTTAAATCGGACACAAGTGTTCTTGTCAATTCTTTTCCTTTTCTTGTCGCCATTCGTGTGCCGACAACTCCAAGGCTGATATCATCCCAAACCGGGCGTTTGCCAAGATAATAAACCATCAAAGGCGCATCCTGACAATTTTTTAGTCTTTTAGGGAAATCTTTCTCAAAGAAAGACATGGTGCCGACGTCATTTGCCTCAATATATTTCAATTCTTCCTCGGCAAGCTCCAAAGCATTTTGTCGATTATTTAAAATACTATCAGCAAATAGTTTTCCAATTCCAGGAACTTCTCTTAAATGTGTGGCCTTAACAGTAAAGACTTTTTCAGCCGACCCAAAATATGCAAGTAGGTTTCGAGCAGCTACCGGACCAATACGAGGCAACAAACTAAATGCAATTTGATAATTTAACGCAATTTCCATTTTATAATATGTAACGAACCGACAGCGCAATACCCTGCCAATAACCTTGATGTTCAAACAAATTAAAAGCCGGTCTAAAATCAAGGCTTAAATTTAATGGAAATTCTTCAAAATAATAATTTATTCCGACTTGTAAATCAACACCTGAAATAATATGCCGAATCTGTTGCTGTTCATAATCAGGAAACCAGTCTGTATTTTTATGTCCTGAAAGATAGGCGAAATGTGCTCCAACACCAAAAAACATTGACATTTTCTCGTTATCAAGAAATCCGGGGATTCGATATTGAGCAAACGCCAAAACCATTGGTTCATAACGATACAAACATACAAGTCCTTCGAAACTAAACTGCGAAGCACTTCGGTATTGAAAAGATACACCCTGAAGGATACCCAAGCGGACTCCAAGTGCATGTTGCCTGACTTGTGCTTCTAAACAAATGGAGGAAATTAAACACAAAATCAGGACTATTTTCTTCATAGGCAAATTTTAAAATCGCTAACGAGCAAGCCGGTCAAGAACTTCCAACATATCTCTTCGTTCAGATTTGTGGAGTGCTGCCAAACTAATTGGTCTATATTTTGACAATCCGCGATCAGTTTTTTGATACAATATAATAGATGTCCGTAAACCGAAATTGGTTGTTTTGATTTCATATTTTATAAATTCTTGCTTCGGAATTTCAATGGAATATGTCCCATAAAGAAAGGGCTGCAAGGGCATGTATCTCAGAATAATTTTTGATCCATCCGGGCTAAAAAAGATGTAATTGTATCCTTTCAAGAAAAAGAATACCAGAGCAATGAAAAACAGAATACTCCAATATAATGGAAACCTGTGAATTTCATCCCAATTAAACACAAATGACAAGACAAGTATCGCAAGATAAATCAGCACACTAATCATGAATCCAAAACGAATTTGCGTTGCTAGTTCTTTGTTGTTTATTAACATATTACTTTGATTTACGACGTTTCAATTCTTCTTTCAAAATTTTCAATTCCCTGCTTGCCTGCTCAGAAACGGAGGAATTTTCCTCTGCTCGACGCATTAAATACGGCATCACATGTTTAACGGGACCATAAGGAACATATTTTGCAACACGATACCCCATTTTTGCCAAGCCAAAACTCAAATCATCACTCATCCCGTACAATTGAACAAAATAAATGTTTTTATTTCGCTTATCCAATTGTTTTTCATCAATTAAATCAGTTAGAAATTTACATGACTCCTGATTATGTGTCCCGTTAAAAATGGAAACAATATCAATATTTTCAACGCAAATTTCCAAGGCTTTATTATAAGCCTCATCCGTGTCCTGTTTTGTGGGATAAATTGGTGAATTCCGATTCATTTTTTTTGCAATTGCCCGCTCTTTTTCCATGTACGCCCCACGAACAAGCTTAATTCCGGGAAAATATTCTGCTTTCCGGGCATCCCTTAGTAAGCGCTGTAAATATGCAAGTCGATCCACGCGATACATTTGCAAGGTTTGAAAAACAATGGCTTTTTCTTTATTAAATCGTTGCATCCCTTCCTCAACGATTTGATCGATTAAAGCTTGCCATGCAACTTCCTCTGCATCAACAAGTATTGGAATGTTAAGACTCACCGCATGCTCAAACAATTGAAATAAGCGGATTCTGAATTTTTCAATTTCTTCCGGCAAATTTTCACGATTTTCCTGACTTAAAACCCACTCGTAAGTCATTGCGCTAGGCTTAAACACAGCGAATGGGACATGCTCATGCTTTCCTGCGAATTCTACAGATTTCATGGTTTCATCAATGGCATTTTGAATCGCTTCATCAGAATTTCCACCCTCCACAGAATAATCCAAAATACTTTCCACTTGATATTTTGCCATTCGATGAATTACTTTTTGACAGCCATCCAAAGATTTTCCTCCAACAAAATGCCCATACACATTTGGCTTTACTGCCCAGCCAATTGGAATCTTTAAAAAAAGTGCAATTTTTAAAACCTGCTGTAAAACATACGACACATTTTTTAAGCGAAAAATCTTAAAAACAAAAATTGCTCGCTTTAATTCTGTAATCGTCTTATACTCAAAAGTATTTTCCGAACTAAATATTTTTATCATTCGTGTTTTTTTTGTAATTTGCTCAAAATTAAACAGAAAAATGATTCGGTTGTTGATTTTTTTTACTAATTTAGTGCTTAAACAAAAAAAAGTGTCAAATATTTTGTGATATTTCCCAAAATAAAGATACTTTTGTGTTATTAGAAACGAACTGTGATTAAACCTGATATCAGATGAACACAAAAAAATCTACCATTTTATTGGTTTTGCTAAGTGCGGTAATTTTGCCCTTATTCACCGGGTGTTTTGGCGTAGGAGAAGACGATCCGTTTATTTCTCTGCGAACTCGTAAAGCCAGAATGATAGGCAACTGGGAGGTTAGTGCCTATTATAAAAACGTAAAGCAAATTTACGGAATTAATAATAACACTGTCCTCAGAGTAATTACTGACGTACAGGGCGACGAATGGCTTGAAACTACCGAAATAATTGGTAGCGAACAAGAAATTGAAGAAGTTGAAGGCATTGTCATCAATAATGAAATGCAATTTGATAAAAATGGGTACTTCAACGCAATTTATGAATATCAGATTGTAGAAGGAGTGGTGGATGAAGAATCTCTCGAAGTAACCACAACTACATTTACCGTAAAAGAAACGATGGACGGCACTTGGAATTTTCTAGGACGTATTGATGATTATTCCAACAAAGAAAGACTTTCTCTTGTTGTTATGAATTCAAAAATAACTCATACAACTGTTACTGAAATACAAAGTGACGATGATGAAGAAGAACCGATACCAACAACAAATGTAGAGGTATGGACCTACAATTATGCGAATGGTGAAATGAGCATGATTTGGGAACTTGATATGTTGAAAAACGACGAAATTCACATGTACCAAGACTTGAACAATTTTTATCAAACTAGTTCAGACGCAGCAGGATCATCATTTACAGAAGTAGGTTATCAAGAAAAAACACTGATAACAAAAGGCGAAGAAACAAACGAATAAAAAGAAATTGTAATATTCAATAGAAAAAAGGCTGATAATCTCAGCCTTTTTTTATTTGGAATAAATCCAAAACCGTTTGTCTTAATCTATCCTTATCGGTTGACATTGCAGGGTGAAACCATGTACCGCAATCCACAGTTTTAAATTGTACGCTGTCATCAAGGGCTTTCTGGGAGATTACTTTAAAATCATAATGTTCAGCAAAATAATCAGCTAGATACACTTGTTCCGTTTGCCCCGGAGTAGGAATAATTATCGCTTTGCGACCAATTTCAAACAAATCCATTAAAGTAGAATATCCGGAGCGACATATTAAAACAGGGACAGCTTTCATTAATGCATACAATGTTTCAGAAGACAAATGACTGATAATTTTAACTGAGCCGACCTGTTTTTGTGCCTCTGCTTCAGGTTTTCCAGATACAATCCACACTGATTTCGGCTCATTTTCAAACCGCTCAATAAGTTTTGTTTCCAGAATTGTCCGTTGTGGCTCAGGACCTGAAATTACCGCAAGTATATGCGGGATGCCATCAGAAAAGTTTTTATATGAGTTGGGAAATCGACTCAACACTCCGACATATCTGACAGGAAAACCAAATTCAGTTTTTGAATGAGCAAGTATGCCAGTTAATCCATGCTGTTCCATGTCCGGAATTAAGCAAAGCTGATAATTTTTAATAATTTTTTTATGAATAAAACGAACAAGTGGCTGCAACACCTTCAAATATCCGGGCATAATTACATTGATCTGATGAGTTACATAAACAGAAGGCACAAATTTATAATGCATTCCAAAACGATCATCAGAAATAATAAGATCCGGAGCATTTGTTTCGCAATAAAATTTCAACCATTTATGCTCTTTTCGCATTCCACGGAACATTGCAGGAGCCTGAGCAACAAGCCTAAGCATCAGTAATCGGTGTTTACTATATCGTATCCCATAAGCTGGAACACGATGAATTTTAAACATAGGAAATTCTTGTTTCAATAACTCATAAGCCTGTCCATCAGATGCAAGCTCAATTTCACAGCCTGCTTTCATAAATTCGTGAATAAGGGGAACCATGCGCGTTGCATGTCCTAAGCCCCAATCCAAAGGCGCTATTAAAACTTTATGTGATTTCGTTTCCGTCATGCATTAAATTATCACAATCAATCATAATGAGAAGCATTCTTATTAAGAAATCTCAACATGAAAACCAGTTTGTTGGACTCGCTTAGCAATCTGCTCCAAGGTTTTTCTATCATGAGCTTGAACTCCGGCATCCGGTGTATCTCGTGCAACCGAATAAATCATCACTAACTCCGGTTGAATGTTTTTCAATGCATTTATCCAAGCCTCCAACTCCTGTTCTGATGCATTATCAATAAACATATCGCCTTTCCGATATTTCAGAAACATGCTTTGAATAATTTTTCGACCGGGAAAGTTTTTAATATTCTCGATATAGGTTTCAAAACGAAATCCGGGCGCAGGTTGATTAATTGTCCGCACTGTAGATTCAATTGCAGAGTCGAGTTTTAAAATTGCCATATCAATTTTCTTAAGCGATTCGCGCACAGCAGATTTATGCAAATTTCCTGCATTGGTAAGCACTGCAATTTTCGCTTGAGGCAAAATCAGGTTTCTTAAGCGGATTGTTTCATCAACAATTTCGCTAAAATCAGGATGTAGGGTTGGCTCTCCATTTCCAGCAAAGGTTATTACATCCACCTCAATGTTTTTGTCAACACAATCTTGAAATCCGGATTTCATTCTTGCAAAGATTGCTTGTTTCGTTGGGAGCTTTCCAGCGCTCGCCTGTGTCCAGCCACACTCACAATACACACAATTAAAATTACAAACTTTCGCATTTTCGGGAAGCAAATTTATGCCCAAAGATTGTCCTAAACGCCTGGATTTCACCGGACCAAATACGATATCATCAAATAAAAAAGTAGCCATCTTAAATTAACACTTTTAGTTGTGCCTCAGGATGCAGGACATCCCGCTTTAACTGTTTCATTTCAATCAAATTCAAACCGGGACATTTCCCGACAGCAATTTCCCCAAAATCCTCTGACCATCCCAAAGCATTGGCAGCATTGAAACTGGCCATTTTCAACATATCCTGCAATCGTAAGGCAGGGAATTTTTGCTGCAAAAATTTCATTTCGTCAAAGATAGACAAGTTTGGCGCTGATAACAAAGAATCCGTTCCCAAACAAATATTGAGCCGATGCTCCATCAGTAAATCAAGTGGGGGTAATATTCCTGCAATATTGTCATTTGAACGTGGGCAAAGCACAAAGTTAAGCTTAACACGCTGGTTTTCAGACCATTTTTTCAAATTCAAGATTTCCTGCTCGGTAATATGAATATTATGCACAAGCAAGAGTTGTTGTGTGTTTTCAAGTATTTTCCCTTGTCCATTGCTGAAATCAGGATTTTCAAATGCCGGCTTAAAATCCGGATTCATATTCCGATAAAACCGGTTTAATGGATTGTTCTCTGCATGTAAAGTCGTTTCAAACTCACTTTCACGGAAATGCACACTGCTAAGTGCTGTTTTCTCAAAATGCTGCTGGATAACTGTAAGCCCGGCTAAGGAAATTGCATAGGGTGAATGAAAAGCAGGGAAAATATCTGCTTCAGGAAATTTTGTTTTGCAATGCATAAAAACATCAGCCTGTTGATCTGCCTGCTCGCTACTGAGGGGGAAAAACTCGAAAAATGATTTCGAAGCAATCTGTTTATTTGCATTTTTTGCAGGAAAACTAATTGTTGAATTTGCAATGTCCGCAAAGGCTCGGATTCCCTGAAACTGCATTTGGCGGAGGGTTTTCGCAATACTTTTTTCATCAGGCATGGCATTATTTCGCCTTAAACGGATAACATGTTGCACAAAATCTAAAATTCCACCTTTCGCCTGATAGCAGTGATTCGGGACAGACAATTCGATGTGAGTATGAGCAT
Source organism: Bacteroidales bacterium (assembly GCA_027858835.1). Lineage (GTDB taxonomy): Bacteria > Bacteroidota > Bacteroidia > Bacteroidales > ML635J-15 > JAQIBY01. The sequence goes on along the minus strand of JAQIBY010000007.1, from coordinate 16,520 downwards.
TTATTAATCCCGGGATAATCATTCCTGAGTAATATTCCAATCCTGCTATCTCTTGTGAATCAAACTTTTTTTCAGTCACAGAAAGGATTTCGCCATCATCCGAAGTAATAATTAACGGATTTTGAATGTGTTTTGTCCCTGTAAAGGCAATATTTGCGGCAAATTTTCTCATGATTTATCATCGGAAACATAGGTGTATTTGACTTGAGTTTCCTCATTCGGGGCTTTTCTGGATTTAGATTGACATGAATCACAAATTTGTTGTCCTATTTTCATTGGTTTTCCGCAATGAATGCAAACAGGTTTGACGATATTTTTTTCAAATTGTTTCATATCTTCATTGACAAATGCTTCAAGAATTCGTCTTACCATGCCATTAACAATTAAGACAGAAAATCCGTAAAGTACGACAAAAGCTATGGCTCCAATACCGAGACTTAGCATAATTGAGCCCTGTGCCATAAACAAGCTAGCAAAAAGCACAAAAATAATACTCAAAAGAACAGGCATCATGTCAATGGAGTAGTTAAGCTTCGCATCTTCATGTTTCAGAGTAATCGCAAAGCTCATAAAGCCAAATACATTATTCAGGCTAAACCGAATTTCATTTCTATCGACTTCCGCCTCACTGTATTTTCGTTTGACAAAATCACGCAAATGGAAAAAATCTGTTTGTCGGAACCGATAATTAGGATGCTCAATCGCAGAAAAATATGCAGAAAACTGGAATGGAAAGGCCATTAAATGTCCTCCTGTAGTTTCTGAGTTAATTCGCCCTGTTCTTTATTCAAGCGTGCAAGTACCTTGTCATAAACATCGTCCAACACCTCAATATCATTTAGGACATAGTAACGAATTGTTTCATTAAAATCATCCTCATTGCGATTATACTTTGCAAACATTGACTGATACAGGTTATATCTTGAATAAACACCACGAGGGTCAACAACATTAGTTGTCAATGAAGCGTCAATCAAATGAATATCGTAGAACATCATAACCAGAGTATCCTGAGCAATCATATTGTCCGGTTTTGGGGTTTGGTCGGGCTCAGGGCCACATGCGTTAATTAAAATAATAAATAGCAACAAACCCAGAATATAAAATTTCTTCATTGTTTTTGTTTTAAAATTTTCGCTATTTCTGAAGCAAAGACAAAAGAATTAAATACTTCGCTATCAGAATTAAACATTTCTTTATTTGTTCCTTCCCAGGCTTTAACACCATCGTTAAGAAACAAAATATTCTCTCCAATCTGCATAAGAGAATTCATATCATGTGTATTTATAATGCTTGTGATATTATACTCTTTGGTAATATCTGAAATTAACTCATCAATTTTTAGCGAAGTTATTGGGTCGAGCCCAGAATTTGGTTCATCGCAAAACAAATATTTTGGATTAAGCACAATTGCTCTGGCAATGGCAGCTCTCTTCTGCATCCCACCAGACAATTCTCCGGGGAAAAAAAGATTTGTTCCATCGATTCCAACGCGTTCAAGGCATTGATCAACCCGGATTTGTTTTTCTTTTTTTGTTTGCTTTCCAAACATATTTAATGGAAACATCACATTGTCCTGAATTGTTTCTGATGTAAACAATGCACTGCCTTGAAAAACCATGCCAATTTCTTTACGGATTTCCTTTTTTACGTTAAAATTTGCCTGACTATAATTTCTATCACCATAAAAGACATTGCCTTGATCCGGATGATGTAATCCGACAATGCATTTTAACAATACCGTTTTTCCACTGCCACTTTGACCAATGATAAGATTTGTTTTTCCAGCATAAAATTCAGCAGACACTTCGTGCAAAATTTTCACGCCTGAAAATGTTTTTACTATGTTTTCAATTCTTATCATGTTAACATCAATTGAGTAATGACTAAATCCATCACTAAAATTGCAATAATGCTATAAACTACAGCTTTGGTGCTACTTTTTCCAACTTCAAGCGCACCGCCATTAGTAAAATACCCGTGGTATGAGGACACCGTGGTAATAATGAAAGCATATATCAGCATTTTAACCATTGTATAAAGAATATAATATGGATGAAAAAACAAGCGCAGTCCGTCAACATAATCGTAAAAAGTAACCACATCGGTTAGTAAAGAAACCCCTATACCTCCGGCGACACCAAGGATTATAGAAATGAGTGTGAGTATCGGGAAGAATAAAAGTGCAGCAATCACTTTGGGAAGTATAAGATGAGTTGCTGAATTAACCCCCATAATTTCGAGGGCATCAATTTGATCGGTAATCCGCATAGTGCCAATTTCGGAAGCGATATTAGAACCTGCTTTTCCAGCCAAAATCAAACAAATAATTGTAGATGCAAATTCAAGAATCATTGTATCTCGCACCGTTAAACCAATCAAATAATTAGGAATCAGCGGGTGTACAAAGTTTATCCCCACTTGTAAAGTTAAAACAGCACCCATGAAAACAGAAACAATCGCAACAATTCCGAGGGAATTCATCCCGATGATTTCAATTTCCTTAAACACTTGTTTCAAAAAAATGCGTAATCGCTCCGGACGGGAAAAGACTTTTCCCATAAGTAAAAGATATTGTCCTATGTGTGTAAAAATCTTCATTCCAGATAGATTGCATTTGTCAATTAAACAAATTTACAATTCTTCTGATTGAAACCGAAAATAAAAGCAAATTATTTTATTCTTCGGTATATTTTTATTATTTTACTATCGTAAAGAAAAGAACGAAACATGAGAAATTCAAATTACTGTGTCATCATGGCTGGAGGTATTGGGAGCCGTTTTTGGCCAATAAGCACAACAGAAAAACCCAAACAATTTTTAGACATACTAGATGTCGGTTACTCATTATTACAACTCACATTTAAACGGTTTAGTAATTTGTTTCCAGTGGAAAACATTTATGTTGTTACAAGTCAGAATTATAAGACACTAGTGGCGGAACAGCTATCGGAAATTCCGGAAGCAAATATTTTGACTGAACCAATGCGGCGAAATACTGCACCATGCATTAGCTATGCGACGTGCAGGATTAAAAGCAAAACTTCATTTGCCAATATTGTCGTCACACCTGCTGATCATTTAATTGTTGATGAAGAAGCTTTCACCAGGAATATTGAATCTGGCTTACAGTTTGTGCAAAACAATGATGCGCTGCTAACTATTGGTATTAAACCAAACCGACCCGATACTGGTTATGGTTATATTCAAATTGATGAAGCAAAATCAAAAGATGACAACTTTAAACGAGTTAAAACATTTACAGAAAAGCCAAATCTAGAATTGGCAAAATTCTTTTTAGAAAGTGGTGAGTTTCACTGGAATGCCGGGATTTTTATGTGGTCACTAAAAAGCATAGACAAAGCGCTGACAACACATCTCCCAGAGGTTCACAACTTATTTTTAGAAGGGGAGTCACTTTTCGGGACAGATGAAGAACGTCAGTTTATTCAAAAGGTATATTCAGAATGCAAAACAATTTCGATTGATTATGGCGTAATGGAACGTGCGAAAAATGTATTTACGCTTTGTGCTGAATTTGGGTGGTCCGATTTGGGAACTTGGAAAAGTCTGTATGAAAACAGCAAAAAAGACGAAGCGAAAAATGTGCTTTTCAATGAAGAAAAAATGATTATCGAAAATGCTTATGAGAATATTATTCGTTTGCCAAAAAATAAATTGGCGATAATTAAAGATTTGGAAGGTTATATTGTTGTTGATTCAGGGGATGCGTTATTAATCAGCAAAACTGAAAATGAACAGGAGCTCAAAGATAGTTTGAATGAACTTAAACGGAAAACAGGGGAATAAATTAAAAATTTAGAAACATAGAAAACGAAAAAAGGCTGTCCACGGACAGCCTTTTTTCATATCATTAAAACAAAACACTAATATTCCCAAAGGTCATGTTCAAAATTGAAAAGTTCAGCTTCAACTTTTTTACCTTCATGCATTGCATCAATTCCAAGCAAATAATCTCTGATAAAACGGTTATCATACACGTTACTTTCAGAAATCAGATAGGATTCGAAACGACGCTGAGCGAAAAGATCATCGAAAGTTCTTCTTTCCGAATCATTTTGTACATTGAACACTTCATATCGAGCCAATAATGGTCTATACTGAGGGAATGGCACCCAGAACAAACGCTGAGTTTCGATTTCTTCAATTCCATTATTATCGGTAATAAACTTAGCTATCGGCGCAATCGCAATAATTCTAACATCCATCACAGAACGTTGTTTGTCAAATACCCACTCTTCCCAGAGCAAGTAGGACTTAACATCCTGTAGTGCAATTTCCCTGTCAACAGTTTGCCATTCACGCACACCGGTTTCCTGATCAAGAACTTGAATATCCTCTTGATAAGTTAAAACCTGACGTCTATTGATTGAGTCTTCCGGTGGAATTGGTGATTTGTACCAATTGTTGAAATCATTCGGATCGAATTTAAATACCATTTGTCGTTGTGCTTCCGCCGGATTAAGAATACCGATATGGTACAACAAGTGAATTAAGCTAACACGTGAACGTGCCGGTTGTTGTCCTCCCGGATAATCAATCGGGCGAATTGGGAAATATAGCGGATGATTAATTTTTTCATCAAGATCAATCATGCGCAAAACGCGTTTGGAATACATTGCATCCGCTTCACGAATTCCTTGATAAGAAACCATTTCACGCTTAGGGACATGCTCACGAGCATATGCACCATCAATAACACTCTCTTGTGCCTCGAGCTTAAGCCCAAAGCCACTAAGGAGAATCAGGATTGTCAGAATAAAAATGCTTTGTTTTTTCATAACTATCTAAGTTCTAGTGAAACAGGAGCTGTTTGGAATGTACCTGAAGGACCTTTAACCTGAATAGACTCGAAACTCACACGAGTTCCACGGCCTAATCCCTGCAAAGCAGCTTGGGCTTCAGTATTCAGTCGATTTCCATAAACAGTAATACTATTAGTTTGACCACGTACTTTATAAGTAAAACGGAAACTTATTACATCAAATTTTACTTGGAACGGGAAAAATTGATCAGCGAGGTCAGCCATAAGTTGTCCGCTCATAACATCGTTCTTATGAACCCGTCCTTCACCTTTAGTACCATTAAGTTTCGCCGGAGGTACAGGAACATTCAACACACGGAATTTTTTGCTTCCGAGTGATTTGGTTCCAGCTTCAGTTTCAACAGAGACAGAAATGGTTACATCTCTAGTTGAAGGACTGGTAATACGAGCAACATAAGAACCAGCACGAGGGACAAGTGAGCCGCCGCCACTCATATAAGCTCTTACCTTTTCTTTCGGATAACCTGAAACAGATACTTCCACCGGGTTATCAATACCCCGATAGAATACATTTACACCAGTGGGTGAAATTGCGAAACCGGTTTCTCCAATCATATATTCATTCATGAAAGGTAGCATTTTCTCACCCTGTTTTGTTTTCCAGGAGATTAAACCACCCCAGCTATGTGTACCAATATTTTGTGCATTCTCAATTGAATAAATTCCTTTACCTTCAATGATTGGCAATGTATCATATTCAGCACCCATAGTCCCACGCATTTTATAAGTAACTTTTCCGTCCTCTTTTATAGTATCATAAAATGGATATTGATTACTAAAATAAACCGTTGGTTTCATGGATGTATCACGTGCACCAATAAATACCTGTGCTTCATAAGTACCACCTTTCACAATATAACTAGCATTCGAACTAACCAATGCCTCGACATTAGTAATGGTAATTAAATCTTCGTCAACACCAACAATCATACGTTCAATAATATCAGCTTCTGTATTACGAATATCGGTTTGCAATTTTGTCATCATTGCGATTGTTCCAACCAAAGGCATATTTTCGAAAATTTTCCCTTTCCATGTTTTTTTATTCTCAGGGTCAGAAAAATCATCTTTGGTTGATAAAGCAGTTTGGATGTTGCCATAAATTGCAAAACTCGTATCCTCAATGTGATTTAACATAAACTTGCGATAATCGTCAAGCACTGTTTTCAAAGAATCCCCTTTCATCGGACCACCAGTTCCGGTCATGAGTTCCGGCGCAGCATTCAGGTTATCTTTTTTCTTGATATCATGAACCGATTTTGGATTTTTAGGGTCATAAGCATCTCCATCACCTTTAGCAATGATTTCCTGCTTATAGCGTTCAATCTGCTTAATAAGCTTATTCGTTCTACTTTTAACTACGAGTGCTTCCTTAAAAATTGGTTCATATTTTTCGGGTTGCTGGGCATTTAGTGCCCCCAGCTTGGCATATAATCCCTCGGTCTTGTTGTAAAAACTTTCCGTTGTTACTTCAAGACTATCATTAACAAGGACGAAAGCATTGAGAATCTCTCCTGACACGTTCAACGCAAGTAGCGCCGTGTAAAAGAGATACATCATTCCAATCATCTTTTGTCGAGGGGTTTCTGGACAATTCCCACCTGTCATAATTCAAGTCTTTTAATTGTTAACATTCAATGAATTAGTCTTGCTTCACATTCATAGCAGACAACATATTACCGTAAACGGTATTCATTGCAGCCAGATTGTTACCAAGTTTAGATACTTCTTCGCGGAAGCGTTTGGTATCTTCAACTGTATTATTCAAGTCGCTCATGACATCATTCAGTCCACCATAGAGATCTTTTGTTTTTTCAAGATGCTCGTTAGTTCCTTGTAATTGAAGTTCATAAGCAGCATTGAGAGCAGTCAAATTCTTTGTCATGCTTTCCAGTTGCTCACCATAGGTGTTTGTATTTCCAGAAGTTTTTTCAAATTCTTCATTCATTGATTGTGTCAACTTTTGATAAGCTGCGGCCAATTCGTTTCCTGATTTCCCAACAACGTCAGCAGAGTTACCATAAGTATCAGCCAATTTATCAGCAGACTGATTAAGTTTTGAAGCTGAATTTCCATAAACATCAGCAAATTCATTCACTTTTTCAGAGGCTTTTTCAAAATTCGCAACATAATTATTCGTTGCAACAGTAGCACTGGATACATCAGATAACTTTTCAGCAGTTTGGCTCATATTTTGTAAACCATGTCCAAGTTTTTCAAAAAGTTCTGGTGAAATCTCAGCGGATTCAATCATCGCATCAAAACGCTCAAGGGCAGTTTTTTTAGATGCAACAGCAGCGGATCTGTCATCAATTTCGATGGACTCATCAATACCTGCGAGTTCGGGATAAACCAAGCTCCAGTCATATTCTTCATGAGGTGGTTCAAAAGCAGATATAGCAAAAATAACTGCCTCAGTTAACAACCCTACCATAAGCATAATACTTGCACCTGGTAAGTGCTCAATTTTAAACAATGCACCAACAAGAACAACAGCTGCCCCCATACCATAGATGAAGCCGATTGCTTTTTTGTACTTGCTACTCCTAACTAATTCTGAAAATTTCATAGTTGCGATGTTTTTGTGTTAATCCTTAGTTAATTAATAAACCTGTGAATATGAAGTGCCATCTGCACGATGACGACCTAAATACGTTCTAACATTACGGAAACCAATGTATGATTTCGCAGAATCTTGATATTCATAAGTACGAGTCCCATTCTGCATATAATACGCTACATCTTTCCAGCTACCACCACGAACGACTTTACGTTTCATTGCTGGTGGGTCATCGGGATGTGCATAATATTGATAATCTGGGTTCAAGTCATGCGTATAGCGATAAGCAGCCGGTTCGTAAGCATTTCGCGTCCATTCTGAAACATTACCGGCCATATCATACAAGCCATATTCGTTCGGATCATATGTCCCAACCATTAATGTTTGAACACCACCATCATCGTAGTAGTTACCACGCATTGGTTTAAAGTTTGCAATAAAGCAACCGCTATAATTTCTTGTATATAATCCACCCCAAGGGTACATTTGTAAATCAAGACCACCGCGGGCAGCATATTCCCATTCTGATTCCGTTGGGAGTCTGTAATTATTCAGGTAAAAGTCTCTGCTTTCACGTTGATATGCATTTTTCAACATTGAGCGCCATTTAGAAAATGCAACCGCTTGTTGCCAACTTACCCCAACAACGGGGTAGTAATCATAAGCCGGATGCCAAAAGTACATTTTTGTCATGGGCTCATTATAAGAATACGTGAATTCACTCATCCAACACAAAGTATCGGGATAAACAGGAACTCTTTCGTGCATAATAAATGAGAATTGATCAACCACATCACGATCTTCAAAATCTTCCCATTCACGACGACGTTTCAATTCTTCACGATCTTTAATTGTTCCTTCGTACTCTTCAGTTTCGGCGTTCCAGTGACGACCGATACGAATACCTGCATCAGCTTCACGATCAAATGTTCTTTGAACATCTTGTTCAACCTGTCTTCCATCTTTCCGAAAAGAATGTTTTTTTGCGGCCTGCTTTAAATCCACCCAATAATATTCAAAATACAATGCGTTAGAATTTAGGTCAATGCGACGCATATAATGAAAAACTTTTGGTGGCGGTTTAAGATACAAGTTTGAATTTTCAAGCAAAGCAGCTTTAATTTCAGGATCTTGCAAATCGATACGAGCCTGCCAATCGAGCAGACGATATCCATCGAAATTGTATGAATCATACCCAATTGCTTCTAATACCAATGCCTGGGGGTCATCATCCGGAATTGCGCGGAAAAAGTCGCGACCTTCTGAGTCGTAATTTTCAGGAGGATTTTCAGCCAGGACGGTCAAAGCAAGGGAGTCGCGCACCCAATTAACAAATTGACGATACTCAGCATTTGTAATTTCTGTTTCATCCATCCAAAACCCTTGAACAGTAACTGTTTTTGAGGTAGCAGTCATTGCATTCGGCACATCCTGATCACTGGGTCCCATATTATAGGAGCCCGGTGGAACAAACAACATGCCATAAGGATCCGGGGTGTACCACTGTTTTCTGGTTACACCAACAAGATCACCACTGCCATAATATCCGCAACTCGAAAGAACTACGGCGAGAATGAATCCTATGAACACTAATTTCTTCATAATATATGGTATTAGTAAGCGCAAATTTAAAAATCTATAATCTTCTGACACTGCGATAACGACCAACACCGCCACCCATGTCCATATTGAAACAATAGCGAACTACAATTTCATGAGAACCACCGGCATATGCGGCTATGTCACTTAAATCAATATCATAACTATAACCCACACTGATTCCATTCAACAGGTGGACTCCCAGCATTGGAACAATTGCATCATCATAACGATAAGTTACACCGCCCCAAAATTTCTTATTAAAAATAAACTGTCCGTTAACACTAAATTCTGTCGCTACAAAATCTGTTTGTACAAGCACAGATGGCTTCAACTCAAACATTGGATTTGGTAGTTGATAAATATATCCACCGACAATATAATAACTACGTTTTACGAATGGATTTTTTGAATCATCACCGCCGTCACTTCCATTAAATTTGAATACCGGTTGCGCGATATGCAAACTTGAAATCCCGGCATAAAAATTATCGTAACGATAATAAGCACCAAACCCAACATCAAAAACCATTTTACTATCCATGTGAGGAATTACAGGGTCACTATAGACTTGTCCACCATTAAGGGATTCCGGTGTTATCCAATCTCCATTAATGGAGCGACTAATCATGCCCAAGTTCACACCAATTCCCAAGGTTCCATAATCTAACTCCAGTCGATAAGCATAAGATGCACTAATGCTTAAATCCTTTTGAAACCCAATTGATTCCTGAAAAACTGTCAATCCAACACCACTACTGATTGCATTAATAGGCATGTCCACACTAAACACTGTGGTTTGTGGTCTTCCTTCCTCAAAACCAAGCCATTGCTGACGGTGTACGGAGGTTACACAAATCGCATCATTACTTCCCGCATAACCAGGATTGTAATTCAGTGTATTGAATTCAAACAAGCTAAAATGCGCATCACTTTGTGCAAATGTAATTTCTACAGTTGCAAACAAAATCATAATCGCTAGAGTTAAACGCCTCATATCAAAATAGTTAATTCTACAAGCCCTTAAATGTTCAGCTCGACCCGTAAAGTAAATAATTAATTTTGAAACAAACAAACCTTATTAACAATTTTTGGTTAATAAGTTTGAAATTGTTAATAACCATCTACTTTTCAATATCGAACCAAATCAAATATTAGCGAAAAATACAATTTTTTTTTGACATCAAAACAAAAAATGTCATTATTTTTCATAAATCCACTAAAAAAATTGTCATTCTCCGAAAAGAATAACGGTGACTTTTGTCATATTATTATATCACAGATCATTTTATATGCTGTTATTTTTTCTTTTTTGCAGCTCCTTTTTCAATTATTTCCTTACACTCCTCATAGCTTAAATCCTCTGGTACTTTGGATTTTGGAATGCGATAGTTCTTTTTCTTATATGATATATATGGTCCGTAACGTCCGTTGAGAATTACAATATCTTTATCCTCATCAAAGCGTTTTATTTCGCGTTTTTTTGCTTTTTCTTTTCCTTCAACAATAATCTCAACAGCCCGATCTTTTTTAATTGTGTATGGGTCATCGGTTTTACTTAAACTATAAAACGCTTTATTATGTCGTACATAGGGACCAAATCGTCCAATACCTATAATAACATCTTCGTCCTCATATTCTCCGAGGTTTCTGGGAAGTTTAAACAGCTCCATCGCCTCGTCAAGTGTAATTGTCTCAACATTTTGTTCTTTTCTCAAGCTTGCAAATGTTGGTTTTTCTTCATCTTCGGTGGAACCAATTTGGACATAAGGTCCATATCGTCCGATTTTAACACTCACGGGTTTTTCAGTTTTTGGATCTTCCCCAAGCACTCTTTCCCAACGAGCAGTTTTGGTTTCTTCAATACTTTTAAGATTTTCAATAAATGGGTCATAAAACTCATGGATCATGTCTGTCCATATCATCTCTCCCATTGCAATTTCATCAAATTGTTTTTCAACTTTGGCGGTGAAATTATAATCCATGATTACTTTAAAGTGCTCCACTAAAAAATCATTGACAACCATACCTAATGATGTTGGAACCAGCTTTCCTTTAACACTGCCATAATTTTCTTTCCGCTCCTGTCTTTTTATTTTATCATTTTCAAGTTTAATAGCCACAATTTGTCGAGATAGGCTTTCATCCGTTCCTTTTTGCACATATTCGCGTTGCTGAACCGTAGAAATTGTCGGGGCGTATGTGGATGGACGTCCGATCCCTTGTTCTTCCAGTTTTCTTACCAAACTTGCTTCAGTATAACGTGGCGGATGATTTGAAAAACGCTGTGTTGCCTCAATATTTCTATAATTCAACATTTCTTTAACTTTCACGGCTGGAAGCATTCCTTTTGTTGGCTCCAGCTCATCATGATCTGTTGACTCTATGTATAAGGTGAGGAAACCGGGGAATTTTATCACTTCTCCATATGCCACGAAATTCCCTTTCGGATTACCACAATCGATTTCAACCTGAGTTTTCTCAATTTCAGCATTTGCCATTTGTGAAGCAACTGTGCGTTTCCAAATCAGTTCATAAAGTTTCTGCTCTTGGGCCGTTCCATCCACCGATTTTTTATCCATATAGGTTGGTCTGATGGCTTCATGCGCTTCCTGTGCTCCTTTAGATTTACTTTTATATTGACGCGTTTTAGCATATTCGGGGCCAAAATCTGACTCAATCATTTTTTTTGCTGAATTAATAGCAAGCCCTGACAAGTTCACTGAGTCGGTACGCATGTAAGTAATTTTCCCCGCCTCATACAATTTCTGAGCGACCTGCATAGTGCGGGAAACAGAAAATCCGAGTTTTCGACTTGCTTCCTGTTGCAATGTTGATGTAGTAAATGGAGGCGCCGGCGATTTTTTACCCGGTTTAACCTGAATATCGGAAATTTGAAATTTTGCATTCATGAATGATTCAAGCAGCGATTGAGCATCTCCCTCATTTTTTGGTCTCACAGAAAATTCCGCTTCAAAAGCCTCCCCAGATTGCTTTTCAAACTGCGCAATAATACGGTAAGCAAACTCCGGTGTATATGCATTTATTTCACGCTCTCTCTCCACAATCAATCGTACTGCAACAGATTGTACCCTCCCAGCAGAAAGTGATGGTTTGATTTTTTTCCACAATAATGGGGAGAGGTTAAATCCGACCAATCTGTCTAAAACTCTTCTAGCCTGCTGTGCGTTTACTAGATTATAATCAATTTCCCGAGGGTTTTTCACTGCATTTTGAATAGCAGTTTTCGTAATCTCATGAAAAACAATGCGTTTAGTAGCATCCTTAGAAAGATTTAACTCTTCAGCCAAATGCCAGGCAATTGCCTCTCCTTCACGGTCTTCATCAGAAGCCAACCAAACAATTTTCGCTTGTTTTGCGAGTTTTTTCAATTCAGCGGTAATTTTTTTCTTATCAGGCGATACCTCATAATTAGGCTTAAAATCTTTTTCAACATCAATCCCAAAATTTTTCTTTGAGAGATCTCTGATATGTCCAAAACTGGACTTTACTAAAAAGTCTTTCCCTAAAAACCGTTTAATGGTTTCTGCTTTCGCTGGTGACTCAACAATTACCAAATTTTCTTCCATAAATACTTCAAATTTCCCTGATAAATTTTCACAAAGAAAAGAAATTATCCCACTATGTTCAAATTAAAAACATTTTACTTAATTTAGTAAACAAAGAATTTAGCAAAAAATGAAGCAAAAAAAGCAATTCTCAAAAGGCTTCAAACGCCGGTTTAAATGGATATTCTGGGGGATTTTCACCCTCGGGTGGACATTCATAATATTTTATTTTATTTTTATTGCAAACGGAAAAATGGGACTCATGCCTAGTTTTGAGCAGTTAGAAAATCCCAAATCCAACCTTGCAACCCAAATTATCACAGCCGATCAAGAGCTATTGGGCACCTATTTTCGGGAAAACCGAACAAAAACGGAATTTGACTCCATTTCGCCCCATGTAATTGATGCACTGGTAGCCACAGAAGACATCCGTTATCGGAAGCATTCCGGCATTGATTTTAAAGCATTAGGACGTGTTGCTTATGGTGTTTTCACCGGAGATTTACGCGGTGGAGGCTCAACAATTTCACAGCAATTATCAAAACTAATTTTCCCAAGGGAAGATTTAGATAATAAGATGCAACTCATCAACCGAAAGCTTCGTGAATGGGTTATCGCAGTAAAGCTTGAAAAATCCTACACAAAAGAAGAAATTCTTACAATGTATCTAAACCATTTTGATTTTCTTAATCTGGCAGTTGGTATTGAATCTGCTTCTCGTGTATATTTCAGTACTACCCCCGATTCACTGAATATCCAACAATCTGCAATGCTGATTGGGATGCTACAAAACCCATCCTTATATAATCCACTCCGTTTTCCGGACAAAACCAAAAACAGGAGAAATGTTGTACTCAGTCAAATGCAGAAATACGGATATCTGTCAAAAGCAGAAAAAGATTCAATTAAAGAACTTCCACTCGGGATTAAATTTCAACGAGTAGATCATAATATAGGTAGCGGCACATATTTTCGAGAGTTTCTACGACAATATCTTACAGCTAACAAACCACAACGATCCGATTATTTTGATGCACGATTATTTGTTGAAGATTCCATTAGTTGGTCAATAGATCCTGCTTACGGATGGTGTAATAAAAACATAAAAGCAGACGGGACAAATTATGACATTTACAGCGATGGATTGAAAATTTACACAACACTGGATTCCCGCATGCAGAAATATGCGGAAAACGCTGTGGAAGAACACCTTGGGGGATTTCTACAGGATGCGTTTTACAAAGACCAAAAAGGACGATCAAAAGCTCCATTTGCATGGCAATTAACACAAAGTGATATTGACAGAATTATGGAAAACAGCAAGCGTCGGTGTGAGCGGTATCGGGTACATAAAGTTGCCGGCATGAGTAAAGATTCGATTGATATTATGTTTAAAACTCCAACGAAAATGACTGTATTCTCTTGGGCAGGAGAAATTGATACTGTCATGACACCCATGGATTCCATCCGATATTATAAATATTTTTTGCATGCCGGTTTTATGAGCATGGAACCACAGACAGGATATGTAAAAGCATACGTCGGCGACATCAATTACAAACATTTCAAATACGACATGACGTCTTTGGCAAGGCGACAGGTAGGATCAACCTTCAAGCCGTTTATTTATACATTGGCGATGCAAAACGGATATTCTCCATGTCATAAAGTGCCAAACATCCCGGTAACGTTTAAAATGCCCAAGGGTCAGAGGCCAGAGTTCTATACACCAAAATATTCTGACAACAAAAAAGAAGGAGAAATGATAAGTCTGAAATACGGACTTGCCAGCTCATTAAATCAAATTTCTGCATGGGTATTAAAACAGTTTTCACCCGAAGCGGTAATTGAAATCACAAAAGCAATGGGCGTTTCGAGTCATATTAACCCTTATCCTTCAATTTGTGTCGGAGCCGCAGAGTTAACACTAAAAGAAATGGTTGGCGCCTACACAAGTTTTGCCAATCAGGGAATTTATTCGCGCCCATTATTTGTTACCCGCATTGAAGATAAAAACGGAAATATTCTAGCAGAATTTCAAGCCGTTCAAAATGAAGCGATTGATGAACAGACTGCCTACCTAATGATTAATCTAATGAAAGGTGTTGTTGATTTCGGAACCAGTATACGTCTGCGATATCGCTATAATTTCACCGCAGAGCTTGCAGGAAAAACGGGAACAACCAATAATCATTCTGATGGATGGTTTATGGGCATTGCACCGAATCTTGTTTCTGGAGCTTGGGTTGGCGGAGAAGAACGAAGCATACACTTTCGTGGAATTACACTCGGACAAGGTGCAAGTATGGCATTGCCGATTTGGGCATTATATATGGAGCAGGTTTATGCAGATCCGAATTTGCCATATACCCAAGAAGATAAATTTACAGTGCCTGATCAGCTTAATGTTACTGTTGATTGTGAAGAGTGGGAACGACAAAATCGTCAGGGAGATTTGAGTTTATAAACAAATGTCTCAATTATTTCTTACGGAATAAAGCTTTTAGCATCTCACTTACGGTAAGCACTGGAATTATCTCTATGTTTCGAGTTTGAATCTTTTCTTTTGATGAATTGGCAGGAATAATAATCCGCTTAAAACCCAAACGATCAGCTTCTGAAATGCGTTGTGTAATTCGGCTTATTGATCTTACTTCACCGGACAATCCGACTTCCCCACACAAAACGGTAGTTTCGGGGATATTCATATCCTGATCGGATGAAAGAATTGCAGCAAGCAAAGCCAAATCTAAACCGGTATCGGTAATTTTTAGCCCGCCTGCAATATTCACAAATACATCTTTTTGATTTAAACGAAACCCAACCCGCTTTTCTAACACGGCCAGCAACATATTCAATCGTCTGATATCATACCCGGTGGATGTTCTCTGAGGGGTTCCGTAAACGGCAGAACTGACAAGCGCCTGCATTTCAATTAACATAGGGCGAATGCCCTCAACCGATGCGCCTAAGGCCACCCCACTCAAATGTGCAGATTCTCCTGAAAGAAAAATATCCGAAGGATTTGCAACTTCCCTCAAACCCTCTTGTTTCATTTCAAACACACCAATTTCCTGTGTACTTCCAAACCGGTTTTTTCTGGCCCGCAAAATTCGGTAAAAATTATTTTGGTCTCCTTCAAATTGCAATACAACATCGACCATGTGTTCAAGAATCATGGGGCCCGCAATATTTCCGGATTTTGTGATGTGTCCAACGAGTAAAAATGCCACTTGATTCGATTTCGCATAGCGTATAATCCGGGCTGCCGAATCCCTGATTTGGGTAATACTTCCGGCGACTGAGTCAAGTTCATCACAAAACGCCGTTTGAATGGAGTCCACAACAACAACCTGCGCCTCTGTTTCTTTTGCTAAATGAATAAGTTTGTCAACATCGGTTTCATCCGTAAAGAGGCAAGTTGACTGATTGCTTCCAATTCGATCAGCACGTAGTTTTACTTGCTGCAAACTTTCTTCCCCTGAGCAATATAAGGATTTGATATTTTGCGTTTGCAATAACAATTGCAAAAGTAGCGTCGATTTTCCAATGCCGGGTTCGCCAGCAATTAGTGCTACAGTACCGGGAACTAATCCTGCACCAAAAACACGATTCACTTCAGAAAATGGGAAAATCAAACGCTTTGTTTCTGTTGCATTGATTTCTTGAATAGAAATCGCTTTTGCAGGAGTTTCTGATGCTATCTGCCTAACGCTGGACTTTTTTGAAGTATTATGCTGAAATTCTTTAAAACTATTCCATGCATGGCATGAAGGACACTGCCCAACCCATTTGGGCGATTCATAACCACATTCAGAACAGAGAAATACTGTTCGGGTTTTCGCCATTAATCAAGGCTTACGAATTCTCGCCTCAGGTAAGCTCCGTCGGTTGACTCATCCAACATCTCATAACGAGTTAAAATCAATCGATCTTCAGAAATTTC
>JAQIBY010000151.1 GCA_027858835.1 Bacteroidales bacterium | reverse complement strand
CTAAAAAACCTCAGTTTTGCTGAGGTTTTTTTATTTAATCCAATTGCTAATGTTTTACGCTTACATCCTTTTTTCTAAAACCAGAGATAGATATTACATCGGATCCTCTGGAAATCTGGGGCAGCGAGTGATAAAACATAACGAAAAACACAAAGGATTTACGGGTCATACGCAAGATTGGCAACTTGTGTATCTTGAGGAATATGAAACGCTAAAAATGTCGCAAAAGCAATCATTACAGATCGTAGTCAAAAAAAACTTCTTCCCAACACAAAACTTCACCCAAACAGGCAAATAATCGTGTGAGGGAATAATATTCGGGCACAAAAGAGATTTATGGAAAATCATTATCCTTCAGCAAGCTTAATCTTATTAAATCGGTGTTTTTACTTATGTTACAATCAAAAAAAACTGTATTTTTATCTTTTCACTATTTTTACAAAAAGCTCAACACCAAATCTATGAAAACACAATCCGATAAGATTCAAAATTTTGAATTGCAAAAGATAAAGGACAGTTTACTGGATATATTTTTAAAAATACGTCTTAAACAAACTAACACTGGACACACAATAACGCTTATTGAATATAATCAGAAGGCAAAGCGACTGCTTAAGATAGAAGATGAAACTAAGATTGATATCATTCACACGCTCAATACCGAACTTTCATCTAAGATAAATTGGCAGGAAAAGCTAATCTCAGTATATAGTGACAAGAAAGACTCCAATATTGAAATTACAAACGAAAATCAGGATTCGACTTTTCAGATTTCATTAATAGACTTGTCGGATTCTATTGTCATGCTAAACATCCGTAAAATTAAGAAGCAAGAATCAGCTCAATATTTTTCTGACGAAAAGTTTACAAAAGCCTTTCATGCAAATCCTGCTTTGATGGCAATTACAACTCTGGAAGGACATGCCGTTGATTTAAATGAGAGCTTTATTAAAACAATCGGTTATACAAGAGAGGAATTTATTAATAAAGGAATTTGTGCTACAGACTTGATTGAATCGCCGGAAACACTAGAGGAAATAAAGCAAAAAATCAGAGCAAATGGCAGCGTTAGAAACTTGGATATAACAATCCTCACCAAAAATGCAGAGAAACTTTACTGTAGCTTTTCTGCTGATTATATTAAAAGTCCTGAATCGACCTATATTTTGGTTGTAATAAACAATCTCTCTAAGCTTCATCAGCTAACACTTCGCCTTAATATGGCGATGAATACCGCACGGTTGGCTTGGTATGAATTTGATATGATTGAAGGAAACGTGACTGCCGGTGACAATAAAGCGCATATGCTGGGTTATAATCCTGCTGATTATAAAAATAAACATTACTCAAAATGGACTGATCTAATTCATCCTGACGATTATGAGCCAGTAATGGAAAGCATGAAAGCATGTATTACGATGAAAACCGATTTATATCAGGTCGATTATAGAATAAAGCGAGCAGATGGGAAATACGCATGGTTTTTTGATCGGGGCACGGTATGTGAATACACTATTGGGGGAAAGCCCAAACGCATGACAGGCATTGTTATTGACATTTCTGAACAAAAAGCAACAGAGCGAAAACTGAAAGAAACACTGAAAGATTATGAACATGCCACAAATAATGTAAGAAGCATTATTTGGAAAACTGAAATCAGCAAAGACGGCAAATTCATCAATAGTTTTATCAGTAAAGTTGCTGATAAATTGCTTGGTTATGAAGGAGAGAGCCTTAATCACGATTTATATAAATACCTTAGCCATATACATCCGGATGACAAAGAAAAAACCTTGGAAAATGTCCAAAAGGGAATGCAACCCGGTGAAAAATCAGAATTTGAATATCGGATTATTAAAAAAAACGGAGAAGTCGCATGGCTTTTTACGCAGGAAAGTACAGAGGTTGATGATGAAGGACGAATTTTTGCATTTGGAGTAACCATGGATATGAGCCATCGAAAACTCGCCGAAATAGAGATTGAAAAACAACAGAAATTTTTACATAAGCTTTTTGACACGATTCCAAGCATGATCGCGGTGAAAGATGAGTCCGGGAAATATACAAATGTTAATACCCGTTTTGCAGATTTCTACAATTTAGAACCGAAAGATATCTTGGGCAAACATGATGACGAATTCATTGAGAAATCATGGGCTGACGAACTAAGTAAGAATGATAAAAGTATTATCAGGGAAGGGGTGCCCGTTTATTACAATATCAGTCATGAAACTGAAACCGAGAAATTATACTTTGAAGTTTCAAAAGCCCCGATTAAGAATCCGGAAACGAACCAAAATCAATTATTGCTTGTAAGTAACAATATCACCGCACAGGTGCTTGCTAAACAGCAAATTCAACAAAAAACCAAGGAGTTATTAATGCTAACAGAGCATGTTGATATTCAGATATGGTATCTAAAAGATGCCGAAACTTATGGCAGCGTAAATAAAGCACATGCAAATTTCTTAGGAAAGGAAAGGTATGAAATTGGACATAAAAAAATCACTTCGCTTTTTAATCAAGAAAAGGCAGAAGCCTATATCAAAAGCAATCAAATCTGCTTTTCAGAAAAACGGACACTACAACTGAATGAATGGAATGAGCGAAGTGATGGGGCAAAACGATTTCTGAAAGTCACAAAAACACCTATGATTGAACCGAATGGGGAGGCAAGCTTTGTTATTTGCACCGCACGGGATATTAGTGAGGAATATCATGCTGAAATGAAGCTTAAAAATGCTATGCACTTTAATAAATTACTTATTGAAACTTCCCCAATTGGCATTTTAGTGTATCGTACACGCGGAAAATGCATTCTTGTCAATAATGCGGCAATCAAAATTGTTGGGGCAAAAACAGAAAAAGAAGTAATTGACAACAATGTTTACACAATACAGAGTTGGAAAAAGAACAATTTGACTGAATATTTTGACCAAGCACTGGGAAGTAAAGAAAGAGTCCATGCAAGCCGATATATGACAACAAGTTACGGGAAATCTTTATGGATTGATTTTGTTTTTCAGCAAATTGATTATCAAGGCACTCCTCATGTTATGGTCATTGTTGATGATATTACTGAAATTAAAGAACAAGAACTTAATATTCAGAGAAACCTTAGCAGACAAAAAACCTTATCTAGCATTGCATTTGAATTAAGCGAGCTCAAGGATTTTAACAAAAACATCAATAAAAGCCTCGAAACAATTGGGGAATTTATGGACGTGAGTCGGGTTTATGTTTTCAGAAACGCTGAAGATAACAGCAGCTATTCAAATG
The DNA here is from genome assembly GCA_027858835.1 of Bacteroidales bacterium. Classification (GTDB taxonomy): domain Bacteria; phylum Bacteroidota; class Bacteroidia; order Bacteroidales; family ML635J-15; genus JAQIBY01. The sequence continues at coordinate 41,025 of JAQIBY010000151.1, read as the reverse complement.
TATTTGAATGGTGCAACAAAGGAATTGAAAAACAAATAAATAATTTGCAAAACATTTCCTATAACAAAAATCCCGAATGGAAACAAAACCTTGCTGCGAATTCACCAATTTACACTGATAATATTAACAAATTAGCCCCTGAACTAAGAAAAGAACTTGAGCCACAGGGTATAAAGGCGATGATGGTTTACCCACTATTCATTTTTAAAAAATTCTCTGGTTTTATAGGTTTTGACGAAAACATAACAAATCGAAATTGGTCCGAAGATGATTTTGAATTTCTCCAAACCATTAGTCATATCATTGCTAATACCTATGAAAGAAAAATTATTGGTGATAATCTCCGTGAGAGTGAGGAAATGTTCAAGAAAATCACAAGTGGTGCAATGGATGGCATCATACTAATTGACAGCACCGGGAAGGTAAATTATTGGAATCCGGCAGCACAAACCATTTTTGGTTACTCCCGCTCCGAAATGACAGGAAATGATCTTCACAAATTACTTCCCTCAAAAGATGATGGTCAAAAGTACGAAGCAAACAAAATTCAATTTGCCAACACAGGAACTGGCAATGCTATAGGTAAAAACATTGAATTAAAGGCCTATCAAAAAGGAGGAATACCAATAGACATCGAATTATCGCTCTCATCGCTTAAAATAAAAGGAGAATGGCATGCACTCGGCATTGTGAGAAATATATCTGAACGCAAATATGCTGAGAACCAGCTTAAAACGCTGTCTAAAGCCGTTGAATATGCATCTGCATCTATTGTTATTACTGACATTAATGGTGACATCGAATATGTTAATAAGGAATTTTTTGAAACTACCGGGTATTCAAAAGAGGAGGTCTTAGGACAAAATCCACGAATATTATCCTCAGGAAAACATCCAAAATCATTTTACAAAAACCTCTGGGATACTATCACAGAAGGGAAATCATGGAAAGGGGAATTCCATAATAAACGGAAAAACGGAGAAACATATTACGAAAGCGCGTTAATATCTTCGGTAACTGATGAGAAAGGAAATATCTTGCATTACATCGGGATAAAAGAAGACATTACTCAGGAAAAACTTGCAACAGCAGAACTCATAGAAGCGAAACAAAATGCCGAAATGGCAAATAAAGCAAAATCCGATTTTTTGGCAAACATGAGCCATGAAATACGCACACCAATGAATGCTGTAATTGGATTTTCAGAAATTTTGGCTAACAAAATTGATAATAAAGAACACAAAACATATCTTGAATCCATTCAGGCAAGTAGTAAAACATTGCTCAATCTCATAAATGACATTCTGGACTTATCCAAAATTGAAGCCGGGCAAATGAAAATCCAAACAGAGACTGTCAACTTAAAGCAGACAATTCAGGATATTACTCAAATCTTTTCATTAAAAATTCAACAAAAAAATCTTTCACTTGTATTAGATATTGATCCAAACTTACCAAATCAAATAATTATTGATGAACTCCGCCTACGACAAATTTTATTAAATCTGTTAGGCAATGCTGTTAAATTTACTGAGGAAGGATTTATAAAAATCATTGCAGAAAAAGCAAAAAATAATCCTGACGGAAGTATAAAACTAATTATTCGAGTGCAGGATTCTGGTATTGGAATTGATCCAAAAAATCAATATGCGATATTTGAAGCGTTCAGACAGCAGGAAAATCACAACACCCGCAAATACGGAGGAACAGGTTTAGGCTTATCCATTACAAAGCGCCTCATTGAAATCCAAGGCGGAAAAATTGAGCTGGATTCAAAACTTGGCGAAGGCTCAACTTTCAGTGTGATTTTTGATAATTTAATGACATCATCAGAACAATACACCGAAAACATCCCTGAATTTTCACAAAATCAGGAGTATCGCTTTAATCAAGAAATTGTACTCATTGTTGATGATGTGCCTAGCAACCGATTTTTATTGAACTCCTACCTTGCCGAACTAAATTTAACAATTCTGGAAGCAGAAAACGGAGCGGAAGCCGTTGAAATAGTGAGACAACAAAAACCGGACATCATACTAATGGATTTACGTATGCCAATCATGAACGGACTTGATGCCACAAAAGAAATTAAACAAATACCATCCAGAAAAGACACCCCAATCATTGCCGTTACAGCATCCTCTATGCATTTTGAAGACAAAGACATCAAAGCTTCAGGTTTCGATGGATTTCTGGATAAACCCGTTTCACGTTCCCAAATTATTAATGAACTAACAAAATACATTAAACCCAGAGAACACATAAAGTCGGCTCATCACAAGCCCGAAGAAAATGGACTGATCGCAGCAAACATTTGCGATGAGCATAAAGAACTCATCAAAACACATTTATGCAAATCGCTGATAGAAACAAAAAATTCCGGCAACATTAACGATATCCAGAAACTCGCAGAGCAGATAAAAGCAGTAGGGAATAAAAACAATATTGCAGCCTTTGTAAAAGCTGCTGATGCATTGCAATCAGCTAGCAAAAATTTCGATATTGAAAGTATTCAGGAAATCTTATCCCGGTTTTACCGACATTGCAATTAAGTGATTTCAAATAACGTTATAGCATATTAAACACAGGAAACATGAACGAGGAAAGCCATAAAATTTTAATTGTTGACGATCTCCCTAAAAACATTCAGGTTGTTGCCAACACATTGCAACCCGCTGGATACAACATTAGCTTCGCACAGAATGGAGAAAATGCATTGGATTTATGTTATAAGCATGATTTTGATTTGATTCTTCTCGATATCATGATGCCAGGCATGGATGGAATTGAAGTTTGTCGTCGCCTGAAATCAGATCCACAGTTCAAAAATCTCCCAATCATTTTTCTGACAGCAAAAAATGACATTGAAAGTATTACTCAGGCTTTTGAAGCCGGAGGGGTTGACTATGTTTCAAAACCATTCAAAGGAGCAGAACTCAGTGCTAGAGTAAAAACACATCTCACACTTAAAAAACAAAAAGAAACCCTTCAGCAACTCAATGCAACAAAAGACAAATTTTTCTCAATTATTGCACACGATTTAAAAAGTCCGTTTACCGGATTACTGGGCTTTGCCGAATTGCTTATTGAAGAAAGCGACACCGCAAAACCAGAGGAGTTAAAACAATACTATCAACTACTGTACAAATCTGCAAAACAAGGATTCGACTTATTAAGCAGCTTGCTTGAATGGTCACAAACACAAAGCAGCAGCATTAAGTTTTCACCCGACACTTACAACTTATGTGATATTATACAGGAAAACATAAACTTACTAAGCAATATTATCCATGATAAAAAAATCCGTGTAAAATGTAATATAGACAAAAAACTTAAGGTCAATGCTGATGCGAATATGCTTAAAACGATAATTCGAAACTTAATTTCAAATGCGTTGAAATTTACGAATCCCGGGGGCGAAATTCAATTAAATGCAACAAGCGATCTAAATTACACACAAATTGAAGTCCGCGATAACGGTATCGGAATGGATGAAAAAACCATGAATAAACTTTTCCGTCTTGATGAAAATTCAAGCCGAAAAGGAACCAATAACGAAACCGGAACAGGGCTAGGTCTTATTATCTGCAAAGAATTTATCCAACAGCATAATGGCGAAATCTGGGTTGAAAGCGAAATGGGTAAAGGCAGCAGCTTTTTCTTTAGCTTGCCAAAATTGACATAATCACAAAGGTCAGAATAACAAGAAATTAATCGACAAAAACCGCTTTTGCCCCATTATCACAGAGTTTCAGGAATAAATATCGCCACAGGCCGCTGATAGCAAGACAGTAACGGTTAATAACGGCTTTCACCCTACTGTTAGCGGGTTTCAAAAACACTAATCACAAAAAACCAAAATCTCCTATTTCAATTCAGTCCACAAAAAGTTTCAGCCCTTACTCAAATGAGTTATCCTTACTAAGTCAAGAAATTACACGCTTAATAAAATTTTTGAATAAGAATTTTATGGATATTGCTATCTCTCCCTGATTTATTTTATCTTTGTTTTGCAATGCAAAATAAAAATAACATGAAATATCCTGAAGTCAACATTAAGACTGCCAAAGAATTAGGCATTAACGAAGAAGAATTTGAACTCATACAAAAATACATGGGGCGCATGCCAAACTTCACGGAACTCAGCATTTATTCCGTAATGTGGTCAGAACATGCAAGTTACAAAAACTCCATAAAGTGGTTAAAAACCTTGCCGCGTGACGGTGGTGTATTGTTAACCGGTGCCGGTGAGGAAAATGCCGGTCTCGTTGATATTGGGAACAATTTAGCATGTGCATTTAAAATCGAATCTCACAATCACCCTTGTGCCGTTGAACCCTATCAGGGTGCAGCTACCGGTGTCGGCGGTATTAACCGGGACATTTTTACAATGGGCGCTCGTCCGATTGCGCAACTAAACTCTCTCCGATTTGGTGCAATTGACAGAGATCATACAAAATGGATTGCCAAAGGAGTTGTCAAAGGAATTGGCGACTATGGAAATGCGTTTGGAGTTCCTGTCCTTGGCGGAGAAGTCTTTTTTGATGAATCCTATAATTCAAATCCATTAGTGAATGCAATGTCTGTTGGGATTATGGAAAAAGGAAAAATGGTTTCTGCCATTGCCGAAGGAGCCGGAAATCCGGTATTTATTGTCGGCTCATCAACCGGAAAAGACGGAATTCATGGAGCAACTTTTGCCTCTGCTGATATCACTGAAGACTCTGCCAATGACATTCCATCCATTCAGGTTGGAGACCCATTCCAGGAAAAACTCCTGCTCGAAGCCACACTCGAACTCATCGAAACAGGTGTAGTCGTTGGAATGCAAGACATGGGAGCGGCAGGAATTATCTGCTCAACCAGCGAAATGTCTGAAAAAGGAAACGCTGGAATGCGCATTAATCTGGATAAAGTCCCGCTGAGACAAAAAAACATGGAAGCCTGGGAAATTCTCCTCTCAGAATCACAAGAACGCATGCTTGTTGTTGTTGAAAAAGGAAAAGAAGCCGATGCTCAAAAAGTATTTGATAAATGGGATATCCATTGCGTACAAATTGGCGAAGTAATTGACGAAGACAAACTCTATTTCCACTACAAAGGTGAAGAAATTGCGCAAGTGCCTGCATCGACACTCGTACTTGGCGGTGGTGCTCCGATTTACGAAAGAGAGTACACAGAACCTGCATATTACGCAGAAAGCAAAAAATTCAAAATCGAGGATGTCCCCCAACCAGAAAATCTGAAAGAAATCGTAGATTTTCTTATCACACACCCAAATCTGGCATCTAAAAATTGGGTTTCCGAGCAATATGACACCATGGTGCGTACCAACAACATGACAACTAACATGGCTGCTGACGCCGGACTTGTTAATATTAAAAATACCAATACTGCACTTGCACTTACTGTTGATTGTAATAGCCGCTATGTGAAAGCTGATCCAAAAATCGGAACCATGATTGCTGTCACTGAAGCAGCAAGAAACGTAGCTTGTACGGGTGCAAAACCAGTTGCAATTACAAACTGTTTGAACTTCGGATCACCATATAATCCTGAGGCTTTCTGGCAATTTGTCGGAGCAATTGAGGGAATGGGCGAAGCATGCCGCAAGTTTGACACCCCGGTAACCGGCGGAAATGTGAGTTTTTATAATCAAACAACCATCAACGGAAAAACAGAACCGGTTTTCCCGACTCCCACGATTGGCATGCTCGGTATTCTCGAAGATAAATCAAGAAAAACCGGATTGTCGTTTAAGAAAAAAGGCGATGTGATTATGCTTCTCGGACGATCAAAAAATGACATCAACAGCTCTGAATATCTATACAGCTATCATAAAATCAAAAACACACCACCGCCATTTTTTGATATCGACTTTGAGTTGCAACTCAATAAAATGTTGCAATTACTTGCTAAAGTAAAACTGGTCGAATCCATGCATGATATTTCCGACGGTGGATTATATCTGAATTTACTGGAATCCTGTCTTGAAAATGAGCTGGGATTTGATATTACATCCGATGCAGAAGTTCGCGAAGATGCATTTCTCTTTGGCGAAGCACAAGGTCGTGCTGTCGTTTCGGTTGACATGGATGCGGAACAAGAATTTATCGATTTAATGATCAAATTTAATTTCCCATTCTCTGTATTAGGCCATGTAACAAAAGGCGAATTACGCGTTGACGATATTTCGTACGGATTTGTTCGCGATGCGAAAAACAAATTTATGCAAGCACTCCAAAATAAAATGGAAGCATAGTGAAAGGCAAGCATTTATCAAAAGATACAAACGATACGGTTGAGCAAATGTTCAACCGTATCGCTTTACGCTATGATTTTCTGAATCACTTTCTCTCCTTCGGTATCGATAAAAGATGGAGAAAAAAACTCATTAAACTTTCCAAAACCGATAAACCGGAAAAAACCCTTGACATTGCAACCGGAACCGGTGATATGCTCATTGCGTTTCATAAAGCCGGAATTCAATCGCTTGCAGGCCTGGACCCATCATCAGGGATGCTTGAACAAGCAAAAATAAAACTTGAGAAAGCCAACATACAAGCGGATCTTAAAGAAGGCTTTTGCGAAAAAATTCCCTATAGCGATAATCAATTCGATCTGATTACGGTTGTTTTTGGCATCCGTAATTTCAAAAACCTAAATCAATCATTTTCAGAAATACACAGAGTACTAAAACCCGGGGGCAAAGCCCGCTTATTAGAATTCTCCATGCCGAAAAATGCGATTGTACGATTATTTTATAAGCTTTATTTAAAAGGATTTATTCCACTCTGGGGAAGAATCATCTCCAAAGATAAAGCCGCATATCAATACCTTTCTGCATCCATCAAAGAATTTTCAAAAACCATTGAAGTTGAAAAACAGCTTGACGAAAATGGATTTTCTACAGAAAAAACACAACTGCTTAGCCTTGGTATTTCAAGCATTTACACAGGAATAAAAAAATAAAGTCATGAAACAGGAAATTTATAAATCAACCAGAATTATCCATTTTTCACTTTTATTAGGCATGATTTTTTTTGGATTTACAGTTGCCTTATTAAATGACTTTCAATTTCCAAATCAACCCTATGATGACATTTTTCTTATTGTTAACACAACAATGTTGCTCTTTATTCCTGCAGGATTATATATAAGAAAATATAAAATAAATAAAATTTCTCCTAATGCCTCAAAAACTACGCGATATGGAGAAATAAGATCGGCTAACATTATATTATGGGCGTTGATTAACGGTACTGGACTCTATTCTATTACCGCCATACTCCTCATTTATCATTATTTTCATCTCATTTATGCACTTATCTGCGTAATTGCCTTAATTATCACTCGTCCAAAACCAGAAATGTTTGATTAATATCGTTTTTTGGGCGCCTTATCTGCCTACGGTCTATAGCCGCAAACTGCTCTGCGGCTGTTGCACAAGCGGCATACTTGAGCTTCCTCCGGTCGCTAAGCTGCCGCTACAACAGCAACGCATCACAGTTCACGGGCTGCCGACCTCCGTCAGGGCGCAAGATTCTGCTAAATCATACCAATAAAAAAGCCCACCTTTCGATGAGCTTTTTATCAGTTTTCAAATTCAAACTATTTCGTCGGTACATTTTTCAATGTTTCCACTAACCATTTCCAGAATTTGTCAACGCTTTCAATATTCACTTTTTCATCGGGTGAGTGTGGGTAACGAATTGTTGGGCCGAAAGAAATCATATCCCAATTCGGATAAGCAGCTCCGAGAATACCACATTCCAATCCGGCATGTATTGCCTTAATTTCAGGAATTATGTTATACAGATTTTCATACGTTCCCTGCATAGTTTTCAAAATCTCAGAATCCATATTTGGTTTCCAACCCGGATACTCGCCTTCTAATTTCACTTCACAACCAAGATTATCCCAAATTGCTTTCATTTTATTGGCAAACACCATTTTCGCATCATCATCCGCTGAGCGAGTTAAACAATTCACGTCTAAATTACCATCAGTTAATTTAACAATTGCCAAGTTGTTTGAGGTTTCAACCAATCCTTCCATACTTTCACTCATTTTCACAACACCGTGGACTGTTTCCAGAACAGCATCAACAAGTGCTTTGTGATCAGTATCTGAAAGTACAGTTGCAGGCTTCTCTGCTTCTGTAATATCTACAGCAATACCATCTTCAGCTGCTTTATATTCATCACGAAATTTAGCAACTGCATCCTCAACACTTGATTTAAGTGCATCGGCTTTATCAGCAGAAACAGCAACAATTGCAACAGATTCTCTCGGAATTGCATTTCTCAAATCACCACCGGCAACCGATGCAATACGTATATCAGAAACCGCTCCGGCAGCTTTCATGGCACGGAACAATAATTTATTCGCATTGGCACGTCCAATATTAATATCCATACCAGAATGTCCACCTTTTAATCCTTTAATGTGGATATTGAAAGCTTTATCCATGGAATTATTTTCTGTGGCAAATTTATGCTCAACATTAATATCTATCCCTCCGGCACATCCGACATAAAGTTCGCCTTCGTCCTCAGAATCCATATTTATCAAAATATCGCCTTTAAGGATATTTGGTTTCAATGCATTTGCTCCGGTCATCCCGGTTTCTTCATCCATAGTAAACAAAGCTTCCACCATAGGATGCTCAAGGTCATCGGCTTCCAAAACAGCCATAGCAGCAGCTACACCCATTCCATTATCAGCACCCAAAGTTGTTCCTTTTGCGGTTACCCAATCACCATCAATAAACGCCTCAATAGGATCTGTTTCAAAATCATGATTAGTGTCAGAATTCTTCTGCGGAACCATATCAACATGCCCCTGCAAAACAACGCCTTTGCGATTTTCCATACCGGAAGTTGCAGGTTTGCGAATCATTACATTCCCTACCTCATCACGAATGGTTTCTAAACCAAGGTCTTTCCCGAATTTCTCAACAAAATCAATTGCTTTGCCCTCTTTTTTACTCGGACGCGGTATTTGTGTCAAAGAATAAAAATGTTTCCAGACAGCTTTCGGTGTTAAATTTAAAATTTCACTCATTTTATTGTATTTTTGATTTCACATAATTAATTGAACAAAGCATAAAGGTACAATTTTTTCATGCAATTAAAACTAAACAAATTAATGATTTTTTAGTTGACTTGATGAAAGGGAAATTTTGGCACTCAAATTGTTTACACAGATATAAAATTGAAATTATGATTAAAAAACACGTATTGGTAATTCTAAGCTTAGTACTCATGACATTAAGCTTGCAAGCACAAGAAACAGAGAAAAAAGAAAGCCTTATTAAGTGGTTAGATTTTGAAACTGCAGTAGAAAAACAAAAAGAACTGCCAAAACCAATTTTTATCGACATGTACACAGACTGGTGTGGTTGGTGTAAAAAACTCGACTCAGAGACTTTTGCAAATCCTGAAATTGCAAATTACATTAGCACATATTTTTATCCCGTAAAATTTGATGCTGAAACTCAAGACACCATACAATATAAAGGGAAAGATTATGTGAACAGTCAAACCGGAAGACGTGCAACTCACGATTTAGCACTCGAGCTACTCGACAATCGAGCGTCATATCCATCCATGGTTTATATTGATCCGAACGGGCAAGTAAGTAAAACCGCCGGCTTTATGGATGCAAAGAAAATTGAACCCATTCTCATATTTTTTGCGGAACACATTCATCGCACAACAAATTTCGAAGCCTTTTCAGAAGCATTTAATTTTGTTTTCCGAGATGAAGAAGCACCAAATTTAGATATGAGCGGAAATGTAAAATGGTTAAGTTTAGATGAAGCCCTTGAAAAACAAAAAGAAAATCCGAAAAAATTATTGATATTATTTGTCAGTGATTATTACCAACGAGTCTCTTCTATCCTTATTGAAGATATCAGTTTTACAAATCCACATATTGCCGATTATGTAAACGAAGCATTTTACCCTGTAAGATTTCAGGCTGCAAGCACAGATACCATTGAAATCTTTGATCAAACCTTTGTAAATGAACAGCGTGGCGTTGGCTATCCGCATCAATTTGTTTTTAGTTTGTTACAGAATAATGTTGTATTTCCTTCCATCGTTTTTTTAAACGAAAAAAACGAGTTGATTTCACCCATGCAGGGATATTTTATTCCCCAAATTATGGAGCCATATTTTCACTTTGTTGCAACAGATGAATACAAAGAAGGCGACTGGCAGGAATATTATAAAAACTATAAAGGCAAAGTTCCTAGAAAACAGACTCAACAATAGTTTTAATACCGATTGTGAATAAGAATTGGTAGTTTCAAAATTTCTTTGTCAATCATTTGGAAACACAATTGGTATAACATGAACAGAATTGCAAAATTCTGATACCCCTAAAGCATAACTTGACTACAAAAACTGCAGCAAATTTTCAAGTGATTACCTAATGAACAACAGAAACCACACCGGTAAAGGGTTCAATTTCATTGTGCAAATCAACAATATAAGTATATGAACCAGTCGGGACTTTTTGCCCATCATAGGTGCCATCCCATGGCTCTTCCGTGCTTTGTGCATCATACAATTTTTGTCCCCAACGATTAAAAATCATAATATGGGCTCTAGGATAATTATCAATGTATTCAATTTCCCATGTATCATTCACGCCATCACCATTGGGCGTAAATGCATTTGGTATCCTCAGACATAATCTGGGATTTTCAGGGACAAAAACACCCAACATTTCCACGCAGCCATTAGCATCGGTAATGGTAAGATAATAATTTCCGGTAGCCAAATCAGCGACAGCTGCAACCGTATCTCCGTTAGACCAACTAAATCGATATGGTGTGTTTCCTCCAATAACAGAAATTGCGGCTTGTCCATCTTCATATCCCAAACAACTAGCCGCTTGAACCGCTGATTCAACTGTTAAAGGTGCAGGTTCTGAAATTGAAAAACTGGTTTCATCCATACATCCATGATCATCTTCAACACGCACCGAATAAGCACCTGTAACTAAACTACTAATTGTTGAGCCGCTTGTAAGTGCATCACCTGACTGAAACCAAACATACTGATAAGGACTGACACCACCCATTGCTGTTGCTGTTGCAGACCCGCCGGATTGACCGGCACAAAGCGCCGGACTTGTTGACACATACACACGCACTTGATCCGAAGGCTCACTAATTACTGTTGAAGCCATACTTGTACATAAATTGGCATCAGTTACAGTTACTGAATACGAACCAGGAGCTAAATTATTCAGTATATATCCACTTACCCCGTTTGACCATAACAAACTATAAGGCTCTACACCTCCATTGACAACAGCCTCAGCAATACCACTATTACCACCCAAACAAAGTACATCTTCGGTTAATAGGTTTAATCCCAATAAAGGTGGCTGAGTTACTTCATGTGAAGCAGAACCCGGACAGCCATACTGATCAGTAATAGTAACCAAATATTCACCTGCGCCTAAATTACTTGCGACACCGCTAGTTGATGACGAGCCTGCCCAACTATATGTAAACGGAGCAGTTCCATCAGTCATTTCAGCCTCAAGTACAGCCGTTAACTCACCATAACACAAGACTTCCTGCGTTTGAACAATATTTACATCATTATTCCCATAATGATTAACACTTGCAGTTGCTTCAATGGTGCAGGCGTGGTCGTCAGTAACAGTAATTATGTAATCACCGGGCGCTAGATTAATAATGCTTGCATTATTTACAGCAATATCCCAAGCATAAGCATAAGGCAAAGTACCACCACTCACATTGGCAGTTACAGCGCCATCGTCCAGTCCACATTCTGAATCAGTAATATCAAAATCAATTGCAAGCGCAGGAGGATCACCAACCTGTACCGTTGCAACTTCCTGACAACTAATACCATCTGTCACAGTTACAGTGTATTCAACATTTGGCAGCATTCCGGTAGCAGTAGAATCTGTTCCCAATCCACCACTCCATGCATAAGTAAACGGAGCAGTTCCTCCGCTGACATTGCAGACAGCCTCTCCACTGGCTTCTCCATGACAAAGTGCATCTGTGCTTGTAAAATCAATAAGGATAGGCGGATCCATTGTAACAATCACCGTATCGGAATTTTCACACGCATTAGCATCTGTAACCGTAATAATATAACTTGTAGTTACCGTTGCATTTGCCGTAGGGTTCGCATTTGTTGGATCATCCAAGCCGCTTGTTGGCGACCATGAATATGTATATGGTGCGGTTCCATTTGAGGCTGTGGGGCTACCCCCCAAGCTCACCGATCCTCCGGCACACAAAGTAATATCCGAACCTGCATTTACGAGTATAGGATCAGGATCGCTGAGCTCAACAACCACCGTATCCTGACATGTTCCATAACTGTCTGCAACCGTAACCCCGGAATAACTCCCGGGCAAATTCACCGCAGTTTGTGTTGTCTCTCCATTCGACCAAATATAAGTATAAGGCGGTGTTCCACCGGTTACATTTACTGTTGCAGATCCATCGGTATCACCATAACAATCAATATCAGTAATTACCGATCCAGTCGATTGGATTCCGTCAATGGTAAAATACAAAGAACTTTCCTCCGTGAAATTTGAACAAATATCATCAACTCCTCCTTCATTTACCGTTAATGTGTATGCCCCATCGTGCATAAGCAAGTCATCAAGTTCCAGTGTAAAAATATCATCATAATAGGTATCGGAATAGCTTGAACCTGCCCCGGCAATACAGATTTCGCTCCATACATCTGAGATATCATAGACACCTTCAGGCCCGGTTATTACAAAATCTTCCGGCTGAACACTTGTACACCAAACTCTCTCTGAAAAACGAATTGTAAGGCGATTTGCACCACAGTAAGGATCATAGAGGATTTCCTCAAGATATGGACCTGTATTATCAATTATTTGCGCCGATCCACCAAAAGTTATTGAATAACCACTTTGTGTTGCACTCCAGTTACTAACATTCACAACATAAGTTTCACCAGCTGTAACATTTAACACATCATTATAAGGACCGTCACCTGCACCTGCGCAATCTGTTCCGGAGGATCCATTCGGACCGGTATTACCCGAAGTCGCAGACCAATTGCAGGAAACCATTAATGAAGGATTGTTAAATATATCAACACAACTATTACTTGTCAGATCATAGACGGCCCAATCATAATCATCGGCAGAGCTGTTTGGCGTTATCGTAAAAGACACAGTCCCTGATGACTGTACTGTAAACGTGTACCAGACATCATTTTTTTCTCCATCCAACATACAATTATTTGGGCATCCACCACCAGTTTGAATTTCGTTCAAATAATGTCCTGTTCCAGAATAAGATGAACTGGTATTATAAGTTGCAAAACACAATGGAATTGCACCAAGACAATCTTGCTCACTCGGCGGTGTTACTGAGCGATATGCAAGATTACCGGCTGCCGCTCCACTTGCATTACAATTATATTGATAAATAACAACACTGTAAGTTCCATTTGCAGTACAGTTCCAGGTAATTTCAGAACCTAACCCGCAATGATCATCATTATAAGAATACACAATATTTCCGTTTGGATCACAAATTTCAATTTGTGTGTCAATCAGGTTATTCCCACCTCCTTGACAAAAAGAGAAAATATAAGTATTGAAAGCATATCCATCGAAAGTATAACGATCACCGGCATTAACATTTACCGTTTGAAATGTAGGCAACATACCTAAATTTGCGACAAAATTGCCTCCCCCGGCACACTGGGCTGAAAGCTGATTACTCCCAACGATTAGCCAAAAACTAAAGAAAAGGACAATCCAATTCCTTATTGGTTTTTTCATAACAATATATTTTGTAAAATGCGATAAGCTTCTAAAAGCTTCTTTCTATCCTTTCTAACTATAAATACGCAAATACGCACTTTCCCCAAAGACGTATTTTGCATAAACAAGTTGCCTGGAATCCCCGAATACCTACCTCCCGTCTGTTAAAACTTTGTTAAGAAACCCAAAACAATTGCTTAAAGATATCAAAACTTATTTTTTATCCAAAACTTTTTTTGAGAAATTCTCGAAAATAGGAGTTAATTGGTAGAACTCATTCAATCCGATTAGTTTTAGAGAAGTATTAATAAGTGGATGGGAACTGTGATTGCGAATAAATTTCCATTGCATTGAAATCCCTGAAAAATTCTGGGATTTTGACAGTTCTTCCGGGAAAGATTTTCCGTAAAGATAGATTTCTGGGGTAATTAATTGCGCAACATCGTAACCCATAAACGCATATCGCTTAGGCTCATCGAGGAATTCTTCCCGAAAACCTCGAACAAATACTTGAGATAAACTATCCTGATAATCAATGTACATTGGTGAAACGTAGGAAACTTTGAGTTGCCTTAGTTCCTCGGCAGCGACTCCATCTAATTCCATCCAACTTCGATCACCGAGAAGGCGAACCTGATGTTTATTACACTGATACAATTTATTGATTAATGAGGTAATAAACACCTCGTCAGCGCTCACCGAAATAACCAAGTTGGTATCCTGTTCACTCAATACGCTTTTTAATCCAGACAAACTCTTTGTGTCGTATTGAAACAGTTTAACATTATACTCATCTTCAACGGACCGCAAGGAAAAATAGTCAATTAAATCCGTTTGGATTTGTTCGGCAATTTCCCGTGATTTAAGTGTCCCATCATGAGCAATAACAACATGATCATCCCGCTGATACAACCAGGAAGCGATAAAATCATTTTGAATTCTTTGATTTGAATAAATGCTGATTAAGTTTGGATAAGCAAACAAATCGGTATCATTAACTCCAACCGGAGCTAACACAGGAATTCCATGTTTTAATCCGTACTCAAGGCTCAGTTTCATATTTTCATAACGAACCGGACCAATGATTAAATCGGGGACATCTTCTAAATTCTTCAAAATAGTTTGCACCCGGTCTGCATTTGATTCGGTGTCAAAAACTGACAATTTAAGATTTTTCCCTTGCAAATCAAGTTCAGAAATCCCCAACAAAAATCCTTCATAAAATTGCACCATCATTTCAGATAAGGGGTAATATTGCGGATTTTTATTTTGCTTATCCAATAAATTTGCTCGGTCTATACTAGTTTTTGAATGAAATGGCAACATGAGTACGATATGTACACTGTCAGTTACGCCAACCTGCAAACTGTCGCGTCCAAAAAAATCGGGAACAGGGATTGAATCAGGAATTTGATCCGGTTTTACACGCACGGCAAGCGAATCTTCAGGTTTTGGAAATGTCAAAATAAACGCCACTTCAGATTTTGGAATTTTTAACACTTCACCAATCCGCATGTGCCGCTCAAGTAATTCAGGATTTAAATCCGTAATTTCATCACGACTTAGTTTGTATGTGCGGCTCAAGCTATACAATGTTTCTCCTGCTTTCACTTCATGATAAATGTATTTATTACTATCACGTTGCAAAACAGGATCTGAAAAATCAATTTTTTCAACGGTAAAACTGTGCTTTGGGATGCGAATAACATCTTTCCGCTTTAATCCACGATCTTTAAGCCCCGGATTTGCCTCATAAATCTCCTGAATGGTGACATTATACTGTTTTGACAAGGAGTATAAGGTGTGTTTTCGTCGGATTTCAATACTATGAAACTGTGTTGTATCGATATCCGGCTCAGCCTCATCAGGTTTAATCTCAACAACTGGAATGCGCAAAGTTGCACCCGCTTTCAATCCTTCCGACAATTCCGGATTATGAATCATCAATGTTCTGGTTTCAACGTGATAAGCTTTGGAAATGGAATACAATGTTTGTCCGGGTTGGACTTTATGCAAATAAAACTTTTGACCATCAAGAATAATCTTCTCATCAGAAATTTTTATGGTCGGACTTTCCTGTTGAGCAAATGATACAAAGACACAGAGCTGTAATATTAGAAATAATCCGCTAATTTTTTTCATAATCGTCTAATGATGGTATGATATGACAAATGTACGAATATTCACAAATATTCAAAAGTCATGCCTGTTTTTAAAATAAGTTGAAAGCAAAAAGTTTATCAATGTCTAAAACAACCTCTGACTCCTAGCCCATGCCTCCCCGCGGATCTTGTTGAATTTCAAGTTTTCGCAGGGCATGCACTTCAATGGACGGATGTCCGAATTCCTCAACCACTTTTCCCCGAAGCAAATACACACCTTTTCCCCTAAAGGGATGTAATTTCAAGCTGTCAGGAAAATGCACCGAATCAAAATAATTTCCATTCTGATCAACCCATGCAGCAAAATACATAATTTCTCCCTTCACTGTTTTCACATATTTTATGGTAACATACAAAGCGGGAATTTCAACAACACGCCCAATATGTTTTGTCAACATACCGGCATGCATATCTGACTTTATCGGATTTTGCAACAAACCAAACCAAGAAAGTGCAATCGGGAAACCAATCAGGCTAATTTCATCCCATGCATCTTCCAAACGGGAATGTGACAATGCAGGCAATACATAATTTCGCGGAGCAGGTTCAAACAAGCTTTTGGTTTGCGCCACAGGTTTTGATTTTCGTTTTACATTTCCGTACAATTCCCAAAGCAATTCGGCTTTGGTTTTCTGAGTAAACGCAAATGCCCCGACCCGAATCAATAAACTCACTTGTTCTGGACCAGCTTGTACCCGTTGCATAAAATCGAAAATGTTTTGAAATTGACCATGTTCATTCCGCTCTGCAAGAATGTGTTTGGCAAATTTTTGCTCTAAATGCTGCACATGCACAAATCCAACAATAATTTGTTGATCAATCAGACGGGATGTCATGCGACTTCGGTTCACACAAGGCGGAATAATTTCAGCACCCAGGCGTCTTGCTTCGTTGAAATACACCCATGATTCATAAAATCCGCCAAAATTATTAATTACCGCCACCATAAACTCCAACGGATAATAGGTTTTAAGATACAAACTCTGAAAACTCTCTACAGCATAAGATGCAGAATGTGCTTTTGAGAATGCATATCCGGCAAAAGATTCAATTTGTCGCCACACTTCTTTGGTCAATGAATCAGAATATCCCCTGTGTTTACAATTGTCAAAAAAACGTTGTACAATTTGTTGGAATTCTTTTTTCGAACGATATTTTCCGCTCATTGCACGTCGCAAAATATCCGCATCAGCAAGATCCAAGCCTGCAAAATGATGACAAACTTTTAACACATCTTCCTGATACACCATCACTCCATACGTTTCCTCCAACTGTTCTTTCATCACGGGATGCAAGTACTCAAACTTATCGGGATGATGAAATCGACGAATATACTCCTTCATCATTCCTGAACGAGCAACACCGGGACGAATAATTGAGCTAGCTGCAACCAAAGTTGTGTAATCGCTGCATCGTAATTTTGACAACAAACCGCGCATTGCAGGACTTTCAATATAAAAACAGCCAATCGTTTCCCCCTCGAACAAACGCTTTTGCACCAACTTATCCGCTTTAAAACGCTTGACATCATGCACATCAATTTTCTTCCCCCGGGTTTCCAAAACAATTTCTGCAGCTTCTTTCACATGGCCGATCCCGCGTTGACTCAGAATATCAAATTTTTCATATCCTAAATCTTCAGCCACATACATATCCCACTGTGTAACGGGAAATCCGAGAGGCGGCAAATCCAATGCGGTATAATATGTCAATGGTTCTGCCGAGATCAGAATTCCGCCGGCATGTACACTTCTCAAATTGGGGAAATTTGACAAACGGACTGCCATATCGGCAATCTTACGGTGAATTTCATCTGCATTTCGATATTTCCGCGGATTGGAAGTGAATGCATCAATTTCCGCTTTCGTCAAGCCCTGAACTTTTGCCAATTCACGCAAAACAGAGCGGGTTTTAAAGGTATTGAACGTTCCTAACAAAGCCGTATGCCGCGTACCATATCGCTTAAAGACATAATCTCTCACTTCATTACGCTCTTTCCAGGAATAATCAATATCAAAATCGGGAGGCGAGCTACGCTTCGGATTCAAAAATCGCTCGAAATACAAATCCAGCTCAATGGGATCAACATCTGTAATTTTCAAACAGTAAGCCACCAAACTGTTTGCTCCACTCCCACGCCCGACATGATAAAATCCGCGTGACATGGAATATCGAACAATATCCCAGGCAATCAGAAAATATGCAGCAAATCCCATTTTTGCAATAATTTTCAACTCATGATTTAAACGAGAACGAATGGTATCACCGGCATTCCGATAACGATATTCCAATCCGTCGTTTGCTAATTTTCGCAAAAGGGCAAGGTCATCCTCAACACTAATTGAAAACACCGCTTTATTTTTAGACGTTTTCTGCTCATAATCCAGATGACATTGCGCCATTAAATCCAAGGTGTTTCGCACAATAAAATTGTATCCGCGAAAGCGTTTTCTCAACTGAGCAGCTGTTACCAACCTATCTTCATGGCGTGCACACATCTCCGGTTTTAAGCGGGAATAAAGGATATTATGATCAATCGCCCGTAAATGACAGTGCATCGAATAATCATTTTGACTTTCAATTGTGGGCGAATGCAAGATGACCAATTTATCCTGAAATTTAAGATAAGGAGAGGTGAAAAGTGAAGCCACCTGATGCGGACGCACGCCAATGTATTCATTCTTGTGCAAGGACTTTTTTGGCACTGACTCCAAAGGATATACAATAAATGCATGTTCACAAAGGGGAGTTTCTGTAAATTTCCGTTTTTCAAGCAGATGCTGTGTCAGATATTCATTCAGCTCCCGCATTCCTTCTTTATTTCGAGCAATGCCGATAAAAAGCTGTATATCTCCATTTCGAAAATCGATTCCGCCAATTGGTTTCAGCCCTTCAGCACGGGCAACACGAACAAAATCAGGCATTGCACTACTATTATTGATATCCGTAAGCACCAACTGATCGATATCATGCGCAATTGCACCTTTTACCAATTGTTCCGGGCTCATGGTACCGTAACGTAAACTATAATATGTATGCGCATTCAAATACATCAGGAACGACCGTTTTTATTAATGAAAAGACAGCGCCCTACGGATGGCTTTTTTCCCGTACAGTTTCCGTATATTGTCCATTGCCAGATACAATTCAGCCATGCGGGAACTGTCCTCAAACAAGCTCAACTGCTGAACGCCTCTTACCAGTCCACTAAATTTCACTCCAATCAATCGGATTCGCATTCTCCGAGAGTACAATGTGTCAAACAAATCGTGGGAAACCCGGATTAATTCATGATCAAAGGTGGTATAAGCGATTTTTCGCTGCATGCTGTGAGTGTCAAAATTAGCATAGCGTATTTTAACCGTTACAACGGAAGTTACCCACCCGTCTTTACGGATTTTATACGCAAGTTTTTCCACCATGCCGGCAAGCAAATCCCGCATTCCGGAAATATCCATGCTATCCACATCAAATGTGTGTTCACTTCCGATGGATTTCCGCTCGGAATACTGTCGAACAGGAGAAAGGTCAATTCCATTGGCCTTATTCCAAAGTTGCAAACCGCTTTTCCCCATCAAATTCATCAACATTTCTGGGGGAATACGAGAAAGCGTTCCGATATCAGCAACTCCCATAGAACGTAAAACTTGAAAGGTTTTTTTCCCAATCATAGGCATTTTCTGAATTGATAGCGGATGAATAAAAGACTGAACATGCTTTTCGTCAACTTGCATTTCACCATTAGGTTTGGATTCGTTGGTTGCCATTTTGGAAACGGTTTTATTGACAGACAGTCCGAAAGAAATCGGGAGCCCGCTTTCACGAATCACTTTTTGGCGCAATTCCTTTGTCCACTTCAAGTTTCCAAAAAACTTATCCATGCCGGTAATATCAAGATAATGCTCATCAATACTGGCCTTTTCATATACAGGAGCGTCTTCTGCAATAATATCCGTTACCAAGCGGGAATAGCGAGTGTAAGCATCCATATCTCCACGGATATAAGCCGCATCCGGACATAATTGTTTGGCCAACTTAATCGGCATGGCAGAATGCACACCAAATTTTCTAGCTTCGTAACTACATGCAGAAACCACTCCCCTGTCAGAGCCGCCTCCGACAATTACCGGGAAATTTTTCAATCGTCTGTTTTGCAAGCGCTCGACAGAAACAAAGAAAGAATCCAAATCCATATGAACAATTGATCGCTGCATTTTGATTAATTTTTAATCATTTGTTAGATTACAATTTAATCATTTTATCGATTTATCAAAAAAATATTGTGTGTTTTTAAAAATTATTGTTGCCTATGGAATTAATAAAAACCCGTTGAATAATTACAACCGGCTCGAGAAAATAAAATAAAAAAGCCACAACACTTAAGCTTAAATTGATACTAGCTTAAGAATTAGCTTGCAATTAAAGTGTAAAATACAAGCGTAAAAAATGAAGGAAATGAGCGTGTATAAAATTCTAATTATTGATAACGAAAATGACATTGTTGAATTGAATATTGTTGAAAAGTATCAAATCACATTTCACACCTCATCAACAAACACTATAATGATAAAATTTTTGAATATAATTCCTGATAAGCAGTTGCATTCTTTTTCCAGGAAAAGCGACTTGCATACGATTGAAGTTGTGATGCATAATCAGGAGTTTTTGCAATGCTTTTCATTCCTTGGACAAGCATTTCTGCCATGTACTTTGCTTCAAAATGATTCCAGTAAAATGCAAACTCGCCACCAATTTCGGGCAAGCTTGTTTTATTAGAACAAAACACCGGCAATCCGGCAGACATAGCCTCAACAACCGGCAAGCCGAAGCCTTCATTTAAAGAAGGAAAAACAAATGCCTCCGCATGATGATAAGCCCAACTTTTTTCTTCTTCACTAAGAAACCCGGCAAATCTCACCTGTTTTTCCAATCCAAGTTTCTGTACTAATTGCTCCAAGTGATTTCGATAATCGGCATTTCCACCACCACCAATCAATAAATCATAATCCGGCAAATAGCTCATCATTTTAATAATGGACTCATGATTTTTTTTCGGCATAAGTACCCCAAGATTGAAAAGAAACTTTCGCTGTGGAGCAATTTGCGGTTTTGTCATGGCATCACTTAGCTTTGGAACACCATTGTATATTACGAAAACGAGTTTATTATGAAAATTCAAATGCTCAGCTGCGTTTGTTTTTGCAAATTCGGAAATAAAACAAATTGCATCAGCACGATTCGCTTTTTGTTGCAAACGATTAAGTCGTTTTTGCGCTTTGGATGGAGACTTTTCCAACAAGAAATTCAAATCATGGATTGTGAGAATAAATTTTCCGCTCCCTTTTGCAGGGATAAATGCGGAATCCTGATGCAATGCGTGCCAGACATCAAAGCCGGAGTTTAGTTGTGAGAAATGCCGCCTTAATGCGTTTGTTTTCAGCAAATTCACCGGATATCCCCATTCATTGGTTTGATTGGGTTTAACCAGGAAATTCAGATTAAATTTTTCTTGAATATCAGCAGATAAATTTATCGCATAATGTAAAGAAACCTGACCCAAACCACAGTACAAATCTGCAAGTTTTGTCATATCAATTATCAGCTTAGGGTTCTCTGTATCAGCCATCTTTAGTATTTTAAGAAACGCCTCTGAGTTTCAGCAAATCTAACATTTTCACCAAACGGCTATACGCAGCATGGCTTTCTCCAATGACATTTGTATCTTTCAAATATTTCAAATAATAAAAAATAAACGCTTGGTTTGATAAGGTTTTAAAGTGTTTTTCTTCAGCAGGAATTTGTTTCTTTTCCACCACAAATTCCAAGGCTTTTCGCCCGAGGAATGCACCTTTGTCGTACGGATTAATGTAAAACAAAACATCACCGGCACCTTTCCCATAAGCCTCTCTTGCAATTTCTGCATTTTCATAAGCCATTACCAATAATCCGGGTAAATACACCGGGTAAACCGGCAAGTCAAGGCTTTGGGCCAACACAGCATACATTCCGATGAAAGCAAAAGGTGATGCAGATTTTTCTACAAACAACGCATCAATAAAGTGGGGAGAAATATCATTATCCATTTTTGTTTTTATAATTATGGAATGTACTTCAAAAATGAAATAATTTAATGTTTTAATCGCTTCAAAACCGGTCAAATTATCATTCATTTCAAGCCAAACTGCACGACGAAGTTCATCAAATTTTGCTTTAAAACTACTAAAATCTGTATCGGGATAATACAATTGGTTAATAAAATGTAATCCGTAAATTAACGCCTTTTCGTCTTTTTGCAACCATGCTTCAAATCCTTTGTAGAACTCCAGATTCTGAATTTCCTCAATCACTGCTTGTAACCTACTGTTTAATAATGAATTGTCTGTCAGCCCGAGACTTGCTTCCAGCAATGGCAAGGCATCTTCTCCGGCATAAACGAGGCGCGTACTAACATTGTCATAGACGGCATTATCGGGATCATCTAACAAGCGAATTAATGCTTTTATTTCTTTATTATCCATCATGCATTTTTCTCCTGAGTTCTCAACACTTTTTTCACGCCTTTTATTTTCCTCAAGCGATTTATTAGTGTTTCCAAATCATTCACGTTATGAACGTACATATCAATATTTCCAATAAAAATCCCGTCTTTAGTATCAAAACGGATAGATTTCATATTCACCTCCGACTCGGTAGAAATCACACTAGTTATATGGTGTACAATTCCGATATCATCAATTCCTTCAATGTAAATTTTTGCCGGGAAACTGAGTATTTTATGAACCTTCCATTGCACGGAGATAATTCGATCACCGAAGGTTGCCATAAGGTCAATTGCATTGGGGCAGTTCTTTTTGTGAATTATAACCACTTCTTCAGAATTTAAGAACCCGACGACTTCATCTCCGGGAATCGGGTCACAACAATTGGCTAATCGATAGTTTTGCTCTTGCTCATTTTCTTCAATCACCAGTGTTTTTCCGGTTTGCTTTTTCTCATCTTTCGATTTCGTTTTGCTTCCAGAACTGCGTCCGAATTGTAAACGCCAATATTTTCCCCAAGCACTGCGACGTTTCCCTGGGAGATTTTTCTCAATATCATCGGCAGTGATAAGTTGAGCTCCAATTCGCCGGTAAAATTCTTCTTTATTCGGAATATCGAAATTTTCACGCAGTACTTTAAATGAAGAATAATCCAACGGGTAATTCAAATCTCTGACAATTTCAAGAAACCGTTTTTGTCCCTCATTAATAAAATAGCGTCTATCCTCTTTTAATGCTGATTTAATTTTAGATTTTGCTCGCCCTGTAATTGCAAAATCGAGCCAGTCACGCTGCGGAGTTTGCTTTTCCGAGGTCAAAATCTCAACCTGATCACCGGAACGTAACTTTTGACTTAAAGGCACCAATTTATGATTTACTTTTGCTCCAATTGCTTTATCTCCAACCTCAGTATGGATCATGTAAGCAAAATCCAGAGCGGTTGACCCTTTCGGGATACGCTCCAGCTCGCCCTTTGGGGTAAACACATATATTTCTGATGAGAACAAATTCAATTTAAATTCATCGAGAAAATCGAGTGCGTCTGAGCTAGGTGTTTCCAAGTGTTTCCGAATAGTCTGCAACCACTTATCCAATTGATTTTGATCATTATCGTCGCCTTTGTATTTCCAGTGGGCAGCATATCCCAGCTCTGCTATGTTATCCATTCTGGTTGAGCGAATTTGCACTTCAACCCAACGACCGTCAGGTCCCATAACGGTTGTATGCAAGGCTTCATAACCATTTGCTTTTGGAGTACTCACCCAATCTCGCAAACGATCCGGATTCGGTTGATAAATGTCAGTAATTAAGGAGTAAATGGTCCAGCACTGTGCTTTTTCTGGCATTCCAGGTTTTGGCTCAAAGACAATTCGGATGGCAAAAATGTCATAAATTTCCTCAAAAGGCACATCTTTTTTCTGCATTTTATTGTAAATGCTGTAAATGCTTTTAGGACGACCGGATAATTTGAACGTAAAGCCGTGTGTTTTCAATTTTTTCTCGAGCGGTTCAATAAATTGCTCAATATACTTGTTCCGTTCGCCTTCTGTTTCCTCAACTTTACTGAGAATGTCATTATAAATCAGCGGATGCTCATATTTAAGCGCCAAATCCTCAAGTTCTGTTTTAATAATGTACAATCCGAGACGGTGAGCAAGCGGAGCATAAAGGAAAAGCGTTTCTCCGGCAATTTTTATCTGCTTATATTCCGGCATGGAATCAAGCGTACGCATATTATGCAATCTGTCGGCGAGTTTGATAAAAATCACACGTACATCTTCAGACAGTGTCAGGAGCATTTTTCGGAAGTTTTCAGCTTGCAGGGAAGCATCTTTATCCAGTACATGGGAGATTTTCGTCAGTCCATCAATAATATTTGCGACGGTACGCCCGAACATTTCCTTAATATCATTGAGTGTATAATCTGTGTCTTCAACAACATCATGAAGCAAAGCACAAATCACGGATTTTACACCAAGCTCCATTTCACCGGCAACAATTTTTGCGACTGCAATCGGATGGGTAACGTATGGCTCACCTGACTTGCGGCGCATAGCAGCATGTGCATCAACCGCTAAGTCGAATGCTTTACGGATTAAATCACGATCTTCTTGGGTACGACAACGCACACATAAATTCAACAATTTATCGTATTGTGCTTCAATAAATTCTCTTTCCGCTTTTGTTAAATTCTCCATTGTTATTTTACTCCTGCATATAATAAACTGATACTTGTCCCATTTTAGGAAGAAGCACGAATTTACGATTTAATTCACAATTATCCATGCTTTTGCAACAAAATTATTCCTTAAGGGACAACCCGATTGACTCAGCTTTTTCAAACATAAATTTTCGGGCAGCTTCATATTCATTAGGTATTACACCGTCCAGAATTGCATCTTTTATTGCATCTTTTAATTGTCCGACTTCTCTTGAAGGTTGGATATTAAAAGTTTTCATAATTTCTTCACCGTCAATTGGCGGTTGGAAATTACGGATTCTGTCTTTTTCCTCAATTTCCTGAAGCTTTTGCCTCACGTGACGAAAATTATTGAGATATTTTTCTTTTTTCGCCTGATTTTTTGATGTTATATCAGCTTCACATAATGTCATTAAATCGTCCACGTCATCACCAGCATCAAACAATAAACGACGAATTGCGGAATCGGTTACCGTTTCTTCAACCAAGGCTATGGGTCGCATGTGCAAACGAACAATTTTCTGAACGTATTTCAAGCGTTCATCCTGAGGAAGCTTCAATCTTTTGAATACCTTACGCACGAGTTTTTCTCCACGCATATCATGTGCATAGAAAGTCCATCCGACTCCATCGACATATCGTTTTGTCGTGGTTTTCCCGATATCGTGCAAAAGCGCAGCCCATCGCAACCAAAGCTCATTACTTACTTTAGCAAGGTTGTTCAAAACCTGAACCGAATGTCTGAAATTATCTTTATGTGCTTTATTATTTTGCACCTCAACACCGGATAGAGCATGTAATTCCGGTAAAATAATTTTCAATAAGCCGGCTTTTTCAAGTAATAAAACACCCTTAGCGGGATTATCAGAGCTCATGATTTTATTTAATTCTTCAATAATACGTTCTTCAGAGATGATATGAATCCGCTCGGCAGTATTTACTATTCCATCGAAAGTTTTTTCTTCGATATTAAAATTCAATTGACTTGCAAAACGGATTGCCCGCAACATTCTAAGCGGATCATCAGAAAAGGTTTTTTCCGGTTCAAGCGGTGTTTTAATTATTTTATTTTGCAGATCTCTCATGCCGTCAAAAGGATCAGTCAACGCCCCAAAATTTCTAGGATTCAGACTGATAGCCAGGGCATTGATAGTAAAATCCCGTCGGTTTTGATCATCCTCAAGCGAACCGTTTTCAACCAATGGTTTTCTGGAATCTGCGCGATAGGATTCTTTTCTGGCACCGACAATTTCAATTACATGAGCTTGGTGCTGTATCTGTGCCGTTCCGAAATTTTTAAAAACACTCAAGTGGTCTGCCTGTATATGTTTTGCTATTTTTTTTGCGGTTTCAATACCATTTCCGAGTACAACAATGTCAATATCCTTTGAACTTCGTCGCAGAAACAGGTCCCGAACATAACCTCCGATTAACCATAAATCGAGCTCATTTTCCCCAGCAACTTCGGATATCATTCTAAATAATTTTGTATCTATCAGATTATCATGAGATTCCATTCGTCGTTATTTAGATAAACAATTTTAAACATTCTGTGTTCTTTTATCAAACACAGTACAATAATAATAATCGTTGAAATTACAGAAATTATGGTAACACACTTAACAAAAGAAGCATTTATTGAGAAGGTATTCGATTACACCAATGAAAAAGACTGGAAATTCAAAGGAGACAAACCTGCTTTGATTGATTTTTGGGCTGAATGGTGTGCTCCTTGTCGCATGGTCGCTCCGCTTATTGAAGAACTGGACAAAGACTATAAAGGCGAAGTCGATTTTTACAAAGTGAATACTGAAGAACAACAAGAACTTGCTGCGATTTTCGGCATTCGCAGTATTCCGAGTTTGTTATTTATTCCAACTGACGGAAAACCGCAGATGGCTGCAGGCGCATTACCCAAAGAAACCTTTGAAAAGGCAATTGCAGACGTCTTGAAAGTTGAAAAACCGGAATAATAAGATTTTAAATCAAGCAGATGTTTTCTGCTTAATCAAAACACACAAAACAAGACAGTAATTTTTGCAGTAAATCCGTCAGCTGACGGATTTACTGCATTTTTATTGATTTTACCGAAAACTATTTTTCCGTAAATTATTAATTGTAATTTTACGGTATGCAGGAAATCAGAAAAACGGCAGATGGATCGCCCACAATTTACGATGACAATTTTGGAGAATCATTACATTCAGCCTTCGGATCAATTACCGAAGGTCGTCATATATTTATTGAACAAGGCTTAATGCAAATTTTAAAAACCCGTAAAGCCATAAGCATACTTGAAATTGGGTATGGAACTGGTTTAAATGCCGCATTAAGCTATGAAGCTGCAAAAGAACATCATATAAACATATGCTATCAGGGAATTGAAAAATATCCTCCGAGCGCAAAAATACAAGCACAGTTTAATGCGGAATTACCAAGCAATATTCAATCAACAGCAAATCTTTTATCGGAAATTGAGTGGAATAAAACCACACCCCTTTCTGAGTTTTTTAAAATAAAAAAATTACATCAAGATTTTCTGGAACATCTTCCAAATCAACAATTTGATCTTATTTATTTTGATCCATTTTCACCGGAAAAACATCCAGAAGCATGGGATGCAGCGTTTTTACAACGAATTAGCGAAAATCACATGAAAGCGGGAGCAGCTTTGCTTACCTATTCCTCAAAAGGTGTTGTAAAACAGGGGCTGCGTGCTGCAGGACTGATTGTGCAACGACTAGACGGACCTCCCGGTAAAAGACATATCCTTCGTGCAAAGAAAATTTGAAAAAACGATATTAATTACTACATTTGGCGTGGATAATTCCGTAAAACTAAACTTATTATGAAAAGAATTTATTTAGCAATTATTGCCATCGTACTGGCAGTGAGTGCCGTCGCACAAAATGTAGACTATTGGTGTGTTGATGGTCGCGTGTATTTTAAAATCAATGATGATGTTGCCTTAAACATCTCACATGATGATGGAAATGTCAATCCAAAAGATGTCTTTTTTCTTAGGGATCTGATTGACGAGTATCAAATTTCAAATCTTAACATGCCTTTCTTAAGTGCTGAATCGGACATTCTTCAAAGAATTTTCCGTATGGATTTTGAAAAGATGTACGAGGTTGACCAATTGGTTAAGGACATGAACAACATGCCGGAAATTGAATATGCAGAGAAAGCTCCGCTTTTCCGCATTTCTATGGTTCCTAACGACCCGTATTACGGAGAAGTAAGCGGAACCTTTGGTGCATTAACAGCAGAAGCAAATTGGCATTTAACGCTCATTGGTGCCGAGGAAGCATGGGATTTGGAAACGGGAGACAGTGAAATTGTTGTTGCCGTATTGGACAATGCAATTGATGTCACACATCCTGATTTAGCGAATAAAATTGTATCACAAATTGACTTAGGAAATGGCGATGATGATCCAGCTCCACCTGAAGCAACCTATATCTGGTCGCACGGAACACATAGCGCAGGTCTTGTTGGTGCAGAAACCAACAATGGTATTGGCGTAGCATCCATTGGTTATGATGTCAGTATTATGGCAGTAAAACTAGGTGATGATGCATCTGACGGCCAAGCAATGGCTGCAGGATTTGAAGGAATTGTATGGGCTGCTGACAATGGCGCAGATGTCATTAATATGTCATGGGGATCACCGCAGTTTTTTATTACTATGCAACATACCGTAAATTATGCTTATAACAAAGGCTGTGTTATGGTTGGCGCTGCAGGTAATAACGGAAATGGAATGGAAACCCAAGTGAATCCTGATATTCCCGTTAATTACATTGGATACCCGGCAGCACTTGAACATGTTATTGCTGTTGGTTCTTGCGATGTTGGTGATAATAAATCAGATTTCTCGAATTACGGAACCTGGTTGGATGTGCTGGCTCCGGGAGGTTATTTCAGCTCAGGACTTGGTGGGATTGGAGGCTTCTCTGTCTTATCTACCACTGCGAGCGAAGCAGGCGATTTAGCATCCATAACTTCAGGAACCGGTGGAGGTGCTGCAGGTTACGGTGTAGAAGGACAATACGACGTTATGCAAGGAACCTCAATGGCTGCGCCTGTAACTTCCGGACTTTGTGGATTAATATTATCTGCAAATCCTGATTTAACTCCTGAAGAACTCACAAATTTACTAAAGGCAACTTGTGTTAATGTTGATGCAGAAAATCCTGATTTCGTTGATAGTATTGGTGCAGGTCGTATTGATGCTCATGCCGCAATCGTTGCTGCAATTGATGCTAATGCTCCACTCGTTGCTGATTTTGAAGCTAGCGAAGTGGTTATTCCTGTAGGAGGAACAGTCGATTTTACTGATTTAACAACAGGAACCCCAACTTCTTGGTCATGGACATTTGAAGGTGGTATGCCCGCAGCATCCACAGAGCAAAATCCAATGGCAATCACCTATGATACAGAGGGCGTTTATCAAGTTACCTTAGAAGCTTCTGACGGCACAAACACCGATACAGAGATTAAAACAGCATTTATTATTGTAGGTTCAGGTTCAGGAGGAGCAGAATCCGCATGGATTGAGCAACACACTGGATTTGCAAGCCAATTCCGAGGTGTTTGGCAAACCGCAATTGCGGATGAAAATACTGCTTGGGTACTTACTTACGACGGAACAGGCGGTTCTTTTACAAAAGATTTTGCACTTACCAACGATGGTGGTGAAACATGGATTCCAGGGGAAATTATTGCAGATGCAGAACTTGCTCCTGGCTGTATTACTGCTGTAGATGATCAAAAAGCATGGGTTGCATTATATAATACCGCAGGAGGTGGTGCTATTTATCACACAAGCAATGGTGGAACTGATTGGGTTGAACAAACTACTGCTCCATTTGACGAAGCAGCATCTTTCCCGAATGTAATTCACATGTTTAATGAAAATGATGGATTCTGTCAGGGAGATCCAATTAATGGAGAATTTGAAATCTATACAACTTCTGATGGTGGTGATAACTGGACATTAGTTGATGGCGCAAATATTCCCGATCCCGTAACAGACGAAATGGGATGGACTAGTGTTTATGATGCCGTTGGGGATATTGCCTGGTTTGGAACCAACACGGGTCGGATATATAAAACTACCGACAAAGGATTAACCTGGGCAGTAATGGAAACCGGAGAAGCCAATGTCAGTCACATTACAATGAGTGACGAAAACAATGGTGCAATTATAGCGCAGGTAACAGATCAAACCACCGGACAAATCGAAAGCTGGGCAATGCGCACAACAACTGATGGAGAAAACTGGTCAGTGGTAAATATTCCTGAAGCCGAACAACCCTCAGATGTATCGGCTGTTCCCGGTCAACCCGGAATGTTTGTTTCCATTAAAATATCACAATCTGTACCGGAGAACTTCTCTGCTTACAGTCTTGATTACGGAACCACATGGATTCAACTAGACGATTCAATTCAATACACAAATGTTGAGATGCTAGATATAAATACCGGTTGGGCAGGAAGCTTTAACTTGAGTGAAACTACCGGCGGAATTTATAAATGGGCAGGCATTCAACAAGGTGATGATCCATACTTCACATCTTCTCCTATTACAGAAATTATTGAAGGCGAAACCTACACTTATAATATTGCCGCAACAGATCCAAATGCTCTGGCACTTACATTGTCCGACACTGAAATGCCGGCATGGTTAGGCTTAACTGACAATGGTGATGGCAGCGGTGTGTTAACCGGCACTGCTCCAATAATTTCCGGGGAAACCGAAGCTTTCAATGTTGAATTAGTTGCATCTAACGGCACTGAAGAAGGCTATCAAAACTTTGCAATTACCGTACTCACTTCAAATCAGGCTCCTGAAATCACATCAGAGGCTGTAACTACTGGAGTGGTTGGTGAAGTTTACACATATAATGTAACCGCAGAAGACGCTGATGATGATGATCTTACATTTACACTTATTGACAGCCCGGGATGGATGACAATTACTGATAATGGTGATGGAACTGCTGTTTTAACAGGAACACCTGATGTAACCAGTTCATTTGGTTTGCCAGTTAAAGTAAAAGTTTCTGACGGTATGTATGACGATCAGCAAAACTATTCCTTAGTAATTTCCGAAGGAGATTATGTCGTGAACTTTGGAGCTGGCGATGTATCGGTTTATCCGAATCCTAGCTCAAATTATATAATGATTGAAAATTGCCAAGAAGTCAAATACGAAATCGTCAGCATTGACGGAAAAGTTCTGAATCAAGGCATTATTGAAAATCAAATTCAAAAAATTAATCTGAATACACTTGCGAATGGCATGTATGTGATAAAACTCACAAAAGCCGAACAAGCAGCCAGCATTCCGGTTCAGATTATAAAATAACATGTAGTTTTCATGGAATTAAGCCGAATTCAGTTTTTGAATTCGGCTTTTTCTTTTAAGAAAAAGCTTGATTTTCTAAAGTTTAAAAAAATGTCTCGGTATAAGGCATCCTTTCCTGATTTTTCGCATCTTATTATTAGAAAGAAATATTTAATATTGTACTGCGTTTATAATATTAACGCCTTGAAGAATTATTTTCAATTTGATTTTAACATTCGTATATTGCAACCAAAGCATGAAACACAGAATACTATTCATATTAATCGTTTTAATCTCCTTAACTGCACATTCGCAAGTTGATGTTCCAGACTCTCCTGAATTCGAGTCTGCCAGTGTTATGCCGGGAGCTAATCCGGCTCAGGTTGAACTCAAATGGACGGCGAGTGACTCATTGGATGTTGACGGTTATTATATTTTTAAAGTAAATAGTGAAGGCATCACAAATTACTTAGATACAGTTTACGGGAGAATGACAACCACTTATATCAACAATGCATCTTTTGCAAATGGTCAAACCGAAACTTATCGCTTAGCAGCATTCGATACTTTAGACAATATTTCACTACTTACTGATCCACATATTACAATATACGCATTCCCGTATTACGACAAATGTGAATTAGAAGTAAACCTGGATTGGAATGCATATGACGGTTGGGAAAGCGTTAAAGCATATAATATTTATCGGCGCAAAAGTGGAGAAAGCTATGCCTATTTGAATTCGGTTACCGGAGACGAAACCAATTACATCGACAATGCACTGGAACCAAACCAACAGTATTGCTACTATGTTGAAGCTGTACGTGCTGATGGAATAAAAGCAACTTCAAATGAAACCTGTGTTTTTACCAGCGCACATACACCACCAGCTTTTATTAATGCCGATTACGCCAGTGTTGAGAACAATCAGATTGAAATGCGATTTTCTGTTGACACAGCAGGCGAAACAATAAAATATAAAATTCAACGTGCAATTGATACTCCAGCAGATTTTTCCACCATCAAAACCATCACAGATATAGACTCTCCGAAATTATTTTATACCGATCCGAATGTTGAACCTGAACGCTCAAAATATTATTACCGATTGCTATCTATCGACCCATGTGAAAACATTTCTGCCGTTAGCAACAATGCCTCAAATATTATCCTTTCAGGCTATACGGATGATCAACTAAATCACTATTTGGCATGGGATAGGTATGAATCTTGGCAAGGAGAAATTGCATCATATCAAATTGTTTCACTTTATGGGGAAGATGCAGAGCATGGGATTATTTCTCTTGATAATGAACGACAAAGCTATTCGGTAAATATTTCAAATTATGTAAAAGGCAAGCACAGCAGAATGGAGGTTGTTCCATTTACCTATTGCTATTTTATACTGGCCAAGGAGGATGCCTCAATAAATCCGTTAGGAGTTCAAGGCATATCAAAATCTAATGAAATCTGTGTCTCACATAAACCACGTGTCTATCTTCCAAATGCGTTTTTCCCGAATTCTTACAATTTAGAAAACCGTATATTCAAACCCTCTGTGTCTTTTGCAATGACATCCAATTATGAGTTTGCCGTTTATGATCGCTGGGGAATGGAAATTTTCAAAACTAATGACCAAACAGTAGGCTGGAACGGTTCAACTGGGAATAAAAAAGCACCTCCCGGACGCTATGTTTACTTCGTTCAATACACAGATTTTAACGGGGAAACGTTTCAGAAATCAGGTGTCTTTCTTTTGTACAATGAATAGGCTTTATTTCTGAGCAGTTCATATTTCCTGAAATTATCCCTATCTTTGATGCAAATCAGTTTTTAACAGGATATGGTACAAGCCTTAATTCAGCGATATAAGCGAATAAGAAAAGCAAGTTTTCTTAAAAGAGATTACACAGAATCCTATGCATTTGTCGGAATTGGAAATCACTCACTGAACAATCTTTATCCGGTTTTGCAACATTTGAATGTGCGTATCAAAACGATTGTATCCCATTCAAAGGAAACTGCAGCACTTATCAATGAAAATTTTGACCATGTCAGTGGAAGTTCTGATTATGATGTAGTTTTAAATGATCCAGATATTCGCGGAGTATTTATTTGTGCAAACCCCGCATCACATTTCTCATTAGTTAAACAAGCCTTGGAGCACGACAAACATGTATTCGTTGAAAAACCGCCCTGTCTGACAAGTAAGGACCTGCAGGAATTAATTGAAATCGAAAAAAACAGTAAAGGCATTTTATTGACCGGATTGCAAAAGCGATATGCCCCGATGTATCAAATTCTGAAACAAAACTTGCGAAGTCCACAAACATATCAATTAAAGTATCAAACAGGATATTACCCCGAAGGCGATGCAATTACTGATTTATTTATTCATCCTCTCGATATCATCAATTACCTTTTCGGGAAAGCAGAATTAATGTCTGCACAACAGTTTAAAAAAGGGAAAGGAGCTGAATGCATTTTTTTACATGTCAAGCATCCGAACAACATTATCGGGAGCATTGAACTCAGCACAAATGCGTGGTGGGCAAAGGCAAATGAAGGTTTTGAAATCACTTGTAATAATGCACATTATCAAAGTTATAACACCAACAAATTGACTGCCACGAATAAAGCAGGACAAATTTTAGGAATTCCGCTAGAAAAAGTAAAAAAACCAAAGATTTTGACGCAAACACTATACGAAAAAAACAGTTTTTTACCGGTTCAAAATCATAATGAATTGTATTCAGCTGGCTATTACGAAGAAATTCGTCAGTTTTTAAATCTTTGTGAAGGTAAAAAAGCAAAAAACTTATCCCCGCTAACCAGTTTGACAGACACTTTTAGACTGATTGAAAGCATCAAAACAAAAATTCATGTACAAAATTAAAGATTACTTAAATCGTGGCATGCGCATGGCAAACAACAACCTGCGACCCAAGCATAAAAAACTATCAACCATTATGTTATATGCCACAGACCGGTGCAACTCAAAATGCAAGCATTGCTATATCTGGGCGAAAAAACCTAAAATGCATTTGTCTTTTGAAACGATAAAAGACATAATAAACAGCCCGGTTGTCAGCAAAGACACGGTTATCGGGCTCGAAGGCGGAGAATTCCTTATGCATCCTGAAGCGGAAAAAATCCTCGACTATCTATCAAAACATCATCCGAAATTTGATTTATTAAGCAATGCAGTGGCTGATGATAAGTTAATTGATTATTGCAGAAAATATAAACCGCTACGTTTATTCCTTTCACTGGACGGCCCTCGGGACACCTATGAAAACATGCGTGGTATTGATGCTTACAATAAAGTAATTCGAGTCATTGAAACACTGAAAAATGAGTTGCCAATTTCCGTAATGTTTACTCTGACGCCATTCAATAATTTCGCTGACATGAAACATGTGGCAAATGTCTGTAAAACACATGATATTGATATGCGCATCGGAATATACAATTGCATGGAATATTTTGACACTCAAGAAGACAACAAATCTACATCCTTGGATTATCAAATATCAGACATTCCGGATTTTGTCCATGATTTCAGTGAAAACTACGATTTTATGGCCTTGTACACTCATTATCGGGAAGGAAATGTTAAACTGACATGCAACAGCATAAAAGACAGCATCGTTATATACCCGAACGGAGACATCCCAATTTGCCAAAACAAACAAATCATTTTGGGAAATCTTAAAAAGGAGCCTCTGCACGATATCATCAACAAAAAATCTACAATAGAATTACACAAAAAACACCAAACAGGTTGCAACGAATGCTGGGTGAATTTTCATCGTAAATATGATGTTGTATTGTATCGAAACCTCGAAAAACTTTTACCCAAAAAAGTCATTCATTGGTGGAAAGGTGAATATCACTGGTCTGCAGACAAGAATAAGAAATACAAGCAGGTATTACGTGAAAGCGAGAAATAAGGTGCGTTTTATTAGATTTAAAATGCATTTTATTCTTGAGAAAAGTAATAAAATTGGAGTCGAATGTAAAACATATAGATGCTGAATAGCCCTCTATTAAGTCATTAATTCGATAATAGGATAAATAAAAAAGCGCAGCAGTCTTGTTTTCTATTAACAAATTGTATGATAGTAACACACTTAGCCGTTTCTAACCGTTAGCAACGGCTATTGACTCACTCTCACGAACACACAAAGCTTCTACGTAATTCAAGCTTTCTCGGTCTCCGGAATCCATTGTTTATTTGTTTTAACAATCAATACTTCATCATCTGAAAACTCCATCCAAGCAAAATCATAAATATGATGGTACATTTTTCCTTTACTGTTGACATTAAAATGAGTCAAATACTTAAATTGAAATTTCTTTTTCACCAAAAGAGAACGACGTACATGCTTTTTCCTCGCTTTTGGTCCCATAATTTCTAATAAAATAGAACGATTTCTGTGTAAAATCCTGTCTAAAGGATAGGCCATATCTTTAGTTACCTCACTCAAAGTTAAGTGATACTCATTTTTACATTGTACAGAACAAAAAATCTTATCTTTTCGTCCAACAAATTCACTATTACATACTTTGCATTTCATATAATAAATATAATAATTATTTTAAACCCTAGTCGTTTTTAACCGTTAGCAACGACTATTGCACGACTCACACGGCACTCCAGAACTTATACGTAATCAAGTAAGGTTTTGATTCAAAAATCAGAGAAAAATGAAATACTAACAATATTATCCAAAATTATTTTAAATCTCTTTCCGGTGCCAGCATGTAGCTTGGAGTCTCATTTTGGATAAAAAAGCACCATGCAATTTTCATCAAAAAAGAAAAACACAAACTGTAAATCATAATAATTCCGTTATTATATTTTTATAGTAATAAAATCATTGAATTATCACATTTTAATCGTTTTTAACCGTTAGTAACGGCTAATCCATTGCTAAATCATGGATGTAGAGGTTATACATTTTCAACAATATATACCTAATATTTAACACATTTAAAAACAATATACTTATATATTGAATTACTATTATCTTAATTATCAATGATTTGCTGTTTTAATATAAATATTTAATATATTTTGTTACATTATAGTCGTTTCTAACCGTTAGTAACGGCTATTACACTGTCAATAGATACCCTCAGACTTTATACTTTCCACACAATAATATTTTAACAACTTCTATTAATTTTATCATCCTTCATACCAACCACGACTTCTTTCGACAGCACGTTTCCATCCTTCATATTTTTTCTGACGTTCGGATTCCGACATTTGAGGTTTAAAGCATTGCCCTTCTGCCCAAAGCTGCTTGATTCTATCCATATCAGTAATTCCGACACCTATACCCGCTAAAAAAGCAGCCCCAAGTGCTGTAGTTTCAACCAATTCTGGACGAGAAACTGATTTCCCCAAGATGTCTGCCTGAAATTGCATAAGAAAATTATTGGCAGATGCGCCTCCATCAACCCTTAATGTATCAAGAGCTATACCTACAGAAGTCTGCATTAGATCAAGAACGTCGCGGGTTTGATATGCCAGCGATTCTAAACCTGCGCGTACGATATGTGCCGAATTTGTCGCTTGGGTCATCCCTACAATGAGTGCACGGGCATCGGCATCCCAATAAGGTGTACCCAAACCCGCAAAGGCAGGGACAAAATATACACCAGAAGTATCCTTCACGGATTTAGCCAGAGCCTCTGACTCTTCTGCCGAATTGATTAACTTTAATTGATCGCGCATCCATTGAATGGTAGCTCCGGCAAAAAACACAGAACCCTCTAGCGCATAAGTCAAATCATTGCCGATACGCCAGGCAAGGGTTCGCAACAACCCGTCTTCGCGAATAAGGGGGCAAGTATTCCCCACATTCATTAACATAAAACAACCTGTTCCGTAGGTATTTTTCACCATTCCTGTTTGATAACATGCCTGTCCAAACAGTGCCGCTTGCTGATCTCCGGCAATTCCGGAAATTGGAATTTTCTTTCCGAAAAATAAACTTGAATCGGTAAATGCAAGTGCTCCGGCAGAATCCACAATTTCAGGCAAAATCAGTTTAGGAATATTAAAATAATCCAGCAACTCCGTATCCCATTGCAGATTTTGAATATTAAAAAGCATTGTCCTTGAGGCATTAGAAACATCAGTTACATGATAAGCACCTCCACTTATTTTCCATATCAACCAAGTATCAATCGTACCAAAAAGCAACTCACCGTTTTGTGCCCTGACAAGCAGTTCGGGTTGGTTTTCGAATAGCCAACGCAATTTTGTCGCCGAAAAATACGGATCACTTACCAATCCAGTTTTACGACGAATAATACGAGAAATTTCCTGCTGCTGCATTCGTTCACAAACATCTGCCGTACGTTTATCCTGCCAAATAATTGCATGGTAAACCGGCTTTCCGCTCGCTTTATCCCACACAACAAAACTTTCGCGCTGGTTTGTAATGCCGATTCCGGCAATTTCATCAAAACCTATTCCTGCCTTTTGAAGCGCGATTTCAGCTGTCTCCACTTGACGTGTGAAAATTTCCTCTGCATCCTGTTCAACCCAACCGTCATCAGGGAAAAATTGGCGTGTTTCAATTTGGTGAGAAGCAATAATTTGAAAATCGTCATCAAATAATATACTTCGAGAGCTGCTTGTCCCCTGATCGAGTGCCAAAATATATTGTTTATGCCCCATTGCACATTGTTCTTTAATGAATAATTACACTGTTTGCATACATCCTAAAATGTCATCATATACTTCTCGACGATTTGTTTCATTCAATATCTCATGTCGCATCCCTGGATATATCTTCAATTCAGACTTTAAGCCTAATTCCAGAAATCTGCGATGAACTTTAGCCACGCCCTTGCCGTAATTTCCAACCGGATCATCTTGTCCCGAAAAAATACAAATTCGGGTGGTTTTCGGAATTTTCTTCAACTCAGAGCGTGTATGAATAAAATTGATTCCATACATCAAATCCCGGTAAAAGGCACCAGAAAATACACCGCCGCAATAGGGATCGTTTTCATAAGCCTCAACAACCGATTTATCCGTACTCAACCATGCATATTCAGTATTTTCAGCTTTAAATTTATTGTTATAGGCACCAAAACTTAATTTATGCATAAAGCCAGCCGGCGCATCCGGATTCTTAAAAAACAAACTCAAATTTGCCAATGCAAATCCACCGAGACGTTCCGCAAGCAGAAAATTTCCGGTACCGCTAAGAATCCATAATTTTGCCATCTCTGGTTTTCGAATCATCAATGTTCGCGCAAAAAATGAGCCCATTGAATGTCCAAAAATAATAACCGGAAGCTTATACACATCTTGCAACTGTTGATTGAAGCGAATCAGATCTTGTGTGACTTTGTTCCAGCCTTGCTTTTCATCAAAATATCCGTATTTCCCGCTCTGTTTTGCTGTTTGTCCATGGCCGGCATGATCATCGGCAGCGACAATAAATCCCTGTTTACAGAGAAATTCGGCAAAGTCTCGATATCGGGCCGAATGTTCAGCCATCCCGTGAATAATTTGCAACACAGCTTTTGCCGGTTGTTCTGGGGTCCAAATATGATAATATATTTGCTGTCCGGTTTGCGACGGATAGCTTCCAACATGTGTTTCCATTAGGCAAAATATTTGTCAAATTCCTTTAAATCAAAGCGCTTTACTAAGTCTTTCATTTCATCAATCAATGCAGGCGGAACGGGTACTCCATGTTTGGATCGTTCCAAAAAAGTAAGATGCTCTTTCTCTCCAGCTGTAAAAATTTTATCTTGCCCAGGCATATGGTCAGAATTTCGCAAATCACGCAAGATTTCACCGGTTGATTGCTTAAAGGCATCAATTTCCGTAAAGGCTTCAATATTTACCGCAATAAAAAAGTGTCCCAAACGATAGGGTATTTTTTTCCCGTCCTGAATACCGGTAAGGGCTTTTAAAAACTGACCTCCCTGCAATGCTGCTGATAAAATTTCCACCACAGTAGCGTATCCGTAACCTTTGTATCCGCCACCATCTTCACCAATTCCTCCTAATGGTGTTAATGCCGCTTCACCGGCAACTAAGGCTTTTAATACTTCTTGCGGATCTGTCATGGTTTTTCCGTCTCGATTTATTACCCAACCTTCCGGCAATTGTTTTCCGTGCTTTTCATAATATTCAAATTTTCCACGTTGAGAAACTGAAGTTGCACAATCCAGAAAAAACGGAAAATCCTCATCCGTTGGCATAACAAAGGTTAACGGGTTGGTTCCCAACATGTTTTCCACTCCAAAAGTCGGAGCAATTGAGGGTCTGGCATTGGTTCCCGTAATTCCGATCATATTTTCTTTTTCCGCCATCAGTCCGTAATACCCAGCAATTCCGTAATGCGATGAATTACGTACCGCAACCATTCCGATTCCGGCAGTTTTCGCCATATCAATCGCCATTTTCATCGCTTTTTTGCTCACCACATGCCCCATTCCGTTATTGGCATCCAACACGGCAGTCGCACCAAATTGCTTAATCACATCAATTTTTGTTTGCGGATTCAGAATTCCGTCACCAATACGGTCAATATAAATTGGTTTCAGTCGATTAATTCCGTGAGAATCAATCCCAAGTTTATCGGCAGTAATTAAAACATCAGCCACAATTGCAGCATCATCATGCGGAATACCAGATTTTTCAAGGCATTTCGTCATAAACGATTCAAGAATATCAAAAGCAATATATTTCATATCGAATAAGTTTTGTACGAATTTACGTAATTTTTTGAGATATGCATAAGACGTCTTTAAATCATTTGGGCGGCATACGGTCTGCGGCTTTTAGTTGACACCCCTTCTGCCTGTGGCATATGCTTTTCCTTCCGGGCTTCCCAGCTTCGCTAAAAAAGCTTCGCCGGGCAAAGCCTCCGGTCGCCGGGTTCAAAGCTGCCACATCGGCATCAGCGCCGTCAAGCTAATCACCTCCGCCCTGCCGCAAGGCAATGTGCCAAAAACCTGACACAAAAAAACCAACTATTTTATCTATTCCAACCATTTTTATCTTATTAACTCTGACTTTTGACACAAAATTTGCAGTAAAAGCAAATTTTCCGCCAAAAGCATATCGAATTTTCTAACTAACCCATGGGTTGCACTCGTCCCTCGCTTACCCGAGGCTATTCAAATTTGACCCATATACAGGGTCAAGACAAAATGTATCCTAATGAAAAACTATATCGTCAATTTTAGAAACCTGCATATGATGTTCTGATTTTCAAACTCATGAAAAATGGCATTGGTCAAACTGGATTCAAACAAAAAACTCTCCCCTGTTTTGTGCATTGGGTCACCCAAATTACTCAGGCACTTGTTTTAAACAATACTTACCATTTCCACCAAAGGATAATTGTTTTTACTGCGCTTTCTTTTTAGTAAAGAAAGCTAGCAAAGAAAATCTGGCGCCGACCCGTACTTTTCTATTCATTGGGCATCGTTCCGTACTCCTCGAATCTCCTCGTACCTGCGGGTCGAGTAGTTAAAAACTTCACTGATACCTCAATGAATAACGAAAAATCCGCGAATGCGCCATAGCTCGCGTCCAGTGGGCTAGGTAAAAAACAGCATAAAACTACGAACTCTGGATACTACCTATTAAATATAAAAAACTCTTAGAACAAGTGATAGCTATAGCTAACGACATCCCTACCAAAAATAATTAGTCCAATTCAATATAAACTTCAATGAGTTTGACTTCTTTGTCAGGGATAATCTGGATTTCCATTAATTCATAAGGCAATAAAATGGGTTCCCCTTTTTCAATGGTTTCTGAGTCATTGTCTAAACGAATTTCTGCTTTCCCTTCCACACACATTGGTATCGAAAAGTTTTGTGGATAATTACCTTTCCCACCAGAGGATAATTATTCTTCACTTTCTTTCCGATGAAAGAAAGCTAGCAAAGAAAATCTGGCGC
>JAQIBY010000017.1 GCA_027858835.1 Bacteroidales bacterium | reverse complement strand
AAAGACTTTTCACCGCACCTTTTCTGGGATGTGGATGTGGAAACCTTGGATTTGGAGAAGCATAAAACATACGTTATCCGAAGGGCAATGGAATACGGGAAATTAAATGATTGGCATTTCTAAAACATTTTTAGGGTTTAAAAATATGCTTATATTTGTACCATGAGTACAAAACAGGGATCAAAAATAAACCAATTGTTACAAAATGTACCGCGTGGAGCAGTCTTGTTGTCTTCTTGGCTTGTAGAACAGGGATATTCGCATGACTTACAGCAAAAGTACATTCGTAGTAAGTGGTTAACACCATTGGGTAAAGGTGCATACAAACGTACCGGTGATGCTGTTGGTACTTTTGGCGGCCTTTATGCATTACAGAAACAGGCAAAAAAGAACATTCACATCGGTGGCCCTTCTGCCTTGTACCTTCAGGGATACGCACATTATATCGCCATGGAAAATCAGGCATTGACACTTTTTTCTGCACCTGGTCTGAAATTACCGGCATGGTTTTCCTGTCACTGGTCAGATGAATACAAAATTCGGCGTACATCTTTCCTTCCGGCAGATGAGGCGCTAGTGACATATGATACGGGGAGTTTTGAAATAAGAATTTCATCTCCGACCAGAGCTATAATGGAATGCCTTGAACTGACACCGGAACATTTTGAAATTGAAGAAGCCTGGCTTATCATGGAAAGCTTGAATACCTTACAACCAAGTCAGGTTCAAAGCTTGCTAGAGCAATGTAAATCTGTAAAAACAAAGCGGCTTTTTCTTTATTTTGCTGAGAAAGCATCACATGCATGGCTCAAACATCTGGATATTTCCAGAATAAACCTCGGTAAAGGGAAACGCAGTATTGTTAAAAACGGGAAATTTGAATCCAAATACAAAATAACACTACCAGGGGGGCTTTTATGATTGAAGTGCAATACAAACAACAGGTTGCTTTATTATTGAGAACTATTCCGGTGCTGAATGAGTTTTCTGAATTTGCAATGCACGGAGGTACGGCTATTAATTTATTTCATCATGATATGCCACGCCTTTCCGTGGATATTGATTTGACATACCTTCCTTTTGACAAGAGGGAAAAAGATTTAGAAAACATACGATCATTGCTTGATGAAATTTCCGGAAAATTACAGCGTACCATCCCGGGTTTGCGAATAAATTCAGGAATACCTAATCATGAAGAGATGAAATTATTCTGCAGGCGCAATAATACCATCGTAAAAATTGAAGTCAACACCATAAATCGTGGAATCATAGAAAACATAAAACAACTCCCCCTCTGCAATACTGCACAAAATGCATTCAGTCATTTTTGTGAAATGGCTATTGTTTCGGATACTCAATTGTTTGGTGGCAAAATGATTGCGGCACTGGACAGGCAGCATCCACGGGACCTGTTTGACACCAAAATACTATTGGATAAAACCCATTTTACTCAAGAACTAATGAAAGGCTTTTTGTTTTGTCTTTTCAGCAGCAAACGTCCGTTTATCGAAATCCTGCACCCAAATTTCTTAAATCAGAAAAATGCACTGACAAATCAATTTTCTGGTATGTCCGAACAAGAATTTACTTATGACATGTTTGAATACGAGCGCAATCGCCTTGTTGAATTGATCCACAAAAACATGACACTGCAACAAAAACAGATGATTATTAGCGTAGCTAAAGGAAAACCTTATTGGCTTTATGAAGATTGGAGCATGTATCCCGGTATAGCATGGAAACTAAAAAACATAACAAAACTTGAAAAAGAAAATTTTCAAAAATTCAAACAACAAATAGCTCAACTTGAAAAACAATTCTCGTAAACTATTTTTTTGTAAATTTCATGTTTAAACGGCCTTATCCATTCCCCGCAACCCTATTTTAGCAAGCGCTTTCCGAGCTGTACGTTTGGCAGAAAATGCCGGTTTTGGTTTTGATAAAATGATTGAAGGGTGGCAGATTGAAAAATCCCAAATCCCAAATGCGTGAAACAATATTTTTGTAAGTGACGAATGACGGTATGGGAAAGCACGAAACCAGCCTGCCGCAGGCTGGTAATGACCAAACTCCAAAAATCAAAATTCCAAACGGTGGCAATGTGCTAAAACGCTAAGCTACTGCTGCAATTGGAATTTTCGCCACTACGTTTTTCCCATCGAATGACAACCGCTTTCCCTTTCCAACCGAATGACAATCGCTCCATCGTTTTCTCTTCCTCCGAAATTTCTTGACTCAAGGCTTCGGCTTTCCTTGGCACTTTCCACCGCTTAGCGAAACTTTGAGAAGAAATTTCTCTCGCTATCGCCCTATCGCCCTATCGCAACAGCTTTCCAATTTCCCCTTCAAAATTCGATGTTCAGTGTTCTGCGGTTCGATATTCAAATTCCAATTGTTTACACTGTGTAAAACTGCTAGCTGGTTGCTGGGCTTGAAATTTCTTGACTCAAGGCTTCGGCTTTCCTTGGCACTTTCCATTGCTTAGCGAAACTTTGAGAAGAAATTTGCTTACGCCCAGTTCAACTGGGCTCACCGCATCGCCCTTGGGGCTGTAACAGGAGTTAAGGAAACTGTGCTAACCAATAAACTGTCTGCTGAAATCCTAGAGATTTCTCAGTCACTCCACTTCGTTCTATTCCATCGAAATGACATTTTTTCGGAATTTTGGGGAGGAAAAAGGGCGATGACATTATGGTGGATTTAACTCTTTGTCATCGCCCTTTTTCCCCATCCCACAATGAAATTTGGTCATTTCGATGGAGGTACGACTGAGCGATGCACAGAGCCAGTCGAAGTGAAATCTGTCAGGAAATTTCCAACCGAATGACTATCGCCTTCCCTTTTCAATTGAATGACAATCGTTTCCCATCGAATGACCTTCTCCCATCGAATGACCTTTTCCATCGAATGACAATAGCTCCATCGTTTTCTCTTCCTCCGAAATTTCTTGACTCAAGGCTTCGGCTTTCCTTCGCACATTCCATCGCTTAGCGAAACTTTGAGAAGGAATTTCTCTCGCTACCGCCCTATCGCCTCATCGCTCCATCGCCCTACCGCAAGCATCGCCCCATCGCCCTACCGCTCCATCGCTCCATCGCCCTATCGCTTTCAACCGAATGACCCTTTTCCAACCGAATGACAATCGTTTCCATCACTTTCCTTTTCCAACCGAATAACAATTGCTTCCCCTTTCCCTTTTTTCTTTTCTCACGCTTAATCCTTCAGGAATATTTCTTAATTTCGCTGCGAATTGAATCGTAAGCAAATTATGGAGTACAATTTTAATGCAATTGAAAAAAAGTGGCAGGAATACTGGAGTAAAAACCAGACTTATAAAGTCACAGAAAATACATCAAAACCAAAATATTATGTTTTGGATATGTTTCCTTATCCATCCGGAGCAGGTTTGCATGTCGGACATCCTTTAGGATATATTGCTTCTGATATTTACTCACGTTTCAAAACGCTGAAAGGCTTTAATGTGCTTCACCCTATGGGATACGATGCATACGGACTGCCTGCTGAGCAATACGCAATCCAAACTGGTACGCATCCCGCTATTAC
The DNA here is from genome assembly GCA_027858835.1 of Bacteroidales bacterium. Taxonomy (GTDB): domain Bacteria; phylum Bacteroidota; class Bacteroidia; order Bacteroidales; family ML635J-15; genus JAQIBY01. The sequence goes on along the minus strand of JAQIBY010000017.1, from coordinate 3,321 downwards.
AACTGAAAAAAATATTGCAAGATATCGTCAGCAATTAGACCAACTCGGCTTTAGTTTCGATTGGTCTCGTGAAGTACAAACTTGCGACCCAAAATATTACAAATGGACACAGTGGACATTTATTCAATTGTTCAATCACTGCTACGATAATGTTCAAGCAAAAGCAAGAAAAATTGAAGAATTAACTGCTCATTTTGAAACACAAGGTTCAGCAAATCTTGATATTGCACACGATGACCACACCCCTTTTTCAGCAGAGGAATGGAAACAAATGAGCGAACAGGAACAATCTGATATGCTCATGAATTATCGTCTGGCTTATTTGTCAGATACTATGGTAAACTGGTGTCCTGCATTGGGAACAGTGCTTGCAAATGATGAAGTTAAAAATGGATTTTCTGAGCGCGGTGGACATCCCGTTGAACGGAAAGTCATGAAACAGTGGTCTTTACGGATTACGGCATATGCTGAACGCTTGTTACAGGGTTTGGATAAAGTGGATTGGCCAGATTCACTCAGAGAAATGCAAAAATATTGGATTGGAAAATCCCTTGGTGCATCGGTGATTTTTACCCTTGAAAATCATGGAGATACCATTGAAGTATTTACAACCCGTCCTGACACTTTGTGGGGAACCACTTTCATGGTGATTGCCCCTGAGCATGAGCTTGTTGAAAAAATGACCACTGACGAGCAACGCGATGAAGTAGAAAAATATGTCACTTGGGCTAAAAATCGCTCGGAGCGCGAACGTCAAATGGAAGGGAAACAAGTAACCGGAGTATTTACCGGAGCATACGGCATCAATCCACTGAACGGAGCTCGTTTGCCAATTTACATTGCTGATTATGTACTTGCTGGATATGGAACCGGAGCAATTATGGCCGTTCCGGGACATGATAGCCGTGATTTTAAATTTGCCAGACATTTCAATTTGCCTATCGTTCAAGTGATTGTCCCGGAAGGAGAAAACCCGGAAAATACCGATAATTGGGAAGAAAGCAAAGATTCCAAAGAAGGAACCCTCGTTAATTCAGAAGACATTAACGGACTCAATGTTAAAGATGCTATTGATGCGGTGACTGAAATGCTGGAAGAAAAGGAAATTGGTTACGCTAAAGTAAATTTCAAATTGCGGGATGCCATTTTCTCACGTCAACGCTATTGGGGAGAACCTTTCCCTGTATATTATAAAAACGGAATACCGCATTGCCTTAGTGAAGATGAATTACCATTGAATTTACCCGATGTGAATAAATATTTGCCGACAGAAGCCGGTGAACCACCATTGGCACGTGCTGAAAACTGGACAACGAAAGAAGGATATCCTTTGGAAACCAATACCATGCCCGGATTTGCCGGTTCCAGTGGATATTATCTCCGTTACATGGATCCGCACAATGAGAATCAATATTTTTCTCCTGAAGCTGTGAATTATTGGCAAGATGTGGACTTGTATATCGGGGGTGCTGAACATGCTACCGGACACTTGATTTATGCTCGTTTCTGGAATAAATTTTTGTTTGATATCGGATTATCCGTAAAAGAGGAGCCATTTAATAAGCTCATCAATCAAGGGATGATTCAAGGACGCTCAAACTTTGTATATAGAGTAAAAAACACCAATCAGTTTGTTAGCTATGGATTGCGAAAAGACTACGATACAACGAGCCAGCATGTGGATATCAATTTGGTAAATAACGATGTGCTTGATCTTGAAGCTTTCAAACAATGGCGTGCAGAATTTGCTGATGCAGAATTCATCCTTGAGGATGGAAAATACATCTGCGGATGGGAAGTAGAAAAAATGTCCAAATCAAAATATAATGTCCAGAATCCGGATGATTTGGTGGAACAATACGGTGCCGATACATTGAGAATGTACGAAATGTTCCTTGGCCCTATTGAAGCTCACAAACCTTGGGATACGAATGGAATTGAAGGGGTTTCTCGTTTTGTAAAGAAATTCTGGCGTTTATTTCATAACAATGAAAATGTATTTTCTGTTAGCGAAGAAACAGCAGGTGCAAAAGCGAAAAAGGTATTACATGCTTGCATCAAAAAAACCGGCGAAGACATTGAGCGCTTCTCGTTTAATACGTGCATCAGTAATTTCATGATTACCACCAATGAATTGGCTGATTTGAAAGCCAATCAAGGTGAGATATTGGAGCCAATGACAATTTTAATTGCGCCTTTTGCTCCTCACCTTGCTGAAGAATTGTGGTCATTACTTGGACATGAAGAATCGGTAACAAAAGCTGCTTTCCCGGAATATGATCCTGCTCTCTTGGTGGAAAACAGCCATGAGTATCCAGTTTCTTTCAATGGAAAAATGCGCTTTAAACAAGAATTTCCTTTGGACATGAACAAAGATGCCATTGAAAAAGCCATTTTAGCGCATGAAAATGCACAGAAATGGTTGGAAGGCAAGCAAGTGGTGAAATTCATCCTTGTCCCGAAGAAAATTATCAATGTTGTTGTAAAATAAACTTTGCTAATTGTATTTCAGTTCTTAAGACAAAGTTTTTTTGTTGAAGCCAGTTCGACAAAGATCGCCATACCGATAGCTGAAAAATTCTTTGCCTTGACCCTGAATAAGGGTCAAATTTGAATAGCCATGGGTAAGTGAGGAACGAGCACAACCCATGGTTTGAGAATGTGACATACACAGGTTTTTGGCGGAATTTTTGCTTTCGGGCTCGGGTTTTCAGAATTGCAAAAACAGTGCTTGTCAGCCAACTGTCTGAATAAAGGAATTTATTGAAAAAAATGATTTCAGTTTTTAAGACAAAGTTTTTGTTGAATCCAGTTCGACAAAGATCGCCATACCGATAGCTGAAAAATTCTTTGCCTTGACCCTGAATAAGGGTCAAATTTGAATAGCCATGGGTAAGTGAGGAACGAGCGAAACCCATGGTTTGAGAATTTGACATACACGGGTTTTTGGCGGAATTTTTGCTGCTTGGCAAGCAAAAATTGTGACAAAAACACAATTCAACACCAAGCGGTATTAAAGCAAAAAACACAGTACAACTTGTACTGATTTGTCAGCCGACGGAGAAGCAAGTGTAAACATGCCTGCCTGAGGCAGTCAGGCGCAAGCCGAAAGCTTTCGGATTGATGTTTAATCGGTATTATTACTCACTAACTCAACAGGCGAGTTCTGACCCCGAAGTGGGTCAAACTATTAATAGCCATGGGTGATAACCCATGGTGATTAAAGTTTATGTAATACCGATTAAACATCAAAATGGCGCATACTATCACTGCGTTCTGTATGCTTGTTTTGCTGTAATATCGGCATTAACCATTGTAGTT
>JAQIBY010000172.1 GCA_027858835.1 Bacteroidales bacterium | reverse complement strand
TTTGTATAATATATATAAAATATTGTGAAATATATTTGTTATTTGGTGGGTTTTGGGGTATATTTGGGGTAGATATAGATAGCAGAAGTAGAACGATTAATTTAAATTCGGGGAATAATTTATGAAAATTAAACAAAATATTATTACAAAATTAAATCTGTTGTTGGTGTTTTTGATTATGTTACAATTTAATGGTTTCGCGCAACATGAACGACCAAGGTGGGTGACAGAAAATAGTAAAGAAGTTTTACCAGTAACAATATTTCGTTATAAAGATGGGTTTGAATATTTCGGTTATTGGGATGAATACTTAGGCTTAACGGAAAATGATTCGAGTCTTAATATTCTAAGATACAATGTGCTGGGATTAGACAGTTTGTGGTGTGCAGGGATGCCAAATAAAAGCGAATGGGATAGTACATATTTGCCTTTATCATCCAAACCAAATGCATTACTAACAGATAGTGTTAATACTTATCCACCTAATAATCATTCTGTAATAGAAATAGTAGTAGAAAAACCCGCTTGGACTGAAATGTTTAATTATTGTTGGAGTACTTTGGATATTAAATTTGGATTGATTTGCGATACAGATACATTAAATGATGGGATTTATATTGATATATCATTTGATGGAGGAAATAGTTTTGTTAATGCATTAGATTTTAATGCATTACTTGAAGTTGATAATGGCCCTGATATTATAGAGCATTATTCGAATCTTGATATTAGCATGATTCAGGATAGTATCTTGGGATTTTCAGGACGAATGATTAATGAAGGCGGTATTTCCCTTTTAGAGGGATTTGATTTAAAATTAAAATGGGATGACCAATCGGGATTTGATGTTTCAGAAGCAATTATACAAATACATTTTATTTCAGATAGCATTGACAACAATAAACAGGGTATTTTAATTGATGAACTTTCAGTTACGGTTAAGGAATGGTGTCATTATGTAGGTGTTAACGATTTAGAGTTTGCAGAGAATAATGAGTTGATTGCATTCCCGAACCCAGTCTTAAACGAGAGTCTGATTCGCTTCCCGAATGGAACGGAGCAAATTGCTACACTGTCTGTTTTTAATTCTTTAGGGCAGTTAGAGTTGAATTGTAGAACAGAGAATGATTATTTTATTGTTAAAAATGAAGATTTTGACATAGGAATTTATCATTATACCCTTGTTGTTGATGATAGAAGATATTGCGGGAAATTCGTTGTAAACTAAAACCAATACATATGAAACGACTGTTTTTGTTAGCTGTTGCTGCGTTATTGTGCTATTGTGCATATTCGCAAGCTGATTTGTTAGCGCTTGATACCTTAAGCTATTTTGAACAAATTGAATTAATTGAAGGTACTAATGCCAAACAGGGGCTGAAGGCTCAAATGTCAGAAGCCCAAATTAAACGTTATTTTCGTTATCGTGCATTTTGGGATAATAGAGTAGATAATAACGGTTCATTTTTCAGTTATATGAATGCATGGAAACGTATCTCAAATGATGATAGTAAATCAGGGACTCGTATTGGGAGCGATCCAGAACTTTCATTTGAAGCCATTGGACCCTTTGAGCACAGTTTAGATAAAATTAATCATATCGGTCGCACTTCATCAATAGCAGTAGATCCGACGAATTCAAGTGTTGTTTATCTTGGCAGTATGAGCGGTGGTTTGTGGAAAACTGAAAATGCGCTTGTGAGTACTGATGATGTGCAATGGGAATGTTTAACAGATAATTTTCCTTCCATAGGGGCATTGGATATTGCCATTAATCCATCCAATCATAATGAGGTATATTTTATTGCTAGTTTTTATTCTTCTCATATTGGTGATACTCGCAGATACAGTGCAGGCATATATAAAAGCTCTGATGCGGGTGAAACTTGGGTACTCGACTTCCCAATTAATCCTGCCGATAAAATAATGTTAACCAGAATAGTCTATCATCCTACCAATAATAATATTATGTACGCCTTAGGACATAATAGTTTGTATAAAAGAAATACTGGCGGGACGTGGAGCGAAATTGGAGGTGGTGACATTTCTGATGCAGATCAATTGTGGGAAATAGTTATTGATCCTGTTAATCCTGACAATATTTATGTGAGTGGTAGAATATTCGGTTCAAATGAAAATGGATTATTGAAATCTAATGATGGAGGATACACATTTAATGATTACACAAACTATCTCATTGGATCGGATTATACTGAACGTATTGCTATTGATTATAATGAAAATGATAATTACCTGTATGCATATTATAAAAATGGAACGTTAAAAAAAACAATGGATGGACAAAATTGGCTTAATGCAGACCCTACATTCACTTCTTTTGTCTTCCAGAATTTTGTTGGTGAAGTTGATATAGCACCAAATGGTGAATGTTATGTTGGAGGGGTTCGTTTATACCATTCTGATGATTATTCGAATTTTGATGAATTGGAATCCTCTGGATCATTAAATCAAATCCATGATGATATTAGAGATATTGCATTTTCAAATACAAGTACTGGTGCACCTGTTTTTATTGCAACCGATGGAGGAGTATGTAGAAGCTTATCTGGTGGAAGGTATAATTGGGAATCAATTAATGGGAATTTATCCTTGTCTCAATTTTTTGACTTTGATATTACAGAAAATGATACTGAATTTATGCTTGGAGGTACTGCAGATTGTGGTACGCTTCGCAGAAATCAAGATGGGACTTGGAGTCAATTAATGGCAAGTGATGGAGGAGGAACAGCAATAAGTGATTTTAATAAAAATCATTGTATTGGATCTTATGGTGCAAGCACACAAAGTATTAGATATTCTACAAATGGGGGCGATTCTTTTCCATTTAGTAATATTAACGGGTATCTCTATGACACTCCCATAGAATTTTCTCAACATAGACCAAATTATGTTTATTGTGGTAAATTTAATTTAATGCTTTCAACAAATGGGGGACAAACTTTTGTAAATCATGTTACTAGTATTCCAGGTCATTTGACTGTGATATCAGAATCGCCGGTAAATAGTTCATATTTGTCATTTGGATGTATAGAAAGAACTACCCCTAGATCTAACGCTCATGTTTACCTTAATTTTAATTATGATCCAAGCAATCCCAATAGTAATTGGTTAATTTATGATGAAAATGATTTGAACCATTTAGGTTTTGATGGTTCTTGTCCAATTACAGATATTGAGTTTACAGAAATTCCCTCACGTGATGGAACTGTTTATGTGTCTTTGGGAGGATTTCAAGATGGTGTGAAAGTGTTGAAAGCTCAACCTGATTTAGGGGGCGGTTCTTTGTTTTGGCAAAATATTACCTATAATCTTGAAAATATTCCTATTAATAGTCTTGAAGAAACTACTGATGGATGTTTGTATGCTGCTACAGATTTTGGATTGTATTATCTTGTAGATGGTGGTACTACATGGAATTTGTATTCAAATAATTTGCCATTAATGGCTATTGATGAAATTCACATAAATAACACAAGTGGTGAAATGATATTAAGTACTTATGGTCGTGGCGTGTGGAGATCTGATTTGTATTGTGGATATGATGTTATGGATAGCGAGGTGATTACAACGAATACTCTTTGGAATACAAGAAAAAAACTAAGAGGAAATCTCACCGTTTCAAATTCATCTACATTAACTTTAACTGATGAGTTGCGTTTGTCAGATCAATCAATAATTACAATTGATAATGGTTCTAAATTAATTGTTGAAAATGGAGGAATTATCAAGAATGGTTGCGATGTTTATTTCGGTGGAACAATCAATGTTGAACCCGGAGGAATCCTTGAGTTAGGTGATGGTGGTATTATCCAAATGGGTGATGATGGTTTGATTAATGTAAAGGCAGGTACATCTTCGAATGGAATGTTTTCATATGAAGGAACTGCCGGTACTGGGGCAATTATTTTGAGTGATGATAATACCTGTTTGAATATAGGGGGTGAACTGTCCATTGAGGATGATTTAATATTCACCTTCACCGGCTCCGGCTATATCAAATTCTCCAACCCGGGCGATGATAACACTAACAACATTTTCTGTGGCAGTGGTGCGTCCATTGTTTTGCAGGGCAGTGGTCAAAACGATAAAATTATGGAGGTACAGCAAAGCTCTGTGCGGTTTCCAGCTGAGTTGAGTAGCTTTGAGCTGCGCGATGGAAAAATTGAAATGGGAGCTTATGCACG
>JAQIBY010000102.1 GCA_027858835.1 Bacteroidales bacterium | reverse complement strand
ACGAAACAACTATCAGTAAGTTAGTTAATTACTCTGATAAATTCAATTTCTTAAAAAGTATTAAAGATGTGCCTAATGATTGTAAGTTAGTAGCTTAATTGCAAGTGCGAAACTTCAGTGTCTTTATTGCTTTTTATTAATGCGCCAATTCCGTCACGTACAATTTTATGATCATCTACCAGTAGAACTTTTATCATAATCCCTATGTTTTTTCATTACAGCTAACTAAATTAGCAAATAATTTGATAGTATCAAATTTTATTTAAAATGCGCAAAGATTTTAATCTTACAATATTAGGAAAAAGCTCTGCTGTTCCAACTTCAGAGAGCTATCCCTCCAGTCAGGCCTTGCAATATGACAATGCGGTTTTTTTAATTGATTGCGGCGAAGGATGTCAAATGCAATTGCGAAAAAACAAGATTTCTTTTAAACAAATACGGCATATTTTCATTTCGCATCTGCATGGTGATCATTTTTACGGACTTTTTGGTTTGCTTTCCACCATGGCACTTCTCGGTCGAAAAAACGCCTTGAATATTTATGCTCATGAAAAGCTGGAGCATATCTTGAAATTTGTGTCAACTCAAGCCGGAAAAACCCTCGATTTTCCAATCGTTTTTCATGCTTTAAGTTATGATGAGAAAACACTTATTCTCGAAACCAAGCGAATGAAAGTTTACTCTTTTCCCTTACGCCATCGGATTCCGACTTGTGGATTTTTGTTTGAAGAAAAAGTCAATGGTTTTAATATCCGACCGGAAATGATTGAGAAATATCAACTGTCTTATCTTGAAATTCGACGGACAAAGCAAGGTGCCGATTTGATTCGGGACGGGAAACAACTTGCTGAAAACAAGCAGCTTTGTTTTCCTCCGCAGAAATCCCGTGCTTATGCATATTGCTCTGATACAACCTACGATGCTAAAATTGCAGGATATGTTAAGCATGTTGATTTATTGTATCATGAAGCAACATTTGGTAGCGATATGGAAGGCAAGGAGGAGGCCTATTTCCATTCCACGGCAAAGCAAGCAGCACAGGTTGCGAAATCTGCGAAAGCAGGAAAATTGATTATCGGACATTTTTCGACTCGTTATAAAAATGTAGATTTACTTTTAGCAGAGGCACAAACAATTTTTCCAAAAACCTTTGCAGCAGAAGAAAATCAATGTATCCCGGTCGGAAATGTGAATGAAAAATAGTGAAATCTCCCGAAAAAATGCCTGAAATTTGTATTTTTGACATGAAAAATCTGAAATTATGAAAAAATTACTGCTTACTTTTTGTTTAATCGCCCCTTTTGTCATGCAAGGACAAACGGATAAAGCAATTTTTAAATCGTATGAACCCGGTTTTTATCAGAATTTTATTTTGCGTGATGTTCGGCAGGTAAATGAAACGCTGACCAAAAAAGCTCCCGACAGACGCTTTCAGATGGATCAGTCCGATAAGGATTTGGCGAATAATCGTGCCGAATATGATGAGATTTGGGCTCAACCCACTTTGTCACAAGGGAATGCCGGAACCTGTTGGGCTTACGGTGGAACTTCATTTTTTGAATCGGAAGTGAAGCGTTTGCAAGATAAGGAAGTAAAATTGTCTGAAATTCACACCGTCTATTGGGAATATGTCGAAAAAGCCCGTGAATTTGTTCGCACACGTGGCGAATCTCATTTTTCTCAAGGCAGTCAGGCAAATGCGGTTACGCGCATGATTAAAATGTATGGCGCTGTTCCTGAAGTGGCTTACGACGGGCTTTTACACGGACGAAAATATCATACGCATGATGCCATGATGAAAGAACTGCAAACCTATCTAAAACACATTAAAACAAATGCAATTTGGGACGAAGATCAGGTTATTTCAACGGTTCGCTCGATATTAGATTATCATATTGGAGCGGTTCCGGAAAGTTTTGAATATGCCGGAAAAACCTGGACTCCTGAAACATTTCGTGATGAGTATCTGAAAATTGTTCCCGACGATTATGTGGACCTGATGTCAAGTATGGAATATCCGTTTCAGCAAAAAGGGAAATATGATGTTCCTGATAACTGGTGGAATTGCGATAATTATTTGAATTTGCCACTTGAGGAGTATATGGATTTACTGAACAAATCTTTAGCTGCGGGATATTCTGTTGCTATTGGCGGAGATGTTAGTGAGGCAGGTTTTTCGAGAGAAACCAATGTGGCATTGATTCCCGATTTTGATATTCGATCCAAAGATATTGGACAAACCGCACGTGAATTTAGATTTCAAAATCGCTCAACAACCGATGATCATATTATGCATATTATTGGTTATACTAAGAAAAAGGGCGATATGTGGTATCTTGTAAAAGATTCGAGCAGTGGTTCACGTAATGTGGATGAAACCGGAAATGGATTTGGATATTATTTTATGCACGAAGATTACATCAAATTGAAAATTTTGACATTCACCGTGCATAAAAGCATGATTGATTAAATTTATCCTTTGATGAATTTTTTTCGCAGGATTTCCCCATTCTGTTTGATTTCCAAAATATACATTCCGGCGGGTAAATTCCGAATGGTGATTTGATTGCGTTTTTCATGCAATGTTTTTTGCATCAAAACTTGCCCCCGCATATCGTAAATGCTGATATTTGCAGGTTTTTCCTGAGTCAAATCAACATTTAATATTGCTTTTGCAGGATTCGGACTGAGTTGAGCGTCAAAAACATCATGATTTTCAATTTGAACCAAACTTTCTCCATCGAGATTTATGGCATCAATATACAGATTGAACATTTGTGCTGCGCTGTAGCAATGAAATCCGATGTAGTAAAAACCGTTTTCCTCCACTTGAAAATCTGCAGTGATTTCTGTCCAGTTTGTATGGCTTAGGTCGGGTAAATTAATGATTGTATCCTGCATTGATCCACTTGCCTGAACATTTGCAATGTTCACAGACAGATTTTCCGGCCAACTTGCATCTTCAATTTTCGTGTAAAAACTTAAATGATACAGCATGTTTGTTTCCAAATAAATACACTGACTGATTAGCCAATCATCAGCAGCATTAAAATCATTGTATTGATAAATCATGTACCCATTGGTTTCATATCCCATGCCGGCGTTATATTCCCATGTGCGATTATCTTCATTGGCATTGTCAATCAGCCAGTGGGTAAGCGTATTTTCGGCTTCAAAAGTCATTGACCAAGGGATTTCGATTGCCTCGACATTTGAAAATTCCATTGATAAACTGTCATTTGTGTTGTCAACATCATCCGGCAGACTTGTGAAAACTTGTAAATTGTAGTTGCCAAAATCAGAAATATCGAGGCTCTCGTTGAAAGTGTATTCATAAAATTCACCGGGAGAGAGACTTTCCGTGATGCTTTCCTGAATGAGATTTCCATCGAGATTGTATGAAATAGGAATATCAGAGAGTGTTTGCGAGCACTGATTTCTCAATAAAGCAGACAGGCTTTCCGTTCCCATATTGCAACTTGTTTCCGGAGAAAGTATTTCAAGCAAGGCAATGTCTGCATCACTTTGTTCTGTAATGCTGAAGTTGTCGATAATCAGATTGAGCATTTCTGGCTCGCTGGTACATTTGAATCCAATGTAATGATGCCCACTAAAGTCGGTGGTAAAAAGGATTTCATGATTTTGCGAGTCGCTGTTATTAAAACCGGTTATTTCATCGAGCATGCTTATCATTCCGGCGGATTCAGGGCTGTTTCCGAGAAAGATTTCTAAATTTTGAGGCCAATAAATTCCTGTTGATGAATAATCAAAACTGAGTTTGTACATTTTGTCAGGTTCCAGCTCCAGACACTGAGAGAAAATCCAGTCATCAGCAGGATTTTCATTGCCCTGATAGATTATGCTTTCGCTTGCAGATTGATCGAGGAACCAGATGTTATTATCATCATTTCCGTCTTCAGTTAGCCAGCCGATAAAATTATCCGGTATGCTAAAATCATTTCCGTAAGGGATTGAAGCACAGGTCACATTACGAATTTGTTTTGTCAGGCTGTCGTTGCTGCTGTATTGGTCGCTGGCCAGGTTTGTTATGATTGAAATATCAATGTCCTGGCCACTCATTCCGGATAAATCAATGGAATCATTAAACGCATAGATAAGTGTTCCATACGGTAAAATGGTATCTGTCACTGTTTCCGTCAGCGTTTCGGTGTCATTAATAAAAAGGTTTAGCGGGATATTTGATATGGGGTCGCTACCATAATTCTCAATTGTAACAATTACGGTTGATGGTTCCGTAAAAGTTTGAGAATAGGGTTCAATGATTGATGTTGGTATGACATCACAGGTTTTAATTGGCATAATTTCGATGACCGCCTCATTATCATCCGGGTACATTGATTCTGACAAATTATAGAAACCTCCAAAACTATTCCAACCCCAGTTAAAATGCAGGAAATTCTGTGTGTCATATCCATCACAAACCCATGCATGTCCATCGTTACCGGGCATTTCATCATTAAATCCGGCATATAAAACGGGTCTTCCGGCATCAATTTCTTGTTTCATGATATTGATCCATTCAGCTTCAGTGTGTGAATTGCTGATGATTCTTTTTGCATTTGGTGAATAGGAAAAGAAATCAATTAGAGGATGTGCTGCAATGTTTGATCCTGAGCTTGTGGCCGTATATTCCATTTCATGAGCGACTCCGCAATGGTACATGAGTGTGGCTACCGGAATATTTTGCTCTCCAACACTGTCCGGCATTTGCTCCCAAAGGTATTCAGTCGCGCCAAAATCGGCGTATTGCGTGCCAAACAGCGCTGTCTCATAAGAATGAGAACCGGTTCCGAATTGCGGATGTTCCCAAAATTTCATCACTTGAGCAGCAGCCGTTGCAACGCATCCGACAACTGTATGTTCGCAGGGACCATTTGTTGCTTCAGGACAAAGCTCATTGTAATAGCAGCCTTGTCCCCATTTTGTTGTCATTAAAAAAGTTGTTCGTAAGCCGGGATTTACGCTTTTGTTCAGCAGTGCCGACCATTGTTTTTCTGCTTTCGGATTGTTTTGTATTTGCGAAATATTCTCACTTATGGCAATGAACCAGTTTTGAGCAGGAGCAGGAATCTTATTCAGGTCATGATTGCCTTGAAAGCTATATGCCAACACGGGTTGCGCATTTCGATTTGCTGACATAGCAATAAAACCACCGTTTTCAATTTGTAAAAGCAAAATTGTCGGGTTTTCATTGTGGAAAATAATGCGCTCGTTTGAAAATGCAACTGTAGATTTTGCATTGGTATTAAGCAAATAGAAATTTTCAGCAGCCTGTTTAATTTCTTGATAGTCTTGAGATTTTGATTCAAAAGATGAAAAAATAAAACTGGCTGAAATAAAGATAGTCAGTGCAATAGCTTTGATGGTTTTTATGAACATATGATTGGATTTTATTCTATAAACCCAAAAATACAAATAAAATCAATCAAAATTTAAAATAGTTTTGCTTATAAATTGATGAGATGGTGTTTGCTGTTGTGTGGGGATGTGATTATTGTTGTGGGGATGTGATTAATCACATCCCCACAACAATAAATACAAAAGAAGCAAACACTAATTATTTGCCGGGACAATTCTTCTTGACATGTGAAGAAATATTATTTTTCCCATAAGCTTCATCAAATGCTTTACTAAACTGATTTGCTAGATCTTGTGCTGTTTCATTGTATTCATCTGCATCTTTCCATGTATTGATTGGGTTCAATATTTCGGACGGAACTCCCGGAACCGCTTTCGGGATATTGACATGGAATCGTTCGTCATAAATGTATTCAACATTTTCAATGCTTCCGTTCAGTGCTGCATCAACCATTTTTCGGGTTAGTGGTAGAGCGATGCGTTTTCCTTCTCCAAATTTTCCGCCTGACCAACCGGTATTAATCAGATAAACAGAGGTGTTGAATTTCTCCATTTTATTTCCCAGCATTTGCGAATAAACGGACGGTAATCCGGGCATAAACGGTTGACCGAAAAACCTGCTGAATGTGGCAGTCGGTTCTTTAATTCCGGTTTCAGTGCCGGCGAGCTTAGATGTATATCCCATAAGGAACCAGAGCATTGCCTGATGTTTGTCTAATTTAGAAATGGGAGGGAGTACACCGTATGCATCGGCGGTAAGAAATAAAATGGTATTTGGATGACCGGCACAGCTGCTCGGCTCAAGATTCGGTAAATATTTCAGCGGATAAGATGCCCGACTGTTAGGGGTTAATCTGTCATCATAAAAATCGAATTCTCCATTGGGATAAATCATTGCATTTTCAATAATTGACCCGTGGTTTTTATAATCGTCCTTATGCATGACGGCATGATAAATATCCGGCTCATCTTCAGGATTAATGTCAATCATTTTTGCATAACAGCCATTTTCAAAGTTTGCAATACCGTGGTTTGCCCAGCCATGTTCATCATCGCCAAGCAGCTTTCGATTTGGGTCTGCTGATAAGGTGGTTTTTCCGGTTCCTGATAGTCCGAGAATGAGCGCAGAATTACCGTCTTTGCCAACATTTGCAGAGCAGTGTAAAGGTAAAACTTTTTCAAATGGGAGGTAATAATTCATGACCGTAAACATGAGTTTTTTCACGCTTCCCAAATATGCAGAACCGATAACTAAGCCGATTCGACGGTCGAAATCCATAGCGACAATCATATCTGCAGGATCCCCATTCGGAAGTCTCCGCAGTTTCCATTCATATTTTGTCTTGTCTAATTTATGATATGGGAGCGTAATGAGCGTGAATCCACGTTCTGCAAAACAGCTTTTGTTGATGTCTTCAGGAATTGGTCTGAACATATTATCCGTAAAGACAGATGTCAGTGCATTGCTTGTGATGGTTTTAACCGGCAGTGCATATGTTGAATCGGCTCCGATTACCCGGTTAGTGACGTAAAGTTTATCAGTTTCCCCCAGAAATTTCATGGCATCTTCATAGACAGAGTCAAAAAGTTTTTCTGTCATTGGAAGATTGTTGGGTGAATTCCAGTCAATGTGGATTTGCGATTCCGGACGTTTAACGATCAAGGTGTCTTTAGGGCTTCTGCCGGTTGATTCTTCAGGAGTCCAGGTTGCCAGTGTTCCATTTTTAGCTACCAGACATTCTTTGTTCTTAACTGCTTCTTCGATGAAAGCTTCTCTTGTCACATTTTCAATAATGTGTTTATGGTTGCTGAGCGTTTCAGCTAAAGTCTTATTTGAATTAATCATGTAAATTACGAGTTTCTATGCTTAAACAATTAAAAATGCAAACATAGAAAAAACTATGATAAAAACGATGTTTTATGTTCTTAAATATCAAAAAGACAGGCTATTGGAAATGCACAAACTCGGGCGTTTACAAAAATAATAAAAAAGGCATTCATAGAATGCCTTTTTTAAAAAAAATATTTGATGTTCATTATTGACTTGCAATATGTGTGCTGTTTCTGTTTTTCTGATTTTATGCTTGTTTTCGAATTCTGGCGATGATGTCATTTTTAGAAACCATGTCGCCTTGCTTGAAATTAATTTCAATAATCTCTCCATCGCAACATGCTGTTATTTCCTGATAGGTTGAGTGAGACTCAAGATAGCAGAGCCGCCGTCCTTTTTTAACAGCGTCTCCAAGTTTAATGCTTTCATTTTCCATTTCCAAGGATAGGTCAAAATAAACTCGTCCGAAATATGGAGCGACAACATCGACAATATTTTCGTCTTTAGAAGCTTTTGTTGTCTTATCATCCATTGGTTTGGATTGTTTTTCTTTTAGTGTTTGCAGTTCTTTCAGAAAGCGTTCTTTTGCAATTCCGGATTTGTAATCTCTGTATTGTCTTTCATGCATTGCCAACTCAAACAATTCTTCATCATTTTCTCCGGTGTCCCAGTTTTTTTCTTCCATTTCTTTGCGATACTCATCCAATGCATCGGGGTAATTATCCTGTGGGGTTCCGGTATAAAAAGTTTTGTTTTGCTCCTCAGCCAATTCAATAATTTCAGGTGCTAGTTTTCCCGGTAGTTTTCCGGCTTTCCCGAGAATCATGTCCCAAGTGTTATTGTCGATGGTTTGAAATCTTTTTCCGCCTTGTTGTAAGCTCATGATATTTAGCAAGGCAATATTTTTTACATATTGACTGAATGGTGTTACCAGTGGGGGATACCCAAGCTTTGGCCAAACATATTGCACTTCATCAAACAACATAACGAGCAAATCATCCAGGCTTAGTGGGTCTTTTCCTTGAGCAGTAAGCCCTGCGTTGATACCGGTGTGGATGTTCTCTAAATCTGCCATCATGCTACCCATCATACCGCCCGGCAATCCTGATGCAACAAGTAAGGATGACATGAATCGGTTTTTCGGGTTAATCCAATATCCGAGAAAATCATCAATAAATTCTTGTGTTAGGGCTCTGGCTTCCATGTAGGCTTTCATGTTAATGTCTTTAACCAGAAAGCCGGCGTCTTTCAGCATGGCCTGTACAGTTATGACATCTGGATGCACCATTCCCCACGCGAGTGGTTCCATTGCTGTGTCAATATAATCAGCGCCTGCTTTGGCAACTTCCAGCATTGAGGCGACTGAAAATCCGGGACCTACATGTCCATGATATTGAACAATTAGGTTTGGATATGCATCTTTTATTGCTTTTACCAGTTTCCCGAGAAAAACGGGACGCCCAACGCCTGCCATATCTTTTAAACAGATTTCATCCGTGCCATAATTAACAGCATGTTGTACCACATTCATGTAGTAATCTACCGTGTGAATTTCTGAATGCGTGATACTTAGTGTTGCCTGAGAAATCATTCCCGCTTCTTTCGTATATTTAATACTTAACTCTAAATTGCGATGGTCGTTTAAGCCGCAAAAAGAACGGGCGATATCCACACCTTGTGCTTTTTTGACTTTGAACATTAATTGTCTGATATCTTTGGGAACCGGATACATTCGGATCCCATTTAATGCTCTTTCCAGCATGTGGGTTTGAATCCCTGCTTCGTTAAATGGTTTTGTCCACTCTCGTACAGCTTTATTTGGGTTTTCACCGTAAAGCAAATTAACCTGTTCAAACGCACCGCCATTTGTTTCAATTCGGTCAAAGCAACCCATGTCAATAATAGCAGGGGCAACGCGTTTTAGTTGGTCAACTCTGGGAACATATTTTCCAGAGGATTGCCACATGTCACGGTAAAGTAAGCTGAATTTAATCTCCTTTTTCATATTACCATTTTTTTCAAAAAACATAAAAGGGAAAAATATTTTCCCATGATAAAGATAAAAATCTTATTTCCATTTCAATAATCATAGTCGGATTTTTTTAACATATCGCTTAATGTTGTGGAACAGATTTAGGAATTTCTCTTTTGAAAGATCACTAAGGATAATTTTGTGCTTTTTTCTGAAAACAACAAAGCCTCCTGAAAAAGAGACTTTGCATTATAATTTGTGTGATTGTTTTATTCCGTAATTATTAATTTGTCCTTATAAACTTGGTTTCCATGGACAAGCACATCAATAAAATAACTCCCGGCGGAAAGCTCAGGTGTTTTGAATTGAGATTTTGTTGTATTGAATACACCAACTTCTTGACCCGTAATGGTTGAAATTTTGATTGTGACACCAGTTTGATCCAATCCTGACAGGTCGATAAATGCATGAGAACTTGCCGGATTTGGGTAAATTTTAATGCCGCTGTTTTCATGATTTGGGATATTCACAAGGAATTCAACTTCTACATCAACTTCAACCGAGCATCCGATGGCGTCGGTGATTTGTACAGTATATTCTCCTGCACAAAGGTCTTCTTGATATTGCCCGAATAATGCAATCGGATTATACCAGTAAAATGTGTAGGGTGTAATTCCATTTGAGGGGAATGCCCAAGCTTCTCCGTTGCATATTCCATTGATATCCGGATCAGAAAATCCTTCTGCAGATAACTCGGATACAGATATTTCGACATTATCGGCAAATAGATTTCCGCAGGCATCGGTAATGCTTATACCATAGGTGTTAGTTCCAAGCATTGGCGTGAAATTCACTGTTGGGTTTCCTGTTCCATTCCACCAAGAGTAATTTGCATTATCAACAACTGAGTTTGCTGTCATGCTGATTTCGCCGGGACTTCCGCAATATTCGGTTTCTACAGGCAATATCCCATCAGAAAGGAGAATATTTGGTTTGTTATTAATTTGGAATTCTGTTTCGATTTGGCAGCCAATATCATCGGTAATTTTTAAATAATAATTTTTAGGACATAATCCGTTAAAGGTGTTGTCATAAGTGGTTGTCAGAGAATCCGGAATGTAAAAGAACATGGCATTTCCATAGGTAAATTGAAATGGCGCAAAGTCGTTTTGAACATCAATGGTAACTTCTCCATCGCATTCATTATAGCAACTTACGTGGCTAATGTCAATGTCTTCCACGGACATACTGGATACTCGTACTGTAATTGAATCGTACAATTCATTTCCACATTGGTCTGAAATTGTGACATAATAGGTTTCTGCCCCGGGTTGAGGTATGATAGTAATTGTGTCGTTTGTTGATCCGGTGGACCATTCATAATATGCCGGTGAAACTTCAACCTCTGCTATAAGGTCGAGTGTTGGAGGGGGAGTTTCCCCACAATAATTGTTTTGAACATCTTGTATCCCTCCTTTGATACTTTCAATATCATATACAAAAATTGTATCGACTACTGAATTTCCACCTGAATTTCCACAAGGGCAGGATGTCCAAAATTCCAAAATCATGGTTTCGGTTCCTTCTTCTGTTCCATCATTAAAGGCAGAATACCATATTGTGTCAGTAGTTGCATATGGCGCCATATAAGCAGAGTCAACAATCGTTGAAACATCTACGTCTTCTTCTGCTGTACTTCCTGCTAAGTAATTAATATAAATTGTTACTGATTCATCAATTGGGGAATTCGGTTGTCTTTCAATAACGAAATAGTTGGTACATCCTTCATAAAGGTCAGCATCTGAGCCGACATCGGAGTGGTTAACAGTGCTAATTTGTACGCCACTTGTAAAGCTTCCTGCTTCAATAAACACCCCAGAATCATAACTGCTGTCTCCGGCGTCACCTATTGCAAGTTTGATATGATAGGTTTCGCAGGCTGTTAAAATAACTTCTGCAGTTAAGGGGTCTGTACAACCATCATATTCAACGGTATTGTTATAAGCTTGTCCGGTTGCACCACTACCTGATGTAGGGCCATTGTACCAGGTGCTTGAATTGAAAACATTATCAATGGTTACCGGTTGTCCATTTGGCAGTAAAGCAATGTTGATGGCGTTATTAGAGTAGGAACCACTTATTCCGGGACCGGAAATGAAAAAGCCGAACACATCATTATAGCTGGAGTTTGCGAACTCAGGAAATTCTTCTGAACCAAAAATATAATTAAAACGAATGGTGTCGCTAGCCGGCACAAAATCAAATTCAATAACAGTTGCATCATTTACAGTATAAGATGTAAGCATTGCTAAATCAGGGTCAGAGCCGGAGCCAATAGAGCCACCCTGACTCGTCGAATTATCTGGACCTTCCGCATTTTCAATTGGACCACTCGCCATAATTAATCCCGATTCAAAGGGAAAGCTCGTGCCATCATTATTAAAATATCCAAAGGCATCGGAGCTATTTGTCGTTATGTTATTCGCAGTAACACATCCTGTGATAAGGGTGTCCTGAATGAGTTGTTCTGCGCTTAAGCTGTTGTTTGTTGTAATGTACTGGGCGCTTGCTTGACTCAAACACCAGATTAAAAGTAGGGTTAAAATAGGCTTTGTCTTCATGGTAGTCAGTTTATTAGCAATCAAATGTACAAAATTTTACTTACATACAAAAATATTTTACCTTTGCAGTAATTATGGGTAGAATTTTGGCAATAGATTATGGCTTTAAGCGTACCGGTATTGCGGTGACAGATCCTTTGCAGCTTATTGCAACCGGACTGGAAACAATCCATACAAAAGATTTATTTGATTTTCTGAAAAATTATTTGGAAAAAGAAACTCTTGATTGCATCGTGTTTGGTATGCCAACCCGTGATGATGGCTCGGATTCAGAACCTGTCCCTCAAATAAAGGGTGCCATGAGGAAATGCAAAAAACTTTTTCCGGCGCTCTGTGTTGATAGTATAGATGAAAGTTATACTTCAATTATGGCATTTCAAGCGATGATTGATGGTGGAGTGAAAAAAATGAAACGACGTAATAAGGCATTAATTGATAAGGTTTCTGCCACGATTATTTTACAATCTTATATGGAACATAAACAGAATAAAACACTATGATATATCCTGTAGTTATATACGGGCATCCGGTTTTGCGAAAAAAGGCAGTGGAAATTGACCCGGAAACATTTGAGCCTGAGCCACTTATTTCGGATATGTTTGAAACAATGTATCGTGCAAGCGGTGTAGGTTTGGCTGCACCACAAATCGGGAAATCAATTCGTTTGTACGTGATTGATGCCAGCCCGTTGGCAGAAGATCATCCTGAAATGCAAGATTTTAAACGGGTTTTTATAAATCCAGAAATTGTTGAGCATGGAGAAAACATGATCAGTATTGAGGAAGGATGCCTGAGTGTCCCGAATATTCACGAAGATGTTAAGCGCTATGAGAGCCTCACGATGCGTTATCTCAATGAACATTTCGAAGAAAAAGAAGAGCAGTTTGAGGGGTTTAAAGCCATTGTTGTTCAGCATGAATACGATCATCTTGACGGAATCATGTTTACAGATAAAGTTGCACCACTCCGGAAACGTTTATTGCGGGCTAAACTCGCCGCTATTTCAAAAGGAAAAGTAAAAACAGATTATAAAATTATTACTGCATGAGAAATTTATTTCAATTCACATTATTCATTTTAGTTGTTTTTAATATTTTAATCAGCTGTCAGTCAAACAATACCAGCGACATTGACAGCAAACAGGTTTTGATGGACAGTATTCAAGCCAAGGAAGCTGACTTACATTCAGATATTGAGGTCGATGAAGAAAAAGCACGGGAAATGACTGCCTTGTATTTGAATTATTCGAACCGATATAAAAAAGACAGTCTGAGCTCCGAATATCTCTTCCGGGCTGCCGAAATTGCCATGAATACCGACAAGCCTATCGATGCCTGTTCTTATTTGTATCGGATTGAAAGACAATATGAGGATTTTGATAAAATGCCGGCTGTTATTTATTTGTTGGGATTTGTAAATCAGAATATGATTGGTGATAAGAAAAACGCTGAAGCTTATTACCAAAAGTTTCTCGATCGATATCCAAACCACTCCAGAGCTGAAGAAGTCGCAATTATTCTAAATAGCATATACATCGATGATTTGGAATTAGTGCGTGAGTTTGAAACGCAAAATGCTGAAAACGAATAATCTACCTTTCTCGGCAATAATTCGTACTATGGTTTGAAATCTGTATTTTATTTCTATCTTTAAACGTGCAATTTAAAGAACAAATACGGACAATGCCTTTTGTGCGTTTGCTTTTCCCCCTGTTAATCGGAATTGCATTTGGTGTACATTCTGGATATTCACTTCCGTTTCTTTTTCCACTTATATTTGGGTTTTTATGCTTTCTGCTTTATGGATTAAAGCCGATTCGTGAATCATTTCGGTTTCGATATTTACTTGCTATTCCAGTCTTTTTGTTTTTAATCAGTACCGGTTGGTTTTTAACGGCACAAGCCCTAAGCCAAAGTAAGGATGTTGAATTGCCTGATGAAGCTTTGCTCATTGCACGTATTGATAATGAACCAAAGGAAACGGAGAAATGCATGTCAATACGAATTTCTGTCGAGGCATTCCGTCATCAAGACAAATGGTTTGCGGGAGACGGGCAGGCTTTGGTTTATTTGCAAAAGGATTCCTTGTCGAAAAATCTGAGCCCGGGGATGCTGATAAGCTTTAAGCCAAATTTTAATACCATTGAAAATGCCGGCAATCCAAATGAATTTGATTATGCAAAATACATGTCTTATCACATGATTGCATCACAAACTTATCTAAAATCTGGAACCTGGAAAGTGATTGGCGAATCGGAGGATATGGGTTTTCGAATGCAATTTTTGAAATTGCGCCAAAAGCTTTTGCAAATTTATCAGGATGTTGGGTTAACAGGCGATGAATATGCCGTTGCCGCAGCTCTGAGTTTGGGATATAAAGATAAACTTCAGGATGATATCCGCCATGCTTATTCTTCATCGGGTGCTATGCATGTGTTGGCAGTTAGTGGCTTACATGTCGGTATTATTTTTCTTGTCATGCAATCGCTTTTAGGGTTTATGCGCCGTAAAAAGTCACTCATTCCGCTACAAGTCGTAATCCTTGTTCTAAGTATCTGGTTTTATGCGGCATTAACCGGACTTTCGCCATCAGTTACGCGTGCAGCCATTATGTTTACCTTTATTAGTATGGGAAAACTTTTTGGCAGAAATGTGAGCATCTATAATATTCTTGCTGCTTCTGCTTTTGTGACACTGATAATCAATCCGTTAAATGCGGCTGCATTGGGCTTTTGGTTGTCTTATTTTGCCGTTTTAAGCATCGTATTGTTTTTCCCACCCATACACGGATTAATAAAATCACGCTTCATTTTGGTGGACAAGCTGTGGTCTTTGGTTGCGGTTTCTATTGCTGCACAAATTGGGACTGCTCCGCTGACAATTTATTTTTTCAATCAATTTTCCAATTATTTTATTCTAACAAATATTCTTGTGATTCCGATTGTCACTTTAATTGTTTATTTGGCAATGGCGGTTTTTGTGTTTTCGTTTATTCCCATAGTTGCAAATTTTCTTGGACAGATACTTGCCTGGATGGTTTCCTTGCTTAATACTTCCGTGTTTTGGATTGAATCCCTTCCTGCATCCGTTTCCGAGAATCTGTATATGACACAATTGCAGATGATAATTCTGTTTTTAGTTATCATTTGTGGGGCAATCCTTTATTTTGCCGCAAAGCGACAGCTTATTTGGCCTGTCTTATCCTTGCTGATTTTGTTTATTGGTCTTGGGATTTTTCGAGACGTTAAAAACCAAACAAAGGAGGTGTTTGTCGTTTATAATCTTCGTGGTAACTCTGGAATTAACTGTATTACAGGAGATGAACATGTGCTGTTTACGGATTTTGAAACCTTTGATGTGGAGTCCACAAACAAACAACTCGGAAATTATTGGTTGGCTGAAGGGGTTTCCAAAGAAAAATTTGTTGATTTGAATCAATTTGGTCAGCAATACATGTTTACTAATTTATTGCGAATTGATAATCGGCGTGTGTTTTTGAAATCTGGTTTTGTTGGTTTTGCCGATATCCGGGCGCTAATTTTAGTGGATGATTATTATGCAAATATGCGTGTTGACAAGCCAATCTGTGTGGATTATTTAATTTATACAGGAGATGCGTTTTTGCCACCGGAGAAATTAAACAGCTTGTTTGAATACGAATTAGTTATTTTAGATGCATCCTTACCTTTTTATCGGCGTGAACAATTAATTGAAGAACTTGAAAATGGTAATATTTCATATTATGATGTGTCTGAACAAGGTGCATTTTTGCATAAAGTATCTGGTTCATAATAAAGTTTTTTTACATTTGTCACGATTATAGATGATGAAATTATGGGAACGAAAAAGCGAATTATCATTGCCGGTGCCGGTGAAGTTGGGAAATATTTAGCAAAAATGCTGAGTAAGGAAAATCATAATATTACCGTGATTGATACTGATAATGAGAGGTTGGCAGCAATTGGTTCACAATATGATTTGATGACGGTTTTGGGTTCCGGCTCTTCTTTTGAAACTTTAGAGGAAGCGAAAACCAAAGGAGTTGACCTCTTTATTGCAGTAACACATTCTGAAGAAGTGAACTTAATTAGTGCGGTTTTAGCGAAGCGCCTAGGTGCGAAAAAAACCATTGCCCGGATTGATAATCTTGAATATATTCATCCGCTGCGAAGAATGCACTTTATTAATATGGGTGTTGATCGGATGATTTACCCGGAGAAAATTGCAGCACAAGAGATCATCAGTTTAATCCGGCAGACCGGAACCAATCAAATTTTTGAATTCTCAGGTGGTCGGTTAAAACTTTTTGTTGTTACCCTCGATAAAGATGCTCCCATTGTAAATATGAGTTTGAAAGAGGCATCTGCATTTAGTAAACGGATTGATTATCGAGCAGTTGCGATTGAACGGGATAATAAAACAATTATTCCCGGAGGTGACGACATTCTGAGGAGCGGAGATAATGTGTATGTTATTACTAGTCCTGAGGGAATTGACAGTTTATTGAAAAATTCAGGGAAAGAAAGAGAGAAAGTTGAGCATGTCATGATTATCGGCGGCTCAAGAATTGGTCAGAAGGTGGCCAAGGAATTGTCAACAGATTGCAGAGTCAAATTGCTCGAATTTGATGAAAAGAAAGCCCTCGAACTTGCAGAAAACCTTGACCGCTGTTTAGTTTTACACGGAGACGGACGAAACCTCGACATGTTAGTTGAGGAAGACATTCAGGAAATGGATGCGTTTATAGCTGTCACCGGAGATTCTGAAACCAATATTTTAGCCTGTGCTTTAGCGAAAAAGTTTGGCGTAAAGCGGACAATTGCCGAGATTGAGAATTTTGATTATTTCGATATTGCTACTAAAATGGGGATTGAGTCTATAATCAATAAAAAACTCAGTGCTGCATCGCATATTTATACTTTCACCATGAATGCTGAGGTCGCTGCAATTAAATGTTTAACCGGGACTGATGCTGAACTACTTGAGTTTGTTGTCAATGAAAACGCAAAAATTTCCAAAGATGTTTTACGAAATATCAATTTCCCTGAAGAAGCGATTATAGGAGGCATTATCCGTGGAAATAAGAGTTTTATTGCCAAGGGGGATACTCAAATAAAAGTTGGCGATAAAGTTGTTGTCTTTTCATTACCTTCTGCATTGCAAAAAGTGGAAAGCTTTTTTACATAGACATAGAATTTTGTTTGTGAAATTTTATAAAAATGGGATGACACGTTCTAAAGCCATTGAGCGTGAGCCCTTAATGATTATCCATTTATCCTGTATTTTGTTATTCTCCAGCGATTGTACTAATGCACTGGTATCCGGGAAAAATTCAAAATTAAATTCCGTTTTGTATTGATAAAATGCTTCGCCTGCGAGTAAAACACGATGAAATCTTAAATCTTGCAATAAGTGTAAAATCTTCAAATGGGCTTCCTTAGAAATTGATCCCAGCTCTTTCATGTCGCCCAAAATTACAATTTGTTCATCTTCGGTGTTATGAAAATCCTTCACTGCCAGTTCCACACTGCTTGGGTTGGCATTGTACAAATCTAAAAAGAGCGTATTTCTATTGGTTTTTTTTATTTCTGATCGTTGGTTTGTTGAGGTATATTCCTCAATTGTGGAATCAATTTTTTCAGACGGGACACTAAAATAGTTCCCGATACATGTGGCAAGCAGCAAGTTTTCTGCATTGTAGGCTCCTTGTAAGTTTGATGTGAATTTGCCTGATTGTAAATCAGATTTCCAGACCAATCCAATTTTATGATTGGATTTAAAAAAATCTGCAGTACAATAGGCTGGCTGATTTAGTGCATAACTGACAATTTCTTGACTGCCGAGCATGTTTAGTAAATGATGATTGCCAATGTTTAAAAATGTAATTCCATTATTTGCTCTGAGAAAATCGTATAGTTCTGCTTTTGTTTTTTTTACTCCCTCAAAGGATCCAAAGCCTTCAATATGTGCTTGTCCGACATTTGTTATAACGCCAAAATCAGGTTCTGCAATTTCGCTCAGGATTTTTATCTCTCCCGGATGATTTGCTCCCATTTCGATAATTGCAAATTCGGTTTCTTTTTTAATGCGAAGCAAGCTTAACGGAACTCCAATGTGATTGTTCAGGTTTCCTTCTGTTGCGATGCAATTGAAATGACTGTTCATGACAGCAAATGCAAGTTCTTTGCTGGTTGTTTTTCCGTTGGTGCCGGTTATTGCCAGAATTGTTGCATCCATTTCACGTCTATGCGTTCTTGCTAAAGCTTGTAAGCATGTCAGGCTATCATCGCATAGAATAGTTTTACCAGGAATTTCATAATTTGCATCATCAATAATTGCAAATTTAGCACCTTGAGTTAATGCTGATTTTGCAAAGCGATTCCCATTAAAATTTCCGCCTTTTAAGGCAATAAATAAATTGTCTTTTTGAATGCTTCGGGTGTCGGTAGATACTCCTTTGCATTGCAGAAATTTTTGGTAAATAGATTGAATATCCATAATACATCATAAAAAAACCCCATACAAAAATATGGGGTTTTAATTAATATCAATTTTTTTATTCAGGTAAAGTTTGTGAACCGACTCTGATCATTGCACAACGGAATCCAAGATTTGCTTGTCCTTTTTTCTCATCAAGATATCTTCTTGATCCTGGAGTCATCCAGAAAGCACGGTCATTCCAACCACCACCTTTATAAACACGTGAGCGGTTTGTTACTAGTGAAGTCATTCCTGTTCCTTTTCCGGTTTTTGGGTTATTCGAGTCAAAGCGACCTTTTCCCCAGTCTGTACCATCCCAGTTTCCTTCGTTGTACATTTTTCCCGTCGTATTTAATTTTGGAATTGAATCTTCATTTACATCAGTAAAC
Organism: Bacteroidales bacterium; assembly: GCA_027858835.1. Classification (GTDB taxonomy): domain Bacteria; phylum Bacteroidota; class Bacteroidia; order Bacteroidales; family ML635J-15; genus JAQIBY01. Next base: position 120,424 of record JAQIBY010000102.1, on the reverse strand, counting down.
TGATTAAGTCTTGCACCATCATTCCACCATCCGGTACCACCTTCAGGAATCAATGAGTTCAAATCACCATCAAGGTAATTTCTGTTGTCAGCACGTGTGTAATTATCTCGGTTGAAGCAATGTTCTTCATCCACAGGTTTTGTTAAAATTTTACCTGTGATATCAAAATAATCTTCAGCTTCGGCAGTTAATTCAACCATACCATCGTTAGGATCTCTAACAATTTGTTTTTCGGTATATACATTTCCTCTGAAGGGACGAAATTCTGCCATGTCTTCGAATGTAACATCTCTGTAAACATCCATTACCCACTCATTAACATTACCCGCCATACAATAGAGTCCAAAGTCATTTGGCCAGTATGAACGTACCGGTGCCGGAATATCTGCTCCATCATTTAATGCGCCTGCAACTCCCATATTATCACCACGTCCTCTCATGACGTTTGCCATTATTTGTCCACGGTCATCAGTTCTGCTGTCGTTACGAATGTAGTGACCATTCCATGGGTATAGGCGACGTTCGTAAATTCTTTCTTTGTAGTGATTTCCAATGTATGCAAGTGCTGCGTATTCCCACTCAGCTTCTGTTGGAAGTCTGTAACGTGGTAAGAATATTCCATCCTCTAATGATACCCAACGGCGGTTTTCTTCATATGCACTTTGGCCTCTCCGTCCTTCTTTTAAAGTAGAGGGGTCAACATAAAGGTTTTCAACTTTTCCATCGGGACCTCTTCCTGTTTCATCAATGTGTAAATCCAAATTGTCTGCATAAGTCAGGTAAGAGTCCAAATTAAAATGTTTCGCCTGATCTTGTGGGGCAGCGTAAGGATCTAAAATGCCTTCACGGATAAGAATAAATTCATTTACCCTGTCAGTACGCCATGAAGAATAATCACGAGCTTGAACCCAACTAACACCAACTACCGGATATTCTTCATATGCCGGGTGTCTTAAATAGAGCTCTACCATCGGTTCATTAAATGCAAGCCTTTCTCTCCAAATGAGTGTGTCGGGGAGTGCGCTGCGATAGATATACCGGAAATCTGTTGCATACACTTTACGCAACCAATATAAATATTCGCGGTAATCAATATTGCGGATTTCTGTTTCATCCATATAGAATGAAGAAACAGTTACTCTACGAGGTGAATTGTTCCATTGAAACATCACATCTTGTTCAGTACGACCCATCGCAAAGGTACCACCTTCAACAAAAATAAGTCCGGGACCGGTTTCTTGTTCGTATCCTGGATGGTTTTGGAATCCACCAAAACGAGGATCGTTGTAGTACCATCCTGTTGTGTTGGACGCTTCACGCTGGCAAGATGCAAAAATCATTGCACCGAAAACTACAAGCCAGAAAAGATGGAATTTATTTTTCATATCTAAATACATTATTTATTATCAATAACTAAAATGATGGACAACTTATTGTTCTGAATGATGTTCTTGCCGGACGACAACCAAATGTAAACCCAAATGTGACTTCGTGTGCACCAAGGGTTGAGTTCCTTAATTTGGATACCGTCAAATCATAAGAATATCCAAATTTAATATTATCCTGTCTGAATCCTACCAACATTACAAATGAGTCGTAATGGAAATTGAAGTTTTGTCTTAACCAAAAACCTGCAACAATTGCCTTTCGATTGACATATAACCCCCAGTTAAACTGCTGGAAATCACCTTGTTGGTGAAATAGTATTTGTGGAGCAAGTGATAATTCGCCACGACGGAATTGTGGGGAATTTATCCCAATTTCAGTTCCAAAGTGAACAGTGAATTTTCTTGGTAAAACAGCATCACTACCTCTTAAGAATGATTCTGAAGGTTCAGTTAAGTGGTGTACGGCGACTCCAAAAAATGTTTTTTCACTAAATCCTATAACTCCAGTTGAAAAGTCAAAATAATTTTTTTGATCATCAACAATGCTAGGGTCTTCCTGTGTCGCATAAATTGGACCATAAAGTGGATGAATCATATCGGGGAAAATGAATTCCCATTGCACAGTTTTCATAATGTATGCAGCTTGAAAACCGGCAGTAATAGCAAACCGCCTTGTAATTGGCAATGTATATGAGTACATGCCACCAAGCGTTGTTGATATGATTGTCCCATCACCTTGAACGTCATTCATCAACAATAATCCGGCACCACCTTGCAGAGCGCGAACGTGTTGGTCATACGATAAAGAATAGGTCACATAAGTTTGACCTAATGCGGGCCATTGATTGCGGTAACTCATGTTAATCCGCGGACATTTGTCTGAGCCAGCAAAGGCTGGATTCAGATAAAGAGGATTTGCATAGAACTGCGAAAAATGCGCATCCTGTGCCTTGGTCATGCTGCTCAGTCCAACCAGAAAGACTACTACTATGAATGAAATACGTCTAATCATGTCGTTGCTATTGTTCCACAATGTGCAATTATACAAATTTTTTGTCGCAAAATAAAATACTGATGACAATAATACTATATTTTTGGCGTTTTTAAAAGAAAAATACAAATAAGTTTATAATCTTTGAACGCAGAAAAATAAAATATATTATGCATAAACACTTTCTAATTGCTTTCCTTTTCGTTATTATAACTGGTGTAGGCTTGTCTCAAACGAGAGATTTTCCACATCAAATTGAGTGGAAAAAAAATGAAATTATTTCTTTAGATAGTTTAAATAAAATTGAACGATTTTCTTTCGAGGGAGCAATTTATGGTGAAAATTTAGTGATCCCTCATTATCTTGAGAAAGTCCCAATGCATGAAAAACAAATTTTAGATGCAGAAATTATTCCTTTGCGAACAGAAATAATCTCCACAGAAAGTTTAAAAGGAATAAATATCGATTCACTTAATAATCTTACGGATGATTTTGAGCTGACACATTCATTAACAAGCATTCGGAAAAAGCAGTATGCATATCTTGATGTCATTCCCGTCAGAAAAAATGAAACAGGTGGATTTGAGCGTTTAGTCGAATTTGAAATTAAGTTAAATATCGCAGATGCACCCAAATTAAAAACCAGTCGTACTAATGCTGAAAGTTCAAAACTAAGTGAAGGAGATTGGTATAAATTTCGTGTTTCTAAAAGTGGTGTCTATTCGATATCTTATCAAGATGTCGTAAATTTAGGTTTTGATAACCCTTCAGAAATTGGCGTTTTTGGTTATGGTTTTATGGTGCCGAAACAAAATGCTGAATCTCGTTATGATGACTTGCCGGAACGCCCTGTTTATCATAAAGATAATAACGGAAATGGGAGCTTTGATGCCGGCGATTATTTGTTAGTGTTTTTAGAAGGACCAAATGAGTTTATGTACACCGGCAGTCGTTATGAACATGAAATTCATAATTATTCTACTTATGCCTATTATTTCCTTTCGGATAATTCCGAGAAAAAGCGCATACAGTTTGTTGATGGTGCTGATAATGCAAATTACGTGACCTCCACCTACGATTATTATGCTGCCATGGAAAAAGATAGCATTAATATTATGGGATCTGGTCGAAATTTGTACTGGAGAAAATTCAGCTATTATTTGTCTTATAATTTTGATTTCAATGTTCCTTCGCCTGTGTCAAGTGAAAACGCAAGCCTTGAACTGCGTTTTGCTGCAGCATCCAGTGTTGAAAGCCGGTTTAAAATAAATTTGAATGGTGATGTTTCTTACTCGCAGTATATTTCTTCTGTGAGCGGCTCCTATTCGGCTCCGGTTGCAAAAACCATTGAGTATCAAATGAATGCAGGTTTGAATGCTTTCAATAGTTTAAATATTGAGTATTTGCCAAGTACATCATCATCAGAAGCCTGGCTTGATTACATCACAATTAATGCGCGAGCTAATCTTCAAATGCAGGGTAGCGAGTTGCTTTTTCGTGATGCGCAGGGTATCGCCCCGGACAATGTGACACAATATATTATGGGAGGTGCAAATTCATCAACAAAAATTCTGGATATTACAGACCCTGTTAATGCCATTGGAATTAATCCCGACGAACTGGATGGTGCGAATTTAAAATTTTCTGCTGAAACTGATCAACTACGCGAGTTTGTGGCATTTAATACAACAGGAACATTTTCTTCTCCTCAGTTCGAGGGTTCATCAACACTTGGTTTTGTTGAAAATCAAAATTTGCATGCTTTGTCGCAAGCTGATTATCTGATTGTTTCCTACCCTGATTTTGTGCCTTATGCCCAACAATTAGGAGCAATGCATGAATCATATAGCGGATTGTCTTATCATGTGGTAACACCGGATGTTATTTATAATGAATTTTCATCAGGAACACCTGACGTGGCTGCAATTCGTGATTTCGTAAAAATGTTTTACGACCGTGCTGAGTCAGAAAGCCAAATACCAAAATATTTATTGATGTTTGGTGATGGTAGTTATGATAATCGTGTCCCTTTGGGTGAAAATGGAAATTTTGTTCCTACATATCAATCGGTAAATTCCTTGAGCCCATCTTCTTCTTTTGTTAGTGATGACTTCTTTGTGCTTTTGGATTATGACGAAGGTAGTGTTGGCGGAACAGAAGGACTTGATATGGGCGTTGGCAGATTGCCGGTTCGTACCCAAACCGAAGCAGATGCTGTACTGAATAAAATCTTTGCTTACATCAGTCCCGATAGTTTTGGAAATTGGCGTAATGTAATGTGTTTTCTTGGAGATGATGCCGAGGATTATATGGCGCATGAGATGCAAGCAAATGAAATGGGAGATACGGTTATGGTGTACCACCCTGAGTTTAATGTCGATAAAATATTGCTGGATGCATATGAGCAAGTATCAACAGTGCAAGGAGATCGATATCCGGAAGTGAATCAGGAAATTGATGAACGCATTAATCATGGTGCCTTGATTATGAATTATTCCGGTCACGGAAATGAGAAAACGCTGGCGCATGAAGCCGTCGTTACTTTAAGTCAAATAAACAGTTGGTCGAATGGAAACAAGTTGCCTTTGTTTGTTACAGCTACTTGTGAATTCGCTCCTTATGATGATTATGAATTAACCTCAGCAGGGGAATTAATTCTACTTAACCCGGATGGTGGTGGAATAGGTTTACTGACAACAACACGTTTGGTTTATTCAGGAAACAATGATAAGATTAATAAGGAGTTTTACCGACAGGTTTTTAAAACCGATGAGAATAATAAACCTTATTCTCTTGGTGAAATTATTATGCATACAAAAAATATCGCTTCAAACGATAATAATAAACGGAACTTTTCATTGTTGGGAGACCCTGCACTCCGATTAGCAATTCCTGAATACATTGTGGAAACTGATACAATGAATGGAAATTCAGTTGAAGTTTATCAGGACACACTTAGTGCTGCAAGTCTCGTACGGGTTGAAGGACACATTGAAGATCGTTCCGGTAATATTAAATCCGATTTTAATGGTGTAATTTATCCGACGGTTTATGATAAAGTAATGGAGTATTCCACCCTTGGAAATGATGAAAACCCTCCAATGGATTTTCTTGAACAAAAAAATGTTTTGTATTCAGGGCAGGCAAGTGTAACTAATGGTTATTTTAGCTTTGAATTTATTGTGCCGGTTGATATTGCTTATTTTTATGGAAATGGAAAGATTTCATATTATGCAAAATCTGACACAAAAGATGCGCACGGTTATTATAATGATTTTCAAATCGGCGGAAGTTCGGACTTTGATATTTCGGATAATCTCGGACCGGAAATCGAGTTGTATATGAATAACAGTGATTTTATTGACGGTGGTATTACTGATGAAAATCCAATTATGTTAGCTTATGTTTTTGATGAATCAGGAATTAATACTGTCGGTAATGGTATTGGACATGATATTACTGCTATTTTAGATGACAATTCATTAAACTCCATTGTCTTAAACGATTTTTATGAGGCGGATTTAGATTCTTATCAATCTGGGAGTGTTCGTTATCCATTTTTTAGTCTGGAAACCGGAATGCACAGTTTGAATTTTAAAGTTTGGGATGTGTTTAATAATTCCAGTGAGGCTGAAATTCGCTTTTTGGTGGCAAATTCATCCGAATTAGTCATCGAGCAAGTGATGAATTATCCAAATCCATTCTCTGATTACACCTGTTTTACATTTACTCACAACCATCCGAATGAAGAAATGGAGGTTGAAATTAAAATTTTCAACATGAATGGACAGTTATTGAAAATCATTCAGGAAAATGTTTATGCAACCGGCTACACCGTTGATGATATCTGCTGGTACAGCGATAATGGAGGTGGTGGAAAAGTTGAACAAGGTATCTATATTTACCACGTTCAGGTGCGCACTCCAAATGGAGATGTTGTAAATAAATTTGAAAAAATGGTTCTTGTGAAATAAATTTGTTGTATATTCGTTTAATGCTTGTATTTTTGACAAATAAAAAACTAAAAACATGAAATACAGAATTTTTGCAATCTTAATCTTGCTTTGTCTGACTTTGAGTACTCAGGCACAATTTGAAAATGATCCACTCGGTCGTGATGACGTTAACAATGTAATTACCACTGCAGTTCCGTTTTTAATGATTGCTCCTGATACACGATCCGGTGCAATGGGTGATGCTGGTGTAGCAACAAGTCCCGATGCAAATTCACAACATTGGAATCCTGCAAAATATGCCTTCGCTGAAGACGAAATCGGTGTGTCAATTTCTTACACCCCTTGGTTAAGAAATATTGTTAATGATATGAATCTCGGATACGTGGCCGGATATTATCGTCTTGATGAACAAAATGTATTTTCCGCATCATTGCTCTATTTTGATATGGGATCTATTCCATTCAGAGACGAGTACAATGTGGCATTGAGAGATCATCAGCCGAATGAGTTTGCTATTGATTTTGGTTATAGCCGCTTGCTTTCAGACGATTTCTCGGGTGCAGTTGCAATGCGGTATATCCATTCAAACCTTACCGGTGGAATTGAAGTCGGTGGATTACCTACTAAAGCAGGACAATCCGTTGCTGCCGATGTTGCGTTTTTCTACACCAATGACCAACTCGGTTTTGACGGAATGGACGGAACCCTGAATGCCGGATTAAATATCAGTAATATTGGTGTGAAAATGTCGTATTCCGACGGAACCCAACAAGATTTTATCCCAACAAATTTCAGACTTGGTGTATATTATGAACTCGAAATTGATGAGTATAATAAAATTGGTGTAACTGCCGATTTGAATAAATTATTGGTGCCGAGTCCACCGCAATACGAAACTTTTATTGAAGGTGATATTTTGCCAAATGGAGATACTGCTACTACAACCGAAAATGTTATGGTTGCCGGAAATGATCCTGACATTTCTATGGCGGCAGCACTTTTTTCCTCATGGGCAGATGCTCCTGGAGTAGTCGGTGGATCAGTATTTTCTGAAGAATTTGCTGAAATTGCATGGTCTTTTGGTGCAGAATATTGGTACGATAATAAATTCGCTTTACGTGCGGGTTATTTTACGGAACACCAATACAAAGGTGCAAGAAAATATGCATCAATCGGTGCCGGTTTAAAATTGAATGTTTTTGGTTTGGATTTTGCTTATCTGATTCCGACAAATGGCTTTAGTACCAGTCCATTGGCTAACACTTTGCGATTTACACTAACCTTTGACCTCGGAGCACAAGAAGAAATCTAAAGTGAGAATTGGTTACGGATACGATGTTCACGCTTTTGAACCAGGAACAGGTTTAATCCTCGGAGGAGTGAATATTCCTTACGATAAAAAATTTAAAGCACATTCCGATGGGGATGTGCTTTTGCATGCTATCTGTGATGCATTGCTTGGAGCAGCAGCTTTGGGAGATATCGGAAAACACTTCCCGGATACTGATCCTGAATATCATAATATTTCATCGTTGATTTTGCTTGAAAAGTGTATGGCACTTATTCGCCATGCCGGATATGAATTGCAAAACATTGATTCAAGCGTAGCTTTGCAGGCACCGAAAATCAATCCCTTTGTTCAGGAAATCCGTGAAACCATTGCAAAACATGCATCCGTTTCCTTAGATGCTGTGTCTGTTAAAGCAACCACCACCGAAAAACTCGGATTTGTAGGGGAGGGGAAAGGAGCCGAAGCACATGCGGTGGTTTTAATTCAAAAACATTGATAAATTGCCTGAAAAAGTAAATGTCAAAATCCCTTGGAAATTGACTAACTGGCTAATTTATGACCCCGTAAGTGGGTCGAATATTAATAACCCCGGGTGAAACTCGGGGACATAAAGGCAGACAGTATGGTTTTTGGCGGAGTTTTTGATTTTCAAAAACTGTGACAAAAACCATTGTTAATTATACAATAAATATGATTCCCGTTTTGCTATGAAAGCATCTAATTCTGTTTGCCAACTGTCCCGAATTTGCTTTTCTGTTTTTCCTGAAATCAATTGTTCGCGAAGTTCCGAACCACCGGCCAGTTTATCAAAAAAAGATGCACTAATGAAAAAATCGTCTTTATTAGGAAATTCTTGATAAATTTTCAATAAATAGTTCAAATTCAATTTCCCATCTGTTTTAGGGAATACTTCATTGTTTGTTCGTAAATCGTAACCGTAACAGGTGATGTTTTTATGTTTCGGTTGTTTTGATCCTTGATTTGGTGCCGGCGTAAATGAAAAATCGCAAATACCTTCAAGCTCCGGATGTCCAATTACCTGAAATTGCATGTCGGTGCCTCTTCCTACACTTAGATCAGTAGCTTCAAACAGGCAAATTGACGGGTATAATTCAATGCTGCGATCGTTTGGTAAGTTTGGTGACGGTGGAACCGGCAGTGAATATGGCATGTCGTGAGAATAATTCTCGCATAAAACAAGCTGCAAATCACATTGAACCCCATTAGCCAGCCATTTTTCTCCGTTTATCATACTTGCATATTCTGCAATTGTCATTCCGTGGGCAATTGGCACCGGATGCATCCCGACAAAAGAAGCGTAATCCATATCCAAAATCGGTCCATCCACGATATTTCCGTTAGGATTCGGTCTGTCTAAAATTAAAAGTGGAATATTTTGTTCGGCACATGCTTCCATGACATAATGCATGCTTGAAATGTAAGTGTAAAAGCGAGCCCCGACGTCCTGAATGTCAAAAATCATTAAATCAATGCCTTGTAATTGTTCGGGTTTTGGTTTTTTGTTATTTCCGTAGATTGAAATAACAGGCAATCCGGTTTTTGTATCTTTTCCGTTCTTAATAATTTCTCCGGCATCGGCAGTTCCGCGAAATCCGTGCTCCGGTGCAAAAATTGCTTGGATATTTATGTCTAAACTTAATAATGAATCCACAAGGTGAGTTTCTCCAATTCGAGAGGTGTGATTTGCGACAACTCCGATTTGTTTGTCAACTAATTTGTGCAAATAGGCCTCTGTCTGTTCGGCACCACAAATAATCGGGTGCGGCTTTTCTTGAGCTGATACAATATTTTGATTATCCTTAGCTGAGCAGGAAATCATTATCAAAATCAGGAAACTTGTTGCATTAATTTTAAATATATCCATTTAATTTATACATGATTATGCCTGTCCATTCACGAAACAGAATTTCCCAACGATGTAGTGCTGAGATAGATGGCACGATAAGATGTTCAATGTGAAACTTTCGGGCTCCGGTAAATCGGTCTGTGCTGTAATAATCGCATTCAAATCCTGCTTTTTTATAACATGCCGCTGCTCTTCTCATATGATAGGCTGATGTAATTAATAAAAACGTACTGTCAGATGTTTGCGGTTGCAAGTATCGTGCCGATTCAATCGCATTTTCGTGGGTATTTCTGCTTTTGGTTTCGTAGGCAACATCTTCCTTGGGAATTCCTGATTGTATCAGAAAGTCATATAATAGCTTTGCTTCAAGAAAGTCTGGTTCACGGAGTTTTCCCGATCCACCGGAAATAAAAATCTTCTGAATTTTTCCTTTGTGATACAAATCCATGCATTGCAATAAGCGATCACTGCTGTTTTCAAAATTAGTGCGTTTAAACTGGCTGTCATATGTGCACATACCCGTTAGTAAAATTCCCACGTCATATTTCTCCATCTTTTCCTGTTGGATAGCAGGGACTTCCCATTGTCTCATAAATTCATCAGCAATAAATGGATTGCTGAAAAACAGAAACATTGCGGTAACAGCAATGAATAATTGTTTCTTTTTAATGGACTCTTTTTTTAATAAAGCGAGTATAAGCAGGATAGTAATCCACACTAAGGGAGATAAAAAAACGCGCAATATTTTTGATGCAATAAAAAACACAGACCTGTTGTATAATAGCTTATTTATGTTTTGAAAAGCCATAAACAATGCGTATGTTTATGAGCTAATTTCGTTTAGTAAAATACAAAAATAATAATAACTATGAGAAACACATCGTATGCAATGAATCCGAATCCATTGGTTTCATTTTTGGAAAAGCCGGCGACCGAGTTTACTCGTGATGATATCATGAAGTTCATTGAAGCTCACCAAATTGAAATGATTAACTTTCGCTATGTAGCAGCTGACGGGAAATTAAAAACTTTAAATTTTGTGATTAATAGTCTCGATCATCTGGAAACGATTTTAACAACTGGAGAACGTGTTGATGGTAGTAGCTTGTTTTCTTTTGTGGATGCAGGTTCCAGTGATTTATATGTGGTTCCGCGTTACAGTACGGCATTTGTAAATCCGTTTGAAAGTATTCCAACAATTGATATTTTGTGTTCATATTATAACTCAGAAGGAAAACCCTTGGAGTCTGCTCCGGAATATTTGTTGCAAAAAGCACACAAAAGTTTCAAAGATGCTACGGACATGAATTTTTTGGCACTCGGCGAATTGGAATATTATGTGATGACAGAAGTTTATGAAGATATGGATTATCCTGCTGAAGATCAAAAAGGATATCATGCTTCTGCTCCTTTTGCAAAATTTGAAGATTTTCGCCGTGAAGCAATGTATTTAATTGCACAATGCGGTGGACAAATAAAGTACGGACATTCTGAGGTCGGAAATTTCACTCAGGATGAGATGTATTTTGAGCAGCAGGAAATTGAATTTTTGCCATGTCCGGTAGAAGAGGCTGCTGACCAATTAGTTATTGCGAAATGGATACTTAGAAAACTTTCACATCAATATGACCTTTCTTTGTCGCTTGCTCCAAAAATTACGGTTGGAAAAGCAGGTAGCGGCCTACATGTTCATATGATGATGGAGAAAGATGGCAAAAATATGCTAGTTGATAATGGAAAACTCAGCGACATTGCAAAACGTGCCATTGCCGGAATTCTTGATTTAGCCGGCGCATTAACCGCATTCGGAAATACCATTCCAACTTCATATTTGCGTTTGGTTCCACATCAGGAAGCACCGACTAATATTTGTTGGGGCGACAGAAATCGTTCTGTTTTGGTTCGCGTTCCATTGGGCTGGTTGAGTGATGTTGATATGGTTAGCCATGCAAATCCCCAGCAAGCTGAAACTGAGCGAAAATTCATGTCGAAACAAACATTTGAATTGCGTAGCGGTGATGGGTCTGCTGATATTTATGGTTTCTTATCAGGGATTGTTATTGCAGCTCAGCACGGATTAGAAATGGAAAATGCATTGGAAATTGCTGAAAAACTTTACGTGAATGTTAATATTTTTGATGATGAGCATAAAGAATGTCTTGATCAATTGAAAGCATTGCCTGAATCATGCTATGAATCTGCAATTGAGCTGGAGAAACGTCGTGAAAGTTTTGAGAAAAACGGTGTGTTTCCTTTAGGCTTAATCAGCAGTTTAATTGAGCAACTAAAAGCCTATGATGATAAAGATTTAAGTGAGCGCCTTTACGGCAAACACGATGAAATTGCAGCGTTGGTGAGAAAACACCTGAACTGCATGTAGGAATATAGTGTGTTTCACTATATTGCTTTGTTCGATGAATGCAAGCCTATCCTGTTCGGATGGGCTTGTTTTTTTTGATAAAAAAAGCACCTGAAAAATCAGATGCTCTAAAAGTATTCCCCTTAATATCCCAAATTGGTGCTATGAGCATTTTTTTGAAAAACACTTTTTACTTATAAGAAATATAATACACTGTCTTTATTTACAGACGAATCTGTAATCTACGCCTCAAAGATAAAAAAAATAATAGTAAAAAAAAAGCCATCAGCCGGCCGGCTGATGGCTTTTTTTTACTATTAATATTGAATTATTTTACTGTTTTTGCAGCTTCATACATTGATTGAATTTCCTCAAGGGTATAATTTGTAAATTTGAGACCTTCCTCAATTTCGATTGCACGGTCATCTTTCATAATAACATAATACAAATTGTACTCATCGCCATCTTCATTTTCAAGTTTGTAAATGAAGCCGTTTTCATCTTCTTCAACGATTTCAACAAAACCTTCAGTTTCCATTGCAAAATCTTTTGCATCTTGGATGTAATCTTCTTTAGCTCCGTAAGGCTCATCATCCATCATGGATATGTCTAAAATCCAACCGTCTTTTGTGACTTCATAGTTTAATAAGTTAACACCACCAAATTCACCGTTTAACATTCCTTCAGAAACTTCTGCACCTTCAGGTACATCCATAGTGATTGGAATACTTTGTTCAGCAAAATCAATGTTTGTCATTACAATTTCAGCACTTTCGCTAGCTTCGCTAACATTTGCTGCATTGTCTTCAGTTTTGGTTTTTTCTTCATTGTCAGTTGATTCACCGCCTCCGCAAGAAACGAGGAACATAACGAGCAACATTGACACAAGAATACTTACATGTTTCATAATAAATAGTTTTGGTTTACAGTATGGGTAAAGATACATTCTTTTGAGTGAAAACAAAATCTTTTTATCGGGAAATGTACAAATGCATAATTTTGCTTAATTATTTTGTGTTGTATGTGCTAAAAATGGGCGTTGTCTTCGGTTGAAACTGTTGTGAAAAGGACAAAAAACACTAAATATGATGATGATTCATAACATAAATCGCCGTTGACCTAAGTTAAACCTGATTTTTTTTGATTTGCTTCTGAAATTTGTAATAAAATCATTACATTTGCCAACTGATAAAAAAATGCACTTAAAATGGCAAAAAACAAAACAAATCAAAACGATTCAAATTTTGAAAACGTTGAATCTGCATTAACGCGAGCAGAATTATTTATTGAGAAAAATCAAAAGCGCATTACTTATGTCTTATTAGCAATTGTGATTGTTGTTTTTGGATATTTTGGGTTTAATAAATTTATTGCTCAACCAAAAGCGGAAACTGCTTTTGAGGAGATATTTATTGCAGAACGTTATTTTGAACAAGATTCTTTTCAATTGGCACTCGAAGGCGATGGAGTCAACTACGGATTTTTAGATGTCATTGATAATTATAAACGCACACCTGCCGGTAACCTCGCATTTTATTATGCGGGAATTTCATATCTGAATCTGGGCGAATTTGAGGCTGCAATTGAGTATCTCGACCGTTTTTCTGCTGAAGATGTTATGTTAGAGGCAAATGCAATTGGTGCTATCGGAGACGCTTACCTTGAGTTAGATGATTTGAAAGCTGCCGTTAAGAATTATGAAAAAGCTGCAAAAATTGCAGATAATGATTTCTTATCACCAATTTTTCTGATGAAAGCCGGTGAAACTTACGAAATGGATGCACAATATCAAAAAGCACTTGATGTTTATAATCGTATCGAAACCGAGTATTACGGAACACGTGAGCAGCGTAATATTGAGAAATATCAAGCGCGTGTTGAAATGAAAATGCAATAGAAAGATTATTTTAAATAACTTAAGCATCCGCGTTTTTGTGGATGCTTTTTTAATTATAAGAAGTTATGTCCACTCAAAATCGAAATCTGTCAGATAATCATCTGGATAATTATCCAAACGCAAAAAAATGGAATTTTGGTGTTTTAACCGCGGAATGGAATCCCGAAGTAACACATGCTTTGCGTGATGCAGCGGTAAAATTATTGCAAGAAAATGGAGTTAATCCTGAGCACATTGTTTCGCAAGATGTGCCTGGTAGTTTTGAGTTGATTCACGGGGCAAAAATAATGGCTGAAACCGGTCGGTTTGATGCGATTATTTGCTTCGGATGCATTATCCAAGGTGAAACTCGTCACTTTGATTTCATTGCGCAAGGTGTGACGCAAGGCATTGCTGATTTGAATATAAAATATAATATTCCCTTCGTTTTTGGCGTTTTAACCACGAATGATCAACAGCAAGCATTGGATAGAGCCGGTGGAAAGCACGGAAATAAAGGCGATGAAGCTGCTGCTGCTGCATTGAAAATGATACAGTTAAAACAAAGTTTATAAATGAAAATCCGTCCATGGATATTGAGTGCCGTTTTTGTCTTTTTCTGCTTTCAGGGATTTTCTGCAGGCTGGGTGCCGGCAATCGTTGTGGATATTGAAGGAGATACCTTAAAAGGTGAAATTAAAGCCGGGAAACGAACTTTCTCAGATTTTATTAAATTTCGTGATGAGCAAGGTCGAAAACAAATGATTAATCCCGAGTTTTTCCCCGAGGTGATTACAAGCGAAACGCATTTCAAATCCATTTGGTTTGATGATGAGGTGGCCGGATATAATACCTATTGTTACGGAAAGTTATTAACATTTGGCTGCATTGAAATTTATGATGTTATTTATCCGTTCCGATCATGTGCATGTAAAACACAGGGAACGCGAAAGTCAAATTGGGTGATTAAACTTGATGATGAGCCTCTCTTCATCATTCAGCATAATTTTTTTAATGAGGAAATTCAAAATATTATGGAAGTGCAGAGTTTTCTCAAACGACATTCTGATTTGAGTAAAACAGTGCTTAAAGAGATTATTTCACGCGAATCATTTTTGAATATTATCAGTCGCTATAATGAAGCGTGTCGCTCTGGAAATAGAACTTATCAGAGTCGTGCAAATTTTGAGATAGACATGTTTTAATGTTCTGATTTGTTGAAATCTGTGTGGTTTCTTAAATTATACATTATTTAATTTTGAACAGTTGTTAATAGAATGCCTGAAAATTGTGTTCATATTTAAGGGAATAATGTTATTTTTGGGAAACGGAAAGGATACGTTTTATTATGGGAAAAATAATTGCAATTGCAAATCAAAAAGGAGGAGTCGGAAAAACCACGACAGCGATTAATTTAGCTGCTAGCTTAGCTGCATTAGAATATAAAGTATTGCTTGTAGATGCTGATCCGCAGGCAAACTCAACAAGTGGTTTGGGTTTTGATGTGAAAAATATCAGAGCCGGTTTGTATGAAATGTTGGTTAAACAGGAAGAACCTACAAATATCATATTAAGCTCAGAGGTGGAACATCTGGATCTGTTACCAAGTCATATCGACCTAGTTGGTGCTGAAATTGAAATGCTGGATATTCCAAACCGTGAGAAAATTATGGGGCTGATGTTGCAACAAGTTGTTGATCAATATGAATTTGTCATCTTGGATTGTTCTCCGTCCTTGGGCTTGATCACTGTCAATGCACTAACCGCTGCAGATTCTGTTTTGATTCCTGTGCAATGTGAATATTTCGCACTTGAAGGGCTGGGGAAATTGTTGAATACAATCCGTATTGTACAGTCAAATCTTAATAAAGATCTTGATATTGAAGGCTTCCTGCTGACCATGTATGATAAACGAAATAACCTTTCACATCAAATTGTTGATGAGGTGAAAAAACATTTTGAAGATATGGTTTTTGATACCATCATTGTCAGAAATATTAAACTGGGAGAAGCACCCTCTTTCGGACAATCGATTTTAAGTTATGATGCAAATTCTAAGGGTGCGAATAACTATTTGGCATTGGCACGAGAATTATTGCAAAGAAATAAGTTGACAAATATTCCGGATTCGGAAAAAACACTATAAACAATGGCAAAACGCAATGCACTTGGACGTGGTTTAGGCGCCCTGATTGAAACTGACGATAACGACGGAAGAATAAGACGGGATGCTGTTAATGAAATTCCTTTGGAAATTATTGAAGCAAATCCTTTTCAACCCCGCACCGAATTTGATGAAGAAGCACTTGCCGAATTGGCAGATTCAATTCGCGAGTTAGGTATTATTCAGCCGATTACAGTTAGCATAAAAGACGATAAGTTTCAATTAATTTCTGGTGAGCGTCGCTTGCGAGCTGCAAAAATAGCGGGACTGAAAAAAATTCCTGCATACGTAAGAACTGCTGATGATCAGGGATTACTTGAAATGGCGCTAGTTGAAAATATCCAGCGTGAGAATCTTGACGCCATGGAAATCGCTATTTCATACCAACGATTAATGGATGAATGTAAGCTCACTCAGGAAACACTCAGTGAGCGCGTTGGCAAGAAGCGTTCTACAGTTGCAAATTATTTGAGATTGTTAAATTTGCCACCTGAAGTACAGCTCGGAATTCGTGAAAAGAAAATCAGTATGGGGCATGCAAGGGCTTTGATAAATCTTAAAGATGAGGAAACTCGTCTTATGGTTTACAATCAAACGCTGAAATATGATTTTTCTGTTCGCAAAGTAGAAGAGTTTGTTCGAGAATTGAATCTTGAGGAAAAGAAAAATCAAACAACTGCAGAAAAAACCAAGCCTGTTAAAAAGACAGCTGAGGAATATGAAAGTCTGCAAAAACATTTGTCAGATTATTTCCATACCGATGTGAAATTTGCCCGAAATACAAAAGGAAAAGGGAAAATTGTTATTCCATTTGGAAATGACGAGCAATTAGAGCGAATTATAGCTGCCCTTGACAAACTCGATAAGTAGCATATGCTGAGTCGATTGTCATATCTTATAGCCATATTGGCAATACTGGCGTTTGCTTCTCAATCACTTTATGCACAATATGATAATGAGGACGAGACAAGCGAAAGTGTTGTGCTGAAAGAGAAAACGGTGAAATCGCCGAGAAGAGCTAGTTTATATTCTGCAATTTTGCCAGGTGCCGGTCAGATTTATAACGGGAAACTTTGGAAAGCTCCAATCGTTTGGGCTGGAATGGGAACATTTGCTTACATGGCAATTGACAATCAATCTAAATTTATGCGCTTTAAAGATGCATATTTGCTGAGACAGGATGGTGGTATTGATGAATTTTATGATATCCTGACAGCAGAGGCGCTCATAAACGAAATGGATAGATATCGCCGTTTTCGGGATTTGAATATCATCGGAGCAACGCTTTTCTATGTCATCCAAATTGTGGATGCGAATGTGGATGCTGCTTTGTCTGATTTTGATGTAAGTGATGACATAAGTTTAAGTATTAGCCAGCCGGGAACACCATTTGCCACGGCACAACAAAGTATCGGATTTACCCTTAGTTTGAAATTTTAATTATGAAACGACATATTTTTTTCATCATATTCTTAGCTTGTTTTGGAACGAGTTTTTCTCAAGCTGATAAAGTTGCAGACCAAGACTCTCAGCCCATGATTGATGTTGAGTTTGTCAATTGGGTGGATCGGGTTGATTCATTAGTTAATATCCATTTTTATTATCGCCCGGATACATTGGTTTACGGGGAAATCCATAGAGATAGTATCATTCGTGAATTGCCGGATTCGATATATCGCGAACGCATTGCTGCCATTCACTCACCGGTGGAATTGTCCTATAATGACCAGGTTCGGCGTAATCTCGATTTCTACATTAAACGTGCATATCGACAAATTCCTCGCTTACTTGCACTTTCTAGTTACTATTTCCCAATGTTTGAGGAGATTTTTGATCAATATGGATTGCCTTATGAGTTGAAATATCTTGCTGTTATTGAATCTGCCCTGAATCCTGAAGCCGTTTCACGAGTTGGTGCAACCGGATTGTGGCAATTTATGTATGCTACCGGAAAAATGCAAGGGCTGGAGATCAATTCCTATGTTGATGAACGCCGAGATCCTATCGCCAGTACACATGCGGCCTGTCAGTTTTTGCAATCATTGTATGGTGTTTATGATGATTGGATGTTGGTTTTGGCTGCTTACAACTGTGGCCCGGGGAATGTCAATCGGGCAATAATCAGAGCCGGGGGAAAAGACAATTTTTGGGATATTTATCATTATTTGCCACGGGAAACCAGAAATTATGTGCCGGCGTTTATTACTGTAAATTATATTTTTGAGTATTACGATCAACATGGCTTTGTTGCTGAAGAAATTGATTTATTCGGATTGGTTGACACGGTACATATCAATCATGACATGCATTTTGACCAAATTGCTGCTTGTGTGAATATCAGCAAAGAAGATTTGCGCTTTCTTAATCCGCAGTATAAACGGGATTTAATTCCGGCAAAAAACAAAACCCGACATTTAATTTTACCGGTTGAAATAATTGCTGATTTTGTGCAAATCGAAGACAGCATACATCTTTATAAGGATTCCATTTATCTGAATCCTGCAAAAATTGCTTATAGTCCGACAGCTTCATCAGCAGGAACCTACCCAGCTGCAAGTCAGCCTGCCGGAACAAAATCCCTTACATATACAATAAAACCCGGTGATGCCATTGGTTTGATTGCAAGCTGGTATGATGTTGGGCTTTCAGAATTAAAAGCTTGGAATGGTCTGTATTCTAACACTATACGAGCAGGTGCAAAATTGACCATTTATGTTCCTGCAGCAAAAGCTGCATCTTATGAAATGGTTGATAAAATGAGTAAGGCTGCAAAACAAAAGCGCGAAGGTGTTCATCCTGAAACCGGTAAAGCACTGCCAGAACCTTTAGATCCGAATTATGAATACTATACCGTCCGAAGTGGTGATAATCCTTGGATTATTGCACAAAAATACCCGGGAATCAATGCGAATGATATTCTAACTCTTAACGGAATAAAAAGTGCTTCATCACTAAAAGTGGGACAGAAATTAAAGATCCGTAAAAAAAACTAAACTCATGAATATTGCAATTTTGGCCGGAGGGCCTTCGTCAGAACGTGTAATTAGTTTGCAAACCGCTGCAAATATTAGTCAAAAATTAAGTGATGCCGGACATGATTGTTTTACCATTGATGTCAATGGAAGTCAGTGGATATATGACATTTCAGGACAAGCAATTTCCATCGATAAAAATGATTTTAGCCTGGGTTTAGCCGGACAAAAACTGAGCTTTGATTATGTTGTTATCGCAATTCATGGAAAACAAGGCGAGGACGGACTTTTGCAAGGATATTTTGATGTGATGAATATTCCCTATTCATCCCCCGGCGTGTTGGCATCTGCGCTTACTTACGATAAAATTCGCTGTAAACAGTTTTTGTCCAATCTAGATGTCCCAATGGCGGCACAATGTATTATCCGCAAGGGCGATACAATAAATGCAGATGAAATTGTGGCCAAATTGGGTTTGCCGGTTTTTGTTAAGCCAAATACTGCCGGATCCAGCTTTGGAGTGACAAAAGTGTATGAGAAAAAATCACTTGAGGCGGCAATTCATCATGCTTATACAGAAGATGTGCAAGTAATTATTGAGGAGTTCATCAAAGGTGTTGAAGTTTCCTGCGGGGTAATAAAAACTCGTGATAAAGATTTGGTGCTTCCGGTGACAGAGATTGATACAAAACGTGATTTTTTTGATTACGATGCAAAATATGATCCCGAATTAACCGATGAAATTACACCTGCTCGAATCTCTGAAGATGAAACAAAAGCAGTTCAGAAATTAACTTCACGGATTTATGACTTAACCGGATGCAAGGGCTTGGTACGTGTCGATTTTATTATTAAAAATGAAATTCCGTTTTTTCTTGAACTTAATACCATTCCAGGATTAAGCCCAAACAGCATTGTCCCTAAACAAGTCAGAAGCATTGGAATGACTGAACGTGAAATTTTGGTTATGGCAATGGAAGATAGTCTTTTACGTCATCGCACTCACGCTAATTAATAGACATATTCTGGGATTCCTTAAATTGTTATTTCTTAAAAATACAATATATAAAGACTTAGTTAAAGCCGAATATGTGCACTAAAATTTCGGATAAATTGAGTGTCATAGAAAAATTAATACGCAATCATGAAAATAAAATTTTATTTTTAGGACAGAATTGGTATTATTTTTGTAATTTGGTGAGTTGAATAAAAAAACATTAATTTTTTTGTCTTATGAATATGAATAAAACTTTAGTTAAAGTAGCTGTTGTCATTTTGTCCATTATTGGTTTATCCTTTTTCGTTTCTTGTGAGCCAGATGAGCCCATCTCTTTTGATGAAACATTAGTTATTGGCAAATGGGTTGAAGGAACTGTTTATGAGCGATATAATGCTGATTATACCGGTTATACTTGGGATACTGCAGATGATGTCTCAGAAGAAGAAGCACAAGATTTTACCTGGAGCTTAGATGAGGACCAACTAGTCCAAATACATATTATGGAAATCGGAGGTAACATTCCTAAAACTTATACTGTTACAGAGCTTAGTGTGGACTATTTTTCTTATCAAGATGATTACGGAACAATGCACAGCTTTACAAAAGTTCAAGAATGATTTAGATCGCTATTTTTCTCTGTATAAGTTTTTGTGATTAACACGAATTAAGCATGAAAAAAACGCTCAAAATTCTGAAGAAGTCAATGATAGCAATGCTACTATTAATTATAGTTGGTGTTGTAATCACAATTTGGTTCGTGTTAACCCCAGCAAGACTCACGCCCATTGTTACCAATCAGGCAAACAAATTGTTAAACTGTGAAGTTAGGGTAGGAGCCGTTGATGTCACATTTTTTAAAACCTTTCCCAAACTTGGGCTTCATGTTGAGAATTTTACATTAATCAATCCCGTAAAGGGGGCTCAATCTGATACACTGGCACATTTTGATGATTTTATTGCAACAATTGATCATAAAGAATGGCGTAAAAACAAGTCTGTTGTACTGAATGAAATCTACTTGAAAAATGGTTCTGCGAATGTGTATGTCGATAGTTTGGGAAACGCCAATTATGATATCTATCAAGCAACAGATGAAGAAGAAGAGGAAGAAAATACAAGTTCGGAACTGCCAGATTTGATTGATCTACAAAAAATCAAAATAGAAAATTTAAAAGCGAATTATATTGATGAACAAAGCAAAACAAAAGCAGAGGTTACGAATCTTAATTTTTCAATTAGCGCAAAATACAAGAAAGCATCCGGAAATGCCAAAATCAAGCTCGACATTGACAATGTACAATACCTTGTAAATGACAGCTCACAGATGGCTGCAAACATTGATGATTTCTCATTTTTCGTGGATGGCAGCATTGCGGACAACATGCTTGAAGGCCTCGTAAATACCGAAATAAAATCAATCTCATTTTCAACAAACGATACGGCATATCTCGACTCAACAAATGTGCGTTTGAATGCGCCTTTGTCCATTGATATGGATGATGAAAGCATCACATTAACAAAAACCGAGCTGGCAATTAATACACTGGAATTTGTCCTTGATGGATGGGCAAAACGAGGCACTAACAGTGACATCGAAATGGACATGAAACTCATCACTGAAAGCTGGGGCCTAGATGAAATATTTGCTTTGATTCCGGAAGATTATCAGCATTTGGTATCTGAAGTAAAGTTTGATGGCGATATTCAGATTTCAGGAAGAGCAAACGGGTTTTATAATGACACGGCAATGCCCATAATAAACACAAACCTGAAAGTAAGTAACCTTAATGGCACCTATGCAGACCTGCCATACACATTTGCGAATACAAATGCCGATATCAATCTTGACCTGAATACAAATACTGATAAAGCAGATGTAATCATAAACAATCTGAGTACAATTCTAAACAACAATGCATTAAAATGCAGTGGTTCAATAAAAGATGCGATGCAATCACAACTTTGCGATCTTTCACTAATTGCGAATATTAATCTTCAAGAAATAAAATCATTTTTGCCGGACAGTTTAAATGTTGAGATGTCGGGAATTGCAGATTGTAATTTTAAAATCAATGCAACCCTCGATGATTTAGTAAATACAGATTTAAATAAAATTAAGTCGAAAGGGACCTTTAATTTTACGGGTTTAAATGCAATTTACCAAGATAGTATTTACGTAGAGTCTCCGTATCTGTCGCTTGGATATCAACTTCCGAGTCCCAATATGGCAAACAATAATGCATTTAAGGAACTCATTCAGGCCACGCTAGTTAGCCCAGAATTAAACATAAAAATCATTGATAGTGTAAATATGATTGCCAAGGCGACTTCGGCTGATTTGACATTGGGTTTGTCGAATGTAATGGATACAAGCATTCAACCATCAATGGGAGTGATTTTTGCATTTGACAAACTCTTTGCCGAGATGGATACTGTAAAGGCTGAAATTATTATGCCTAAAGGTTTTGCTAACTATTATATCCCCGAAAATAAGGAAAATGTATTCTTAAACTTGTCATATCAAAGCAATGGATTGAATGCGATTATTGGTGAATACGCATCCATAAATACAGAGTTTATTACTGTCTTAGCAAATGCTACTCAGGATACGACACAAGAAAATCCGCTTTTACAATGGAGTCCAAATGTAAATGTTGATTTTAACAATGGTAAAATTCATCTTGCCGATTTACTGTATGATGTGAACATCCCTCAAATTAAGTTCGATTTTACACCTGAGGAGTTTTATATTGAAAACAGTCGGATTGAAATCGGAGCATCAGATTTCAACTTAAAAGGCAGCATTAAAAACTTTGACAATTATTTTAGAGATGAAGGATTACTTACGGGGAATTTAGATTTTATTTCGGAAGAAGCAGATATCGATCAATTGATGGAGTTGGTTGATGGCTTGGGTTCAAAAGATACGACCACAACAGAAGCACAAATACCGGATGCTGAAATGACCGAAGCAGCAGCTTCTGAGGATGATGCAGAACCGTTTATGGTTCCCAAAGGAATTGACATTACATTTAATGCAAATATAGAAAAATCATACATAAACAACTCTCAGTTAAACGATTTAGGCGGCACCCTAGTTTGTAAAGATGGTACTCTGGTGCTTCAAGAAATGGGCTTCACGAATGATGCTGGGCGAATATTATTAACAGCAATTTATCGTCCCGAACGTAGAAACCATTTATATACCGGAGTGGATTTACATTTTCTTGATGTTAATATTTCGGAAATGTTAGAAATCATTCCAGAGCTTGATACAATTGTACCAATGCTGAAATCCTTTGCAGGAAGAGCAGAATGTCACATTGCGGGTGAGATGTATCTGACATCAAATTATGAGATCAAATATTCAACACTCCGTGGTGCGCTAGCTATTGAAGGTAAGGACCTTGTTTTACTCGATAATGAAACCTTTGGAGAAATATCAAAGAAACTTTTGTTTAACAATAAAACCGAAAATGTGATTGATAGCATGGATATGCAATTAACGGTTTTCAAAAAAGAAGTTGATGTGTATCCATTTCTCCTGCAAATGGATAAGTACAAGGCTGTTGTTTCAGCACGCTATAATTTAGATAAGCGATATAATGCTCACATTGAAACTTTAGCTCCAATTCGTTTAGCTTTGGAAGTGAAAAATGATCAAGAAGATCCAGCTAAATTAGCGTATGAATTAGTTGGGAAAAAGTATAAAAACATGTACAAACCGGAAAAAGCAACCGCCATACAGGAACGAACTCTGTATCTGAAAAAACTCATATCCGACTCGCTTAAAGAAAATGTGAAAAAATACGATTCCGAATAATAATTATTAAAATCGACTTTCGTTAAAACGGGAATTTTCTATTTTTCAGATTTTTATTGCTCTGGCATGTAATACCAATTGTGTTTTCAATGATTGACAAAGAAATTATAAAACTACCAATTCTTATTCCGAATTCATTTCGGAAGGTTTATGCCGGTATTACAGCAAAACAAGCATACAGAACGAAGTGAAAGTATGCGCCATTTTGATGTTTAATCGGTATAGCTATAGGGAACTTGTTTGAAAACTCCATCGCTAATAAATTCATAAATCGGATCTGTTGGGTGCCAGGCTTTAAAAAAGAAAGTTCCAGAGACCAATTGATTTTTTGTGTCAATATTTGTTATTCTGACGATCCCATCAGGAGAATTCCTGTAGCTGCTGTATTTCCTTGCTTGCGTAGATAAATTTGGCGTGAATTTCGCTCTGTTTTTAAGCGTATCTTTTAAATTGTATCCACCAATAAATGACCCTCCAACAGTGAATTCTATCGTTAAACCATCATGTGACAAGGCTCGTAATGTGAATTGTGAGTCTGAAAGTATTGCAGTTGGATCATAACTAAACCATGGTTCACCGGAAACCTTTGCTTTTACAAATGCTCGCTCCACTTCTTCTTCGGTTTCACAAGCCCAAAAGCTAAATATACTAATAAGTGCGAAAAATATAATTCCTTTTTTCATATCATTTTTTTAATGTTTCGAAGATATAAAATTAGAAATTTTAAAACCTGCATAAAATCAGGTTATTGGCGTATATCGCATCCGTAAAAATGCTTAAGTGCTGAGAAAGAGTTGTTTTAATAAAACTTAAAAATTTGTTAAATGTAGAAAATTAGTCGTTATACACATTGGTGAGGATCGATTGTCACAATTTTTGGAATTTATGCTATGCGAAAAGTGATAATTGGGTCCAATAAAAAAGCGCAAACCAATCGGCTTGCGCTTTTTAACATATGATATTTATTGTTTATTTATCCGCTTCTAAAAAAGGATATTTATAATCGGTAGCCGGAACAAGTGCTTCTTTCATTGTGCGCATGTTTGTCCAACGAATCAGATTCATATAAGACCCTGCTTTGTCGTTGGTTCCTGATGCACGAGCACCGCCAAATGGTTGTTGCCCAACTACTGCACCGGTTGGTTTGTCATTGATATAGAAGTTGCCTGCTGCGAAACGCAATTTGTCAACAGCAAGATTCACGGCAACACGATCAATACCAAAGATGGCACCTGTCAATGCGTATGGTGAAGTTGAATCACAAAGCTCAAGTGCTTCTTCATATTTTTCATCTTCATATACATGAACTGAAAGTACAGGGCCGAAAATTTCTTCTTCCATGGTAATGAAATGCGGATCTTTGCATTCAATTACGGTTGGTTCAACAAAGTAGCCGACTGATTTGTCTCCATTACCACCAAATATGATGTCTGCATCTTTGCTTTCATTGGCTTTTTTGATGTATCCCATGATATTATCAAAGGATGATTCATTAATTACCGCATTATGGAAATTCGTAAAATCGGTAACGCAACCCATTTTAATTTCAGCAAGCATTTTGCCCATGCCTTCTTTCACGTCAGCCCACATTGATTTTGGCACATACATACGTGAAGCTGCTGAACATTTTTGTCCTTGATATTCGAAAGCACCACGAATAGCTGCAGTCACAACTTCGTCAGTGTTTGCTGACTTATGAACGAAAATAAAATCTTTACCGCCGGTTTCGCCGACAATACGTGGGTATGATTTGTATTTTTGGATATTTTGTCCAATTGTATTCCAGAAACGTTGGAAAACAGCAGTTGATCCTGTGAAATGTACTCCTGCAAAATCAGGACTTTCAAAAACTTCTTTACCAATCAGGCTGCCTGAGCCGGGGAGAAAGTTAACAACACCATCCGGTAATCCTGCTTCTTTGTATATTTTCATCAAGAACCAGTTGCTCAAAAGTGCAGTTGTGGCAGGTTTCCAAAGGGTTACATTGCCCATCAAAACGGGGCTCATTGTCAGGTTTGATGCAATTGCAGTAAAGTTAAATGGAGTAATTGCAAAAACAAAACCTTCTAATGGACGATATTCCAGGCGGTTAATAACACCTTCTGATGACATCGGCTGGTCAGCGTAAATCTGACTCATGTAATTTGCATTGAAACGTAAAAAATCAATGGTTTCACATGCTGAATCAATTTCTGCCTGCATAGGGCTTTTACCTTGTCCAAGCATTGTTGCAGCATTTAATAAATCGCGATAACGATATGCAATGAGGTCTGCAATTTTTAAAATAATTGAAGCACGTTCGGTGTGTGGCATATTCGACCAGATTTTGTGTGCTTTCTGAGACGCTTCGATTGCCATTTGCACCTCTTTCTCGGTAACTTTGTGATAAGTTGCCAATACGTGTTTGCGATTGGTTGGCATGGTAACTTTCGCTGTGTTACCAGTTTTAATTGCTTTGCCTCCGATAATCGGGCAAATCTCTTGTTCTTCGCTCATCAGTCGCTTTAATTCAGCTTGTAAGCTAGCTCTTTCAGGTGTTCCCGGAGCGTAAGAATTTATCGGCTCGTTGTCCGGATACTCAAAGTGAAAAATTGCATTGTTCATAATCACTACCTTTTAAATTAACGTTTATTTTTTTACAAATTTAATATTGTTTATAATAATTCAAAATGACGAATGTCTTGTTTTAAAATCAAAAATCCTGTTAATTTTGAATAATTACTTTTAAATTTGTTTTTCAAACTGAAACCTGTTAATATGAAACGTATTTTAGTTACCGGAGCTTTAGGTCAAATAGGGTCAGAACTTACTGATGCCTTGAGAGATAAGTATGGAAAAGACAATGTCGTTGCCAGCGACCTGCAGGAACCTTGCGCAGAAACCAAAGCTGCAGGGCCATGCGAAATTATTGATGTTTTGGATAAAAATGCATTGGATGCTGTTGTGAAACATTATAAGGTTGATACAATATATCATTTGGGTGCAATTTTGTCTGCTGTGGGGGAGAAAAATCCCCAGTTGGCGTATCAGGTGAACATGAACGGTCTGTTTAATGTGCTTGAAGTTGCACGTGAGCAAAAACTCGAACGTGTCTTAGTCCCGAGTTCAATTGCCGCTTTCGGTCCGGATTCTCCAAAAAATAATACCCCGAATGATACCATTCAACGCCCGACTTCAATGTATGGAGTAACAAAAGTTGCCGGTGAATTGCTCGGAAATTATTATGTAAAACGATTTGGTGTAGATGTTCGTGGTGTAAGATATCCGGGAATTATTTCTTATAAAACGTTGCCAGGCGGCGGAACAACTGATTACGCCATCGATATTTTTTATGAAGCATTAAAAAATAAAAAATACACTAGCTTTTTAGGTCCTGATTCACGTTTGCCGATGATGTTTATGTCGGATGCCATTAAATCCATCATGGATTTGGCTGAAGCACCATTTGAAAGTCTCAAACATCATGCAGATTATAATGTGGCAGCTGTCAGTTTTACTCCGCAAGAACTTGCTGATGCAATTAAAAAACGCATCCCGGAATTTGAGATTTCTTATGAACCCGATTATCGCCAGGAGATTGCCGATTCATGGCCAGCAAGCTTAGATGATTCTTGTGCCCGCGAAGAGTGGGGATGGTCTCATGAGTATGGGCTGGAGGAAATGGTGGATATTATGCTGGAAAAAATTCAGGAAAAATTATCATAAAACATTGTTATTATGAGTTTAGAGAAATTAAATAAAGTCCTCGCAAGTGAAGTAGAGGCATTAGAAAATAAAGGAACTGCCAAAGGTGCAGAATTGATTATTGAAAAAGTCATTCCTGCAAAAGGTGAAAACGGACCCCGATATCTTGTTCGTGGTTTTGGCGATAAAGGATTTATTAAAATGAATTCCAATGCGTATTTGGGATTGAGCATGAATCCGGAAGTCATTAAAGCGGAAGAAGCTGCTGCAATGGAATATGGTGTTGGGCCAGGCGCTGTGCGTTTTATTTCCGGAACCCACAAACCACATGTTGAATTGGAAGAACGATTGGCAAAATTTCACGGACGTGAAGCTGCAATGCTTTTCTCTAGTGCGTATGTGACTTCAATGGGTGTTATTGTTCCGCTCGCAACAAAAGATGCCGTTTTTGTAAGTGATGAACTCAATCACAATTGCATTATTCAAGCAATGAGATTAAGCCGTCCTGCCGGAAAATTTATTTACAAACACAACGATATGGCTGATATGGAGGCGAAAATCCAAGAGGCCATTGGTGTAGGTAAACGTGTTCTTCTCGTAACTGACGGTGTGTTCTCCATGCGTGGTGATTTTGCTCCATTGGATGAAATCAATCGCATTGTGGCGAAATACAATGATAAATTTGAAGAAGGCATTATTACCATAGCAGACGATTCTCATGGTGTTGGTGCTTACGGCGAAAAAGGATTGGGAACTGAAGCGGTAACAGGCGGGAAAATGGATGTGTTAATTGGTACACTCGGAAAAGCATTCGGTGTAAATGGCGGATATGTTGTGAGCTCAAAAGAAGTCTTACGGTATTTGCGCGAAACGGCCCCGATGTACATTTATTCAAATCCGATTACCAATTCAGAATGTGCTGCAGTGCTTAAAGTGCTGGATATTTTACAATCCGATGAAGGCGAAAAACGACTGAAACATCTTGCTGAAATGACAGCCCGTTTTGAAAAAGGTTTGGTTGATAATGGCATGGAAACCATTCTTGGCCCACATCCTGTGACTCCGCTCATGGTTCGTGATACCGAAAAAACATCAAAAATTGTTGAACACTTAAAACAAAATGGAGTGCTTGCGACAGGATTGAATTTCCCGGTTGTTCCGAAAGGTGATGAGGAAATTCGTTTCCAAATTAACGGTGACCATACCGCTGTTGATATTGATTATGTGATTGATTTGTTAAAAGCTTTCAAAGCATAAAAAGTGCAGAAAATTTTTTTTACAACCGGAACGTTTAGTTTCGGTTTTTTTTTAATACAATTATTGTTTAACATTCAATATAGTAGTATGTTGTGTGCTGCTGGTTTTGTTGCGCTATTATGGTTGCCATGCCACAGTTAATCGCTTCAATATTTTTGTTTACTTGTTTTAAGCTGTTTTCCTTTTTTTATTTGTATTTTTCAAACTCAATGTGTATATTTGGGTGACAGTTTATGGGGTTAATTTTATAGAATTCAGGCATGACAAAGTGTATAGCTTTATTTTTGGTGTTATTTTTATTTGGGAATCTTAGTTTTGCTCAGGATGAGTGCAATTCAGCCGTTAATTTACCGGTGACATTATACTCCACTTGTGGTGAAATGGCTTTTGAGACCATTGATTTGGGTGCTGCAACACCCTCAACAACGGCACCGGAACCGAGTTGTGCATCGTTTAACAGTGGAACAACCAATGATTTGTGGTACTCATATACTGTGCCGGGTGGTGTTAACACGATGGCATTTCACGTGTTTAATTCTGACAATACAATTCCATTCCCAAATCCATCAACTCCGGGAATGGCAATTTATTCCGGTAGTGATTGTGATAACCTGACCTTACTGGATTGTTTTGAGTCTTCCGGCGCATTTATGGAAAATGGAGAAATTCGTTGGGAAGAATATTCCGGATTAACTCCCGGTGAAACTGTTTGGATGCGGGTTTGGGATGAAAATAATTTAGCACAAAATATATTTATTGCTGCATCTGTTCGTCTCGATTTGCAAGAAGACGATTGTGATACACCCATTGAGTTGGGAACTGGTGGTTGTAATATTTTGTCAACCGGGGGAGATATAGCTGCACCGGAAACCTGTGGTTGGAATACAACTGATAATTCGATATTTTATTATTTTACTGTGACTGATACTGATGTGCAACCTTATACCATTACCGCTGAAAACGGAGATTGTATTTCCAATGAAGGTGGGTTGGGTGAAAATCCTGAAATCCAATTTGCAGTGTATTCATGGAATGGCACAAATTGTAATGGTATTGGGGGCAGCCCAAGTAGCGATCCGCCAAATAATAGTGGAACCTATTACGGTTGTGCAAACGGTACGGGGACTGTTACTTTTTCTGAAAACCTTCCACCGGGAGATTACATTTTGGCGATGGACGGTTATAGTATGATGTCAGGAAATTCACTCTGTACTTATGGATTTTCAGCTCCTTTTATTGAGCAGGCTTTGCTGGTGGATTTGACAATAAGCGATGCAATTTGTGGTGAGTCTGGATCTGCCTCTATTAGCGTATTGCAGTCATGTACCGGAACTCCAACTTATGATTGGAGTACAGGAGATAGTGGAAGCTCAATCAGCGATTTAACAGCAGGCGCTTATTCTGTAACAGTAGCTGATGGTGCTACTTGTGGCGATACCGTTATTAACTTTAACATTATTGATGATGGAAACCTTACAGTAGATATTACCACTTCGGGAAATGCATGTGCCGGACCATTTTCTGCAACAGCAAATGTGAGCGGAGCTGACCCCGCAGATTGTACCTTTTCATGGAATACTACGCCTGTTCAAACAACGCAAACAGCAAGCGATTTAACGCAAGGGAATTATACAGTAACCGTTAATTTTGGAACTTGTCAAGATACCGAGTCAGTACAAATTGATTATTCCGAGGTAGAATTTAATGTAGATTATGAGCCGGAGCTTTGTGCCGGTGATGATGCCGTCGCTTCGGTGAATATTACGAATGGTGTTGCGCCATTTAATTATGGCTGGTCAACCGGGGAAAATACCGATGCAATTACTATTAGTTCCAGTGGAAATTATGCTGTTACCGTGATGGATGATTTTGGTTGTACCGCTTCCGAATTATTTAATGTGACAGTGCACCCTGCAATGAATTTAGATGCGACGATAACTGATAACTTGTGTTATGGAGATATTATTGGAGAAATTGATGTGACGATTAACGGCGGAACAGCTCCTTTTACTTATCAATGGAATACCAGTGATAATACAGCATTGCTTTCAGACCTTGTTGGCGGAAATTATCAGCTTACTGTAACCGATGATAATGGATGTTCAACAAATGATGCGTGGAATATCAGCAGCATTGATGAACTTGAAATTAGTTTTAATTCCGATACTGCAATTTGTCAGGGGAATGATGTTCCCTTGTATATTGTTGCAAACGGGGGAACTGCACCATTAACGTACCATTGGCTAGAGTTTCCAATGCAAACGGCATCTCAACTTGATGTTATGCCAGATACAACAACTCAATATAATGTGTATGTGTCGGATGCAAATGGTTGTGAGTCAGAGCAATTGAGCTGCTTGGTAACTGTCAGTGAAACAATGAACTTGGATTTAACAACGGAAGATTCCCGATGTTATGAAAGTTGTGACGGACAAGCATGGGCAAATGTAACAGCTGGAATTCCGCCTTATTCCTATTCTTGGGATTATTCCGGAAATTATGCAAATGGATTGTGTGCAGGCACTTATAATTTAGTTGTTACAGATGATATTGGTTGTACTGTTAATCAAGTGTATCAGATTGATGAACCCGCTGAAATGTTTCATAATATGTACACCGAGGCAGCAACATGCAGTTACTCACAAGATGGTTTAGCCTGGGTAGAGGTAATGGGTGGTACTGCTCCCTATCAGTATTTTTGGTCAAACGGTGACAATAACGATTCCGTTGTTGTCGGCGGTGGCGTGCATCATTTGACAGTTACCGATGCCAATATGTGTGTGTTGGAGTTGAGTGCTACCGTTGATGCTCCAATTCCGATTAATGTGCAAGGAATTCATAATTCGCAGATTTGTATTGGTGGAGAAGTTAATATGTCGCTTTCTGCTTTGGGTGGAACCCCTGAATATGATTTTCATTGGACTGATAACGACGAATTTAACTGGTATGGTGATAATGTAAGCCTGACACCCGATACTACGACTCAATATCAGGTTAATGTTACGGATATTGTAGGCTGCGAGGCGCATTACAATTTTACTGTGAATGTACATCCACCGCTAAGTCTCGATGTGATTTATCCCGATCAGGATTCCATTTGCCCCGGAGAATCAATCACCCTTTATACAGGTGTTAGTGGAGGAAATGGTGGTCCTTACCAATTATTTTATGATGAAACGCAAATCATTCCATCGCCGGCAATTATATATCCTACTGAATCTGGATGGCATAGTGTTACTGCAAGCGATGCCTGCCAAACTCCTAATGTTACTGATTCAGTTTATATTCATGTGTGGGAAACGCCACAGAATAATTTCACTTCGGATATTGTTGGTGGTTGCCCACCTTTGAAAGTGCATTTTAATGAAATTAATAATCAGGCAGGAGCACAATATGAATGGAATTTTGGCAACGATAAATTCTCTTTCGAGCGTAATCCGGTGCATATTTACCAAAATAGTGGATTGTTTACCGTGTCATTAAAAATTATTGATGAAAATGGTTGTATGTCATTGCGTGAAAAACCAAATATGATTCATGTGTATCCCGAACCGGAAATCGATTTTTATACTCAACCCAATGAAATCAGTATGTTGAATCCGACGGTTGAATTTGTGAGTACAACGCAATTTACAGATAGTTTGTATTGGCATTTTGGGGATGGCGATTCAACGGAATATTCTGCTCATTCAATTCGGCATACTTACGATGGAATCGGGGAATATGAGATATTTTTAATGGGATCGAATTCTTTTGGTTGCCGAGATACCGCTTACAAAAATATTACAGTTCGCGACTTTTTCAGCTTTTATGCACCCACAGCATTTTCACCAAATCACGATGGGCATAATGATTGCTTTTCAGTTTGCGGAAATGGAATTGACCCCAATGCCTTTAGCATGAAAGTTTATGATCGTTGGGGCGAGTTGGTTTTTG
Source organism: Bacteroidales bacterium (assembly GCA_027858835.1). Classification (GTDB taxonomy): domain Bacteria; phylum Bacteroidota; class Bacteroidia; order Bacteroidales; family ML635J-15; genus JAQIBY01. The sequence goes on along the minus strand of JAQIBY010000102.1, from coordinate 87,860 downwards.
AAACCGAGAATTACATTAATGATTGTAGCGCTTGCGGAGAAGGAACCTGGGATGGCACTTATTTGGGGAATGTTGTTAAAGGAGATGAATTGTTGAAATCCGGGGTGTATGCATGGTATTGCGAATTTAAAGACATTACCGGTATTGATTATCGCTACGATGGCGTGATTTATCTTATTCGATAGTAAAGCCTTAATTTATTTAAAAAATAAATCGTTTTAAATTTTCAGCAAATCGTTTGTTTATAGCAGATAGCTGCGCTCTGGCGTAGGTGAATAGCCTGCCGCAGGGTTTGCCCCTGATTTTGCTGTGGCAACAGAGCGACCAAGCTTTATCTGCCGGACTGAAAGGGAGGCAGGAAGCTCCTGTTTGCCACATCGCAAAAACGGGGAAACACAAGGGAGCTAGCAGCCGAAGACAGGAATAGCGCCCAAATTATTATAAAGCGAAGTATTATTTATCTTTTTCAAAGTTTCAGACTTTGGAAAAGTTTATTTATTTATTTATTTGGAAAAGTAATTCGCTTACTTCATCTCCGCCTTGAAATTAAAATTGCTTGCAGGTTGAATTTGCTCCGATTGTTTTAAACGCTTCACGATGGTTTTAAATCGGTTAGAGGAAACTTTGGTAAAGGACAAATCGATGAGATAGCGCTTGAAGCCCTTGTTTTCCAGCTTGTTTTTGTATTGAGTCAGACTTACCGGCTCCTCAGGAATTATGTAAGTAATCCCATCAACAACATGATGCAAATAATTTCTTCCGTCGTTTTCGTGAAAGCTTTCGCCCGTTTTTACCGGCATGCGCGATACAAATAAATGGGGATGAAAATAAATAGGTATGATGCCAAAACGGTCTTTGCCGGCGAGTAAATTCGGGAAATCGTTCTCAACCGGACGAATATAATCCTGAATTCCGTTGCGTTTTAGAGCAATGATGGACGCATCGCTGAAACTATAAATATTTTCATTGGCCATTAAAATGCTGCCTTTCGGGACAAGTAGTTTTTGTGATAAATGAGAGAGACTAAAGCGGCGGATTCCTTGTTGATACATGGTTTTGCAAAGCTCCCGATACGTTGAAATTTTGCCTTCAGGGATGAATTTCGGAAGCTCGATGATGATTTTATCTGCAAATTTTTTCATCAGACCGCTTTTTGCATCGAAATGCTGCCATTCCTTTGTGGAAAGGTTGATAATGAGATGCTTAACTTCTCGTAAATCTACTTTTGGAAGCCATGCCAATTCATTGATTCTTGCGATGATTTCTACGGACTTTGCACCGCTTTGATGCAGCTCCAAGTCTTTCAGGATTTTCTGCTTTAAGCGAAATGGAAGCGTGGATTTCATCGGTTGAAATTTCTCTTGAATTTTTGACGGAAATTGTTTTTCCGGAATTCCTGCCAGATACACATCGTCACCAATTTTTGCGTTATGATTGCTTTTAAATATGGTGCAAATGCCATTCTGCGTTTCGGCTCCTTCGATTTTAAAGGTTTGATGTTCGCTTACTCCTGCTGAGAACACCCGAATTCGTGAGGATTTTAGTAATTCCATCTCTGTGGCAATCGTAAAACTGTCAGATTCGCAATGCTGAATTTTTCCCAGTAATTTTCCGGTTGCAGGAGCCTGAGTGATGGATTCGCTCACATTTCCTCCCATAAACCATGCGGTTTTTTCACGACCGAGATCCAGTTCTAATACCTTTTTTGCTTCATCAAGTCGTTTGGGATTGTCAAGTACCATGCGGTATGCTTTTGCGACTCGATAGACATATTCAGCCGGTTTCATGCGACCTTCAATTTTTATTGATCGGATGCCTAAGTTTGCAAATTCCGGCACTAAATCAATCAGCTGATTGTCTTTCATTGAGAAATGGAATTCGCTTTCTGTGCCGTGATATATTCTGCGGCAAGCTTGTTTACAAATGCCCCGATTTGCACCCATTCCACCGAGGTAGGAGCTGAATAAGCACATCCCTGAAAAGGCATAACATAAGGCGCCATGTGCAAAAATTTCCAGTTCTGTTTTTGTTTTTTTTGAGATTTGCTGTAGCTCATTGAAATTCAGCTCGCGAGCCATAATCACACGCTGAATACCGATTTGTTTTGCAAAATCTGCACCTATGCTGTTATGATGCGCCATTTGTGTGCTGGCGTGAAGCTCAAAACTTGGAAAATACTTTTGCACGATGTGCCAAACCGCCATGTCTTGAATAATTAAAGCATCGGGTTGTATTTCCTGCAATTGATGAAGCACATGTAAAAGTTCAGGAATTTCCTGATTTTTTATTACCGTGTTTAGGGTTACATAAATTTTCACCTGTTGATTATGCGCATGTTTTACCATGGCCTTTAGCTGTTGAGGCGAAAAGTTTGCAGCTCGCTCTCTGGCATTGAAATATTTTGTCCCCAAATAAATGGCGTCAGCGCCCCCTTCAATGGCAGCATAAAATGATTCGACATTGCCGGCAGGCAGCAATAATTCCGATTTCTGTTTTTGTGAGTCCATTGCTGCAAAGCTAATGAAAATATGGATTGTTTTAAATCAGTTGGAGAGGGGGCATTGACTTTTTCGGGGTCTTGTGATATATTTCGGTGCCTTCAAGACGATTTCGATGGGAAATCGAAATCCCTCAGTCACCTAGCTATGTGCTGTCACATAAGCAGGTGACTGAGGAGAGCCGAGGGACGAGGCTCGTCTCGAAGGCACCGGAACACTTGCAGACACAGTCCGCATCAAAACCACCGGTTTTATTATTTTTAACTTTACATGCTAGTTTTAAAACGTTACTTAGTGCTACAAATTCAAATTTTCTCAATTTATTTGTATTTTTTTTAAAATGGATTGCCATTATTAATGAAAAAAACTACATTTGCGAATTACCAATTATTTAAATAACAATCTAAATTAAGTGCTATATGAATATGACAGTTGATAAAAAAACGATGAAAGATTCTGTTGCTATGCGTTGGTTAGCATTACTACTGGTTAGTGGTTTAATGTTAGCTACCTATTGGTTTCAAGATTTCTTTTCTGGATTAAAGGGTTTAATGGAATCCCAAATGGGATTTACAAGTGAAGAATTTGGACGATTAATTGGTATGACAACCATTGCCAATATGTTTGGTATGATTATCGTTGGAGGTATGATTTTAGATAAGTGGGGTGTCAGAGTTGCCGGCCTTGCTTTTGGTGCTTTAGCCGTTCTGGGAGGCGCAATAACAGCAATGGCTGCTTCTGGTTTTTTTGGAGCTGATCATGATACTCAATTAACATTTATGATAATTGGTCGTATTCTATTTGGTTCAGGATTGGAGGTTGTTTGCGTGGTGGCTACAACGACTATGGTCAAGTGGTTTAAAGGCTACGAGTTAGCTTTAGCAATGGCTATTAATATGGGATTTGGACGGTTAGGTTCTGCTATGGGAATTGCTTTGTCTCCCGATATTTCTGGCACTGTTCCTCCGGCAGTTACTTTTGCTGCAGCTTTACTTGGAGTCGCATTTATTATGTTTGTTATCTATGTTTTCTTTGACGTTAAATTAGATAGACAGCTTAAAAAAGTTAAAAGTACAAATGCGTCTGAATCTTCTGAAGACGATGAGTTTAAGTTTTCAGATCTCTTTAAATTGCTAAAGAATCAATCATTCATATATATTGCTCTATTATGCTTGTCTTTTTATGCAGCAGTATTTCCTTTTATTCAGTATGCACCTGATTTGCTGATTAATAAATTTAATTTTACATCTATATTGCCAGAGGGTGGATTTCAAATTAATGGGAGCACCGCGTTTGGTACAGCAGTTATTTACATTGGCTTATTTATTTATGCATTATTATTTTCTATTGTTCCTTCCAAAATTAAAAACATGTCAAAAAAGGTACTTTCCTTAGTCATTATTGTAGGGTCTTTTGCCATGTTTGCTTATCTTTTGAAAGACACATTCGCTATTTGGTTTAATAACGGTTCAAAAACGGCTAGTTTAATACCATTAGGAACCATTATTTTTACTCCTATTTTTGGAAACTATGTTGATAAAAATGGTAAAGCAGCTTCCTTAATGATTTTAGGGTCTTTATTGTTGATTTTTGCGCATATTTCATTGTCGGTTTTCAATAGTGTTTTCCTTGCTTATTTTGGTCTATTGTCACTTGGGATTGCCTTTTCATTGGTGCCTGCTGCTATGTGGCCATCTGTGGCTAAGATTGTCCCTCAAAAACGACTTGGAACAGCATATGCCTCTATGTTTACAATACAAAATTGGGGTTTAGGTTTGTTCTTCTGGGGTATTGGAGCTTTACTTCAAAAAGTAAATCCATCTGTAGTTGCAGAGCGTTTAGCTTTAAGCGAAAGTTTAAATGCTAAGGGTTTGACAGATAGTGAAATTGCTTCTAAGGTGTTGAGCCTTAAAGAGATTGGGGAATATCCCGTTTATGAGTACACTATTCCAATATTAATACTTGTAGCTTGCGGTGTTATTTCTATTTTCCTTGCTTATAAATTGAAAGCAGCAGATAAAAAGCAAGGTTATGGTCTTGAATTACCTTCTAGTGAAGTTGGAGAATCAGGACAGGGTTAATTTTTGGATTTTAAGATAATTTTTAAACTGCAATGCCATTTGGTGTTGCAGTTTTTTTATGTTTGTAGTTCAAGTCATTAAAAAACTGAATTATGAAAAAAACACTTGCCTTTGCCTTTATTTTTGCCGGATTTATAATCGCTTCCTTTGCACAGGAAAAGTCCCTCTTATGGGAGGTGAGCAAAAAGAATAAGAAAACCTCCTATCTATACGGTACTGTACATATTCAGGATAAGCGCGTTTTTGCTTTTGATGAAATCGTTTATGAAAAACTGAAATCATGCGACGCCTTGGCGGTGGAATTAATTATTGATGAGATTGATGTTGAAGCCATGAAGGAACAAATGTTTCTGAAAGAAGGGCTGTTAAAAGATTACATGACTGAAGCTGAATATGCCATGTTGGATTCTGTTGTCAAAGTAAAAACAGGACAATCGGTTGCCATGTTTGCCAAAATGAAGCCATTTTTTCTTTCATCACAATTGATGCAAATGGATTTACCAAAAGATATGCCCATGGCCTTGGATATGCATTTTATTGATACCGCGAGAAAAATGGAATTGAATGTCATTGCGTTGGAAGAGATATCTGATCAAATTGGTGCAATTGATAAAATGAGTGTTGAGGATCAAGTGAGCATGTTGTTGGATGGACTGGAAGATTATGACAATCATGTTGGTGAACAAATGACAAAGCTTGTAGATGCTTACATTACTCAAGATTTAAAAGCGATGCATGTGTTAATGCAGGATACGGCACTCCCCAAAGAATTCGGCGAAGAATTGCTTGTCAGCAGAAATTACGGCATGGCAAAAGCAGTTCGGAAAATCATGAAAAAACAATCTGTATTTGCTGCATTTGGAGCTGCTCATCTCGTCGGTGATGAGGGGGTTATCGCTTTGCTTCGCAAAAAAGGATATACCGTTAAGCCGGTGAACGTACAGTTTGATTTGGATTAATTTACTTTAATTGTCTTTTTATCTCATCCATATCTTGCTGTAAATTGGCAACTGCTTTGTGGAGTTCAATATCCGGTGGCAGGGCTTCCGGCATTTCAGGGCTGATATAATTCACGAATTTCCAAATTTCCATGATTTCTTCAGCTTTTAAAATATAGGTTTTGTAATCTGGATTGAGCGAATGCAATACCAACTCTTTCTTGTCTTTTAATTGGTTTTCGATAATTTTAAAAACTAAGCCATCATCTTTTGTAAGAATAATTGCGGCTTGACCATTTTTTATTGCTAACCAATTTTGTACAAACTCGCCGGTAATCCATGCACCATGCGGAATGGGTTTCATGGAGTCTCCACTAATCTGAAAACTGCGATATTTTCTGTCACGAGATAAAAACGGAAGTTGAAAATTCGGCAACTCACGAATGTATTCAGGGTCGGCATAACCTCTTGTGTAACCTGCTTTCGCCTTGTCGGGAACAAGCTCAATATTGTCTTCGTTTTCTGAGCTTACCGTGCTGGTAAGAATCCGAATTGAGCGACCTTTCATGTTTTCTTCCGAGTCGGCTTCTAATCGCTGAATTTCCCGTTCTGAGTATTCTGCCAAATTTTCTTTAATCAAATAATCAATCGGAATTCGAAAATATTGTGAAAATTTGACCAATGTCTGTAAATCCGGTTCTGAAACCTGGTTTTCGTATCCGCTTAAAGTCGGGCGTTTTAACTGCAACTCATCTGCAAGTTCTCCTTGAGTGCGGTGTTTTCTGCGTCGTAAAAATTTTATGTTAGCGCTTAAATACATAATGCAAATTTTTTGTAAATATACAAAAAGATTAGAAACAAATCAAAATAAAGCTTAGAAAAATGACAATTTTTTATGTGTTTTTTTGTTAAATTATCAAAGAAATTGCTAATTTTGTAAGAGTCAATATGGGATTAGTAAAAAAAATATGGGTGTTTGTTTTGTGTTTCACGCTTCTTTCAGTTGCGCAAGCACAATCTGTCGGTTTGGTTCTTAGTGGCGGCGGCGCAAAAGGTTTGGCGCATATTGGTGTGATTCGTGCCTTAGAAGAAAATGAAATTCCAATTGATTACATTACCGGTACTTCCATTGGTGCAATTATTGGTTCGATGTATGCTATGGGGTTTTCTCCGGATGAAATGGAGGATATTTTTCGTAGTGATGAGTTTTTCGAATGGTACAATGGGGAAATTAACGACAAATATACTTTTTATTATAAGCGATACGATGAGAAATCTGATATGTTGAGCTTGAGCCTTGATCAGGTCGATTCAACATTGAGTTTTATACTGCCGACCAATTTGGTAGCGACTCAGCCTATGGATTTGGCTTTTCTCAAAATATTTACGCGGTATTCAGCACTTGCAGATTATGATTTTGACAATTTGTTTGTCCCTTTTCGTTGCATGGCTACGGATGTGTACAATAATCGTGGAGTAATGCTGAAAGACGGCGATTTGGGGATGTCTGTCAGAGCATCCATGACATTTCCTTTTTATTTTCGTCCAATCAGCATTGATGGGAACTTATTATTTGATGGTGGTATAGTGAATAATTTCCCTGAAGATGTGATGCGTGAAGAGTTTAGTCCTGATGTAATTATCGGTAGCAAAGTAGCATCCGTAACTCAAAAGCCACGAGAAGACCAAGTGCTGGAGCAGATTGAAAATATGATAATGGCTGTAAATACCAGTTACGAAATTGCGCCTGAGCATGGGATCCTGATTGCCAATGATTTTGCAAACATTTCTTTATTGGATTTTCACAAATTAGATTTTCTCCATGAAGTGGGATACAATAGCACACTATTATTGATGGATTCAATTAAAGGACGAATCTCACGAAGGACATCAATAGATTCCCTTACTTCTGCGAGAAAAGCCTTTCAAAAACCTTTGCCCGAGTTTCTTGTCGATAACATATATATTGAAGGGGTTGATGTGCAGCAGAAATCTTACATCAGAAAAAGCTTGAAACAAGATAAAAAACTGCTGGATTTTGATGAATTAGAAACCGCCTACTATCGCTTAATTGCTGATAATCATATTGAATCTGCCTTGCCGGTTGCAGTATTCAATAAAGAAACTGGTTTCTTTGATTTGCATTTGCAGGTGAAATTAGAAAAACCATACCATGTAATGTTTGGAGCAAATGTATCTTCATCTTCTGTGAATCAGGGTTTTATTGGCCTTGAGTATAAACTGTTAAAGCGTCGGGCAAATTATCTGCATGCCAATATACATTTCGGAAGACTTTACACTTCGTTTCAGGGATTGTATCGTATCGATTTTGCCGGGAAATTACCTTTTTATTTGCAATCTAGTTTAACTTATAATCGGTGGGATTTCTTTAAAACTAATCCCCGATTGTTATTTCTTGATGCCACCCCATCTTATCTTATTCAAAATGAAAATAATCTGAGATTTGATTTTGGGTTTTCAACCGGTCCCAAATCGAAACTTGAGTTTGGTGGTGCATATGCCCGCATGTCAGATGAATATTACCAAACCAATAACTTTTTGCAAACGGATACTGCAGATATTACAAAATTTGATTTGGTCACTGCTCACGTACGTTTTGAGCGAAAAACTTTAAATCACAAAATGTATCCGACAGCCGGTTTGTTTGATCGAATTGATTTGCGTTACATTCGAGGAAAAGAAAATCATTACCCGGGCACAACTTCAGCGCAACAACAAGCTTCTGGAAATCAACATGGGTATTTTTTGCTGAATATGCATCATGACAGGTATCATCAGATCAATAATTATTATGCGATTGGAACATCAGTAGAGCTTGTCGCATCAGATAAAAGCTTTTATCGTAATTATATTTCCAGTTTGTTGTCTTCAAGTGCATTTTCGCCTACCCCACATTCTCAAACACTTTTCTTAAAAAATTTTAGAGCAAATGCTTATACAGCTTTTGGTGTCAAGCAAATTGTTCGCTTTACGGATAATCTGAGTTTAAGACTGGAGGGTTATTCCTTTATTCCATTTTGGAAAATAAATTTTGAAGAGTCTGAACCGCAAGTATTTACACCTTATTATGAATCGAGTCAGGCAAACATTCATTTTATGGCAAATGCAAATTTGGTTTTCCATTCTCCCGTTGGTCCTGTTTCATTTAGTATTAATTATTATGATGAGGAAAGGGAAAAATGGTTTTTCTTATTTCACTTCGGATACATATTATTTAATGAGCGCGGGATTGATTAATCTTTATCAAGCATTTGGAAACACAATATAAAGGGATCTGTAATTTTCTAACAGATTTCTCACCCACTCTTACATCGGGGTTCGAAATGACATTTTACTTTGCAAGATGGGAAAAAGGGCGATGACACCATGTGGTTTAAGCAAAATATCATCGCCCTTTTTTCAAAACACACTGCTAAAAATTGTCATCGATCTCGATCAGGCTTTTGACGGATGGAACGTAATGAAGTGGACATCCAGAGAAATCTGTTGGAAATTCAGCAGACAGCTTCCCGTTTAGTACAATTCCCTATATCCTAGCACCCCAGCCCGCCTGCGTGCCCATTTGGCATGGCTGGCACCTAGCACCTAGGTCCTGACACCTGACACCTGTTCACTTCGCTTCTTCAAATTGAAATGTCGCTTCAAGCATTCCCTGAAAATCTTCTCCTGCTTCTTTCATGTCTTCATCATCTGGTTCATATGCCCAAATAATTTCCATTGAGTTAGATGATTTTAAAATGTTTTGCAATAATCTGTATAATTGTTTTGCTGATGCTGTGTTAAAGTAATCCAATAAAAAACGGATTGATGAAATATTATTGTTCGATATTTCTTCCAATATTTTCTCCAATAACTCAGCGTACCATGGTTCAGGATTTTCTTGCACAGATCTTCCTGAAATATTCAGACGACTTGAGTGCTTGTCAAAACTCACCTGTGGACTATACTCATCCATTTTCATTTTGATTGTTGACATAGATGCTGGTTTTTAGTATGAAATTAATTTGATTTTTTTGTTTAATAAAGTGAAGTTCAGGTCCGGTTTCGCTTTTAAGTTTGATTTGCAAAAGACCGGTTCCTTTTTCTCCGCTTATTATGCGTTGACGATTCTCTTTCTTTATTTCCTCCGTTGAGCGCTGTAAATATTGCCTGAATTCATCCTCAATTAATTGTATATGCTTTTCATCGATTGGGTTGATGCTGAAAATTTCAAGCATTGAATCTTTGTCAATAATCCAGATTTTGTTTTTTTGCTTGTCTGCACTATGTTTGCTTTGGTTTTGTGCAATCTCTGTAAATACAAAGGCTATGCGCTTTTTTATTGAATTGGGATAGTTCGTATCTTCAAGCCATTTGTCAAAAGCTTCCAATGCTGATTTTTCACCAAAATGAATAAATGAAGCATTTTTTGCGTCTTTAAGATTTGGCTTTTCAATATGTTTGCTCTCCTCCCACATTAAGATTTCAGATACTTGTCGTAAATGTGTTCATGACGATAATTTTCAATTGCTGCAATTGCTTTCTCTGGGCTGCTTTCGACCTGATACAATTTTCTGTACGACGGATTGGCAAAATTCTCTTTGTACATCCGTTCAAAAAACACGAGCATCTCGTCAAAAAAACCATTGCCATTCAGTAGTACAATTGCTTTGTTATGATACTGTAATTGTTTCAGTGTGATGACTTCGAGGAGCTCTTCCATTGTGCCGAAACCGCCAGGTAAAGCCAGAAATGCATCTGAACGATTGCGCATTACATCTTTTCTGGTTTTCATATCTGGAGTAATTATCTGTTCATTATCCATGTCGGATGCAACGCCTTCAATTCTGAGCCTTTCCGGAATAATGCCAATGCTTTTCCCGCCAAAATCCCGAGTACTTTGAGCCAGTCGCCCCATTAAGCCAATCTTCCCAGCTCCATATATTAGATTGTGACCCGATTTTCCGATTATTTCTCCGCATTGGCTTGCAAGATGATAATAGCTTGCATCCAAATCTTCACTTGATCCACAAAATGCACAAATATTCATTAGTCTTGACGATTTTTTGACGTTTTACTTAACAAATATAGCGAAAGCTTTCAGATAATTTAAGAAATGAAAAACGGCTTATTAACATTTTTAAACGCTTATTTGCTTTTATCCAAAGCACTTAGGCTTTAGGCATAAATGTAAATCAAAAATGTGAGTGTGATTTTTTTTTGAAAATGCCGTCAATCTGCGGTGGAATCTGTATTACGAGAGGATATAAAGCGTGAGTTTTGAAAATTATTTTTATTTTTATTGAAACTAAATAAATTTATTTGTGCGTACTAAAAAATCGCAATTGTTAACAATTCGAACGATAAAATTGTTAATAAGTCTGACAAATGAAAAATCGGATATGGATTTCTTTTTTAAAACAATTTAAAATAAGGGGAAAATTCATAGACGGTTTTGTCACTCGACAAAAAAAACGTACTTTTAATAACTTTTTCGGGATGGAAAAGGTGGTGAGAAATCGAAATTGAAAAAAGACAGTTTGTATTTAAAAATGATTGTCTAATGATCTTTAACTTTTTTTTCGTCCTTAAAGTTCTGAAAATGAAATTTATGAGTTTTTGAACAGTTTTTGTTTGAATTGCATTTGCAAAAGCAATTTTTTTTTCACAACTTGCTGTTGAAAACTACGAGTAACGAATGATATAATTGAGATTTATTTTATGGTAAAAACTGTAGAAATAGCATGGAAAGAATGCCTGCAAATTATCAAAGATAATGTGTCGAAGGCAAGCTATCGTACATGGTTTGAGCCGATTGTGCCACTGAAGCTGGAGGATAACGTGTTGACGATTCAGGTTCCCAGTACATTCTTTTATGAATTTCTTGAGGAGCAATACATTGATTTGCTGCGCAAGACATTGACAAAAGTAATTGGGTCGGGAGTTAAACTTGAATATCACGTTGTGATGGGAGATAACGGATATAATAAACAAGCATATACCGTTAAAATGCCGACAAGTGGAAAACCGAATTTATCTAATCGTCCTTTGCATTTGCCTGTTGATAAGGATACTGCATCCATTAAAAATCCGTTTATTATTCCCGGATTGAAAAAAATGCATGTTGATCCGCAACTGAAACCAGAAAATTCATTTGATAATTTTGTGGAAGGTGAGTGTAACCGTTTAGCCAGATCTGCCGGATTCGCCGTAGCAAGTAAGCCCGGAGGGACTGCCTTTAATCCGCTTTTTGTTTATGGGGGAAATGGTCTGGGGAAAACACATTTGGCACAAGCAATCGGTATCGAAGTCAAAAAACAATTCCCGGAGAAAATCGTGCTTTATGTCGATTCTTCGAGATTCCAAACACAGTACGCTGAAGCAATTAGAAAAAATAACCGAAACGATTTTGTGCATTTCTATCAAATGATTGATGTACTTATCGTTGATGATGTGCAATATTTTGCAACCAAAATCGGGACCCAAGATGTGTTTTTCCATATCTTTAATCATCTACATCAACTGGGAAAACAGGTGATATTAACATCTGATAAATCACCCGTTGAATTGCAAGGTTTGGATGAACGCTTATTGAGCCGCTTTAAATGGGGCCTTTCCGCCGATGTGCAGGAGCCGGATTTTAAAACACGAATCGAAATCCTGAAAATGAAATCCTATCAGGATGGAATTAATATTGATGATGAAATTTTAGAATATATTGCTTCTCATATTACATCTAATATTCGGGAACTCGAAGGTGCATTAATTTCCATTCTTGCGCAATCAACGCTTAATCGCAAGGAAATTACGCTCGAACTTGCTAAGCAAATGATTGATAAGCTTGTGAAAAATTCACGACGCGAAATTTCTATTGATTACATTCAAAAAGTAGTTTGTAATTACTTTAATATGAGTGTTGAAAAATTGAATTCTAAAACCAGAAAACGGGAAGTTGTACAGGCAAGACAAATTGCGATGTATTTTGCAAAAAGCATGACAAAATCATCCCTTGCATCAATAGGAGCAAACATAGGAGGAAAAGATCATGCAACAGTTTTACACGCTTGCAAAACTGTCAATAACCTGATGGATACCGATAAACGATTTAAATATTATATCGAAGAAATTGATAAAAAGTTGAAAATGTAAAAAGTTATAAGGAGGCTTCGGCCTCTTTTTTTTTTAGGATTAAACGAGCGGTTTTACGCTTTTTTTATCTTTGAAATTTATTTTATTGAAAAATTATGATTTGGGTACTATTAACCATATTGTCAGCAACCGGAATCTTTGTATTCTTCAAATTGTTCGATAAATACAAATTACCAAACTTAAATGGTATTGTTATTAATTATCTGGTCGCCGGATTACTGGGGTTTGCAATTTCCCCAAATCGGGCTATGGTCACGGAAATTTTTAATGCAGATTGGGCACCTTTGGCCATTATAATCGGAGTGCTTTTTATTCTGATGTTCTTTGTTATTGGCTATTCATCAATTGTTAGCGGAATGTCATTGACAACACTGGCGAGTAAAATGTCGGTTGTTATCCCAATTCTGTTTTCAATTATTTATTTTAATGAGCCTGTTACAAATATCAAGGTTTTTGGTTTAATATTAGCTTTATTGGGCTTAGTTCTGGCAGTTTATAAAAAACGAAAAGACGGAAAACTCAGCAAACAGTTTTGGGTGCCAATAATTCTTTTTCTTGGAATGGGATGTGTAGATTCACTTGTGAAATATGCACAGGAAACTCATGTTAATGATGAAATATCAAGTGTGTTTACTGCCTTATTGTTTTCCGTTTCGTTTTTGGTAGGAATAATTATCATGCTGACAAGACCAAAAACCTTTAGAGCATTTAAAAATCCGCGGCTTCTTGCTCTTGGCGCTGGGCTTGGGATTGTTAATTATGGATCCATTTATTTCTTGATTCGTGCCCTGAATTCAAAAGTATTTGACAGTTCCGTTATTTTTGGAATTAATAATATCGGAATCATTGCCTTGTCTGCGATGATTGGCTTTGTCTTTTTCAAAGAGCGATTAACCCGCTTAAATTGGATCGGACTTATAACATGTATTGTGGCAATTGCAGTATTGTATATTACGAAATGATGAGTGATAATAGCGATATATACAAAAGTATAAAATCAAAATCCAGTGGTTTTTTTAAAGATAGAGGCAGTAAGTTCCATGCTTTTGCTTTTCCCGTAAAAACAGAAGAAGAGGTGAAGTTTCATCAGTATGAATTGCGAAAATCTCATCACGATGCCAGACACCATGTATATGCATTTATTATGGGTTCTGATGGGAAAACTTATCGGGCTAGTGATGATGGGGAACCTTCAAATTCAAGTGGAGCTCCTGTGCTAGGACAGATTCGCTCTTTTGAATTAACAAATGTTCTTCTTGTTGTTGTGCGATATTTCGGCGGAACTAAGCTCGGAGTTCCCGGCTTGATTAATGCCTATAAAACAGCTGCTTATGAAGCCTTGAGTGCTGCGCAGATTGAGACGCATTATCAAATGAAATATTTCAAAATACGTTTTGATTATCCAATGATGGATCAGGTGAGCAGGCTTATAAATGATGCAAATTTGGAAGTGGTTACACGTGATTTTGCTGTGGATTGTAAGATGGAGCTCGGTGTGCGTTTACGAGATGCAGATCATATTATTCAGCGATTTGAGGATGCACATGAAATTGATTTAACTGTCTTATGAAAAAACGATTTGCACGCTTAATTCTCAAATTATCCGGATGGCAGATTTCCGATCAATATCCTGCGATAAAAAAATCGATTTGTATTATGGCGCCGCATACCAGTATGTGGGATTTTGTGTGGGGGAAATTGTATTTTATGACACAAGGAATTAAGCCGCGAATCCTCATCAAATCAGAAATGTTTACTTGGTATTTGAGTCCGTTATTGAAAGCATTGGGTGGTGTTCCGGTGTATCGAAAACATCCCGTGGGGCTTGTTGAACAAATGCTGAAATATTTTGAAGAAGCTGATGAGTTCACACTTGTAATTACGCCTGAAGCAACGCGTAAGCCAGTTGAGAAATGGAAAACCGGTGCGCTGCGAATTGCAAAAAAAGCCAATGTTCCACTCGTGCTTGGGAAAATGGATTATAAGAGGAAAACTATGGGTTTAGCAAATATGTATGAAAGCATTCCTAATGATTTGGATTTTATCAATACATTAAAAAAAGATTTTATTGGTGTTACGGCAAAGCATCCCGAAAATTTTAATCCGCATTATGAGCAATAAATTAAATATACGATTGTTTCAGGCTGATTTGAAATGGCAGGCTGCAAATGCGAATTTGCAGAAGCTCAATGATATGGCTGATGATCTTTCAGGTGTTGATTTGTTGATTTGCCCCGAAATGTTTTCAAGTGGATTTACCATGGCTGTGCAAAATGTTGCTCAAGTCTGGCCGGGCGAATCCGTTAATGCATTGCAGCAACTTGCCGATAAGTCGGATACGGCAATTATTTGCTCTTTGGTTATCCGTGACCGAAAAAAATATTATAATCGCCTGGTGTTCATTAAACCAAATGATGAATGTGAGTATTATGACAAGCGGCATCTCTTTACCATGGGAGAGGAGCATCATTATTATGCTGCCGGAGATAAGCGATTAATTGTTGAGTATAAAGATTGGAAAATCATGCCTTTAATTTGTTATGATTTGCGTTTTCCTGTGTGGAGTCGTAATATCCATAGTTATGATTTGCTGCTCTATGTAGCAAATTGGCCAGATTCCCGTCGTGATGTTTGGACGACTTTACTGAAAGCACGTGCATTGGAAAATCAGTGTTTTGTTGCCGGTGTAAATCGGGTTGGCAAAGACGGTATGGGCTTAAATTACGCCGGTGATAGTGTTTTAATTGATGCCAAAGGAAATAAACTTGCGACCTGTGCTGATTATCAGGAAGCATATTGCGATGTGCAAATTAAAAAATCTGATTTAGCGGTTTTTCGTGAAAAATTTCCGGTGCTGAATGATAGGGATTCGTTTAAAATCCTTGACAAAAACGCTTACGCGAGATAGTCATTTAGCATATCAAATAAAACTTTTGATTCAATAGGCTTTGGGATGTAATCATCAAAACCATATCCCATTAATTTGCGTTTGTCATCTGCCATTACAAATGCGGTTTGGGCAATAATTGGGATGTTGCTGTTTGTTTTGCGAATTTCCTGCATTGCTTCTACACCATTAATATTTGGCATTTTAATATCCATAAGGATTAAATCGATATCCTTGTGATTTTTTACGTATTCAATGGCTTGTTTTCCATCTTTTGCATGACCAATTTTTGTAAAAGTATTTTTTAAATAAATTTTTAATAGCAGAAAATTATTGTCCTCGTCTTCAGCAATAAGAATATGTTTTTCACTTTTTAGGCTTAAGGTTCTTGTTTTCCGTTTGTTATTTTGATGGTCAATATAAGAATTTTCGCACGGAGGTAAGGAAATAAAAAAAGTGCTTCCTTTATTTTCTTTTGATTCAAGCCATAATTTGCCGTTTAGGAGTAAAATTAATTGTTTGGATATTGATAAGCCCAGTCCGGTTCCACTATACATGCGTGTTTGACTGGTTTCTAATTGACGAAACCGTTCGAAAATTAAATCCTGATAATCTTCGGATATGCCTATCCCTGAGTCCTTAACAAATATTAGCAGTTCTTTATCTTTTGATTTATATCCAAATTTAATCTGTCCTGTACTGGTGAATTTAATGGCATTTTCCAGTAGATTATTTATTACCTGAAACAGCCTAGTGTGGTCTGTGTTAATGTAACATGCTTCATTTTCAGAAAAATCAGCAATTAATTCTAAGCCTTTTTCATTACATATTCTGTTAAAAACTTCATATGTGTGTTTAAATCCGATACGCAAATCTTTAGTGCGTTTCTGTATGCTGACCTGATTCGTTTCAATTTTGGATAAATCCAGAATGTCATTTACAATTCGCAATAGCTGTTTTCCACTATTAATAACAATCTTAGCGTAATGTGCCTTATCTTCCTCCGTTGATTCATTGTCCACAAATAATTCTGAAAACCCAATGATGCCATTCATCGGAGTTCTTATTTCATGACTCATATTTGTTAAAAAGGCAGTTTTCAATTTGTCGCTTTCTTGTGCTTTGTTTTTTGCGGTTTCAAGCGCTTCTTGATCTGATATTAGCTGGGTGTTTTTATTTCTTAATTCGTTAAAATAATTATCTAAATGATTTGTGCCTATCAGTGCTAAAATCCCGGTTGCAGCCAGGAAGAAATTGTTTCCGATATACCACCCATATTCAAGCGAACTTGTGTCGTACGATAAAATATTTTGTTTGAACAGCGCAATGGCATTATAGAATATAAGTATGGAAATAAAATAAAATGTTGATTCTGCAAAGCTGAAACGGAAAATAAATCCTGACCATAATATGACGAGTATCAGCCCTGCATAATATGCCAGAAAAGCGCCTTCATTTGGTTTTGCGATGTATATCATTGCAAGAATCCCGATTTCTCCAATGAATAAAAGCGTTTTTAATATGAGTTTTGCAAGCAGTGGAAATTGTTTTGTATAAGTGAAGGCAAAAACAATTAGAATTGATGGAATGACAAACCCAAACCGGATTAACCAGATGGTTTTAAATTGGCTGGGAACCATGAAAGGATCAATAATGCCAAAAAGTCCGTATATCAATAATCCGGCAATAATGCCTACACGAGCCATTTTTATTGTAAGACGACCTTCCTCCCCAATATATGTTTGGTCTCCCCTAAAACGCATATTAAACTTGACTTTTCTATGGTAAAGATAATAAATATTACTTTAATATGTGATGTTTTTTTTATTAAACAATTTGGTAAAACTTTTGTCTTTTTAAAATGTTATTTTAAAAAGCAAATTAATAATTATGCAACAATATTTTTAAAGGTTCTGATTGTCTTTTTGTTTTTCGGATTTGCAAATTTCAACTTTGCACAATCTGATAATCATGATGAAAAGGAAATATTAAGTTTAGATAAGGCTTTGTCACTTTCTATGGAAATGAATCCGGAACTTAATCGATTAAATGCTGAAACCGAGCAAGTAAAAAATGCTTGGAAATCACAATCCGGATTAGCAAATCCAGAACTGATTTATTATCAAAATTGAAAGTTTGGAATACGGACAATTGTTGTCAGATTTCTTACAAGGAAATTCAAATTTGCAATATCAAAAAGGCAGATTAGACAGAAATGAAGAACTTGCAGGAAAAGGAATTACAAATTAGTCTGAAATGGAGTCAATTCGGGCAGAATATCAACTGGCAAAAACAAATTTTATTTCTGTTCGTGCCAGATTGTTGACATTATTTGTTTTACCGACAATTTATCATTGGATGGAAGGTCGAAATGCGAAAAAATCAGCAAATTAGAAATGGACAGCAACATAAGCATTTGCCCCAAATAACAAAATGTGTTGTTGGTAAAATTCTTGTGGAATTGGTAACATTGCGGTAGCATGTACCATGGGTTCAAAACCAATGTCAAGCCGATTATTTGGCATGTAATGAAAGACAGTGCTCCCAAAAAAGCCTAACCCGTTTTGATTATAATAATCAGTGCTTGCAACGGCAATTTCTATGGACACCCCCATTTTTATGGCGAACCAATCAGTAAAATTGTGCTGCAAAAAGACAGGTAAATAAACTAATTCAGAAGTTTGTTCAAAATCTAAGCTAAACTCCGATGTTCTCAGGCTGCTTTTAGTCAAATATTTATATGCTTGATTTGTTGTTGTCAGATAAGATAAGCCAAAGCCCAAAGCCAGTTTATCATCCATAGGATAGGAGTAAGTGAATCCAATTTCTCTGGCAATTCCATTTTTGATATTTACAGATTGCTCAGGTTCCCGAAAACGGAAAAAATTGCTCTGCATATAACCGGTTGAAACTCTGAGACGGTTTTCAAAAACCAAACTATCTTGCTGTGCCATTAAGCTAGTGGCAAACACAGGTGAGGAAAGTATGATAAGCAATAAATATGTTTTCAGTAATTTCATTTATTAAATATGTTTTTCCTATTAACGCAGGAAGTGCAAAAATCGGTGCAATTTTTTAGAAAATCATTTAAAATTTTCTTAATTATTTATGAGTTTTCAACTTCATAGCGTTAAAAACCTTTGATTTAGCAATAAAAACTATCCTGAAATATAAGTTTAGCATGTTTGCTTGTTTAGACCTGTTTTAAGTTAGTACTAAGTATTGCAAAACACATAAAATAATGCTTGAAAACCATTTAATTCTGTTAATTTAGCAGTCCCAAAATATTAGTTGGGAATGTTTTAATGAACGAATTATTTAATGTGTAATTAATATCCGAACAGACATGAGTAAAACTAAGAAATTCATGACTTGCGAAGGAAATATGGCAGCAGCACACGTTGCTTACATGTTTAGCGAAGTCGCATGTATTTATCCGATTACCCCATCATCCAACATGGCAGAATATGTTGATGAGTGGGCAGCAGGAGGAAGAAAAAATATTTTTAATCAAACCGTTCAGGTTGAAGAAATGCAATCAGAGGCTGGTGCTGCCGGCGCTGTCCATGGTGCACTTCAGGCTGGTGCTTTGACATCAACCTATACTGCATCACAGGGACTGTTGTTGATGATTCCGAACATGTATAAAATTTCCGGTGAATTATTACCCGGGGTTTTTCATGTATCAGCACGGAGTATTGCAGCACAGGCTTTGTCAATTTTTGGTGATCATAGTGATGTGATGAGCTGTCGCATGACTGGTTTTGCAATGTTAGCTACCGGTAGTGTTCAGGAAATTATGGACATTGCTCCAATCGCGCATTTGGCATCCATAAAAACTCGTATCCCTTTCTTGCATTTCTTTGATGGTTTTCGGACCTCACATGAAATCCAGAAAGTTGAGTATTTCGAGAATGAGGATATGGCAAAACTCGTGGATATGGATAAAATTCAGCAATTCAGAGATAATTCACTGAATCCTGAACATGCCGTAACACGTGGTACTGCACAAAATCCTGACGTATATTTCCAGTCACGTGAAGTTGTCAACAACTTTTATGATGAAATTCCTGATGTCGTAGAATCTTATATGCAGGAAATTACAAAAATGACAGGTCGTGAATATCATCCTTTCGGATACTATGGTGCGAAAGATGCTGAAAATGTTGTGATTGCAATGGGTTCTGTAACTGATACTTTACGTGAAGTTGTTGACAGTCTCGTCAAAAAAGGGGAAAAAGTCGGTGTAATTGCAGTTCATCTGTATCGTCCATTCTCTGCAAAATATTTCTTGAAAGCAATGCCCGAAACAGTAAAACGTATTGCTGTGCTTGACCGCACAAAAGAAATCGGTGCAGAAGGTGAACCGTTGTATCTCGACGTGAAAAATATTTTCTACGGAAAAGAACATCAACCGTTAATCGTTGGTGGTCGTTACGGATTGTCATCAAAAGATACCACGCCTGCAATGTTGATTAGTGTGTATGATAATTTAAAAATGGCGGAACCGAAAAATGACTTTACCGTTGGTATTGTTGATGATGTTTCATTCAAATCATTACCATTAACCCCTGAAGTTTCTGTTGTTTCTGAAGGAACTTATGAAGCGAAATTCTTTGGATTGGGCTCTGATGGTACCGTTGGTGCAAACAAAAATAGCATCAAAATTATTGGAAATACAACCGATAAATTCTGTCAGGCTTATTTTGCATATGATTCCAAAAAATCCGGCGGATTTACTGCGTCTCACCTCCGTTTCGGTGATCACCCGATTCGTTCCCCATATTTGGTAACTACTCCTGATTTTGTTGCATGTCACGTACCTGCATATCTTGAGCGTTACGACATGTTGCGTGGAATCAAAGAAGGAGGAACCTTCCTCTTGAACTCAATTTGGGATGCAGAAGAAACCAAAAAACGTTTGCCGGATTACATGAAGAAAGCTCTGGCTGAGAAAAATATCAAATTCTATATTATCAATGCAACAGAAATTGCTGAAGAAATTGGTCTTGGTAATCGTACCAATACAATTATGCAGTCTTCTTTCTTTAAAATTTCTGAAGTAATACCTTACGACAAAGCGGTTGAAGAAATGAAAAAAATGATTGTAAAATCATTTGGACGTAAAGGTGAAGACGTTGTTAATATGAACAATAAAGCGGTTGACCGTGGCGGTGATGTGACCAAAGTTGAAATTCCTGCCGAATGGAAATCAATCGATTCTGAAAAATTCCATCCATTTTCATTTGAAGATGCACCCGAATTTGTTAAAACCGTTGCTGATGTTATGAATGCTCAAATGGGTGATGATCTTCCTGTTTCAACATTTGTCGGACGCGAAGACGGTTCTTTCCCTGCAGGAACTACTAAATGGGAAAAGCGCGGTATTGCCGTGAATGTTCCCGAATGGATTGAAGATAACTGTATTCAGTGTAATCAATGTGCATATGTTTGTCCACACGCTGCAATTCGTCCTTTCCTTCTCACTGAAGAAGAACTTGAAAATGCACCTAAAGGAACACGTGCAATTCAAGGCATTGGAAAAACTAAGGAATTCAAATTTGTCATGCAGGTAACTCCATTGGATTGTACCGGTTGCGGAAACTGTGTGGATGTTTGTCCAGCGAAAACCAAAGCCCTTGACATGAAACCGCTTGCTACCCAAATGGAAGAAGCTGATCGTTTCAAATACATGGATGAAAAGGTGGGTTATAAAGACACGGTATTACCAAAAGAAAAATCCGTTAAAAACTCGCAGTTTGCACAACCATTGTTTGAATTCTCCGGTGCGTGCGCAGGTTGTGGAGAAACTCCATATATTAAAGCAGTAACTCAACTCTTTGGAGAACGTATGGTCGTTGCAAATGCAACCGGTTGTTCTTCAATTTTCGGCGGTTCTGCACCAAGTACTCCTTATACCACAAATTACAAATCAGGAAAAGGGGTTGCATGGGCAAATTCATTGTTTGAAGATAATGCAGAATATGGGTTTGGTATTGCCACCGGGATTGAGAAAGTCCAGGAGAAAATTAAAATCTGGATTGAAGAAGCAAACTGGGATGCTGACACTAAAGCCTTAGGTGAGAAATGGATTGCTTCCATGAAAGATACTGAAGCGTCTGAAGCTGTAAGTGCTGAATTGCTTGCAAAAATGGAAAGCATGAATGATGAAGCGGCTAAACAGATTGTTAAGCACAAAGATTATCTCGTGAAAAAATCTGTATGGATTATCGGAGGTGACGGTTGGGCTAATGATATCGGTTATGGCGGACTCGACCATGTGATTGCAACAGGACGTGATGTAAATATTCTCGTACTTGATACTGAGGTTTATTCCAACACAGGTGGTCAGGCTTCTAAATCAACTCCGGTTGGTGCAGTTGCTAAATTTGCTGCCAGCGGAATGAAAAACCGTAAAAAAGACCTTGGCGCAATGGCAATGACTTATGGTGGTGTTTATGTTGCACAAGTTGCAATGGGTGCCAGCCAAAATCAGTACTTCAAAGCAATTAAAGAAGCGGAAGCTTATCCGGGACCATCATTAATTATTGCTTATGCTCCTTGTATTAACCACGGATTGAAACTTGGGATGGGTAAAACTCAACTTGAAGAAAATCTCGCCGTGAAATCAGGATACTGGCATAATTATCGCTACAATCCATTGTTGGAAAAAGAAGGTAAAAATCCGTTCCAACTTGATAGCAAAGAGCCGGATTGGTCTCTCTTCCAGGACTTCATTCGCAGTGAAGTGCGTTATTCATCATTGATGAAAACATTCCCAGAAGAAGCAGATCGCTTGTTCAAAATTGTTGAAGAAGATGCAAAATGGAGATATAGATATTATACCAGACTTGCAAATCAAGAATAATAAATAAACGATTATATCGAAAAGCCGTTTGCATTGCAGACGGCTTTTTTATATGCTATCTTTGTAATAAATTTCAATCATATGATAACATCTGACTTTGTATTTGCATCTATTTTAATCATTCTCATTGTCGATTTTGTTTTTGGCAAGTGGACGTCCGTTTTGAATTACAAATGGAGAAAAAAGCCGGTGCCTGAATCTGTGCAGGATGTGTATGATGAAAAGGAATATAAGAAATTTCAGGATTATAGCAGGGTGAATTTTAAAATCGGATTGTTTTCTTCCGTGTTAATGTTTATCCTCACTGTGTCTATGTTTATTTTCGATGGATTTGCTTTCCTAGATGGCTTTTTAAGGCAATATATTGATTCTGAAGTTTGGCTGGCACTGGCATTTTTTGCTGTAATTGGAATGGCTGCTTTTATTTTGTCCCTTCCGTTTTCGATTTATGATACCTTTGTGATTGAAGAAAAATTCGGATTTAATAAAACTAATCCAAAGACCTTTATTTTTGATACAATCAAGTCGATGTTTGTCAGTGCAATTATCGGCGGTGGGCTGCTTGCGCTTGTTATTCTTATCTGGCAGGCTACAGAAACTTGGTTTTGGCTTTTGGCATGGATACTTATAAGTGTGTTTTCAATTTTTATGGCAGAATTTTATTCCTCATTAATTGTTCCGCTTTTTAACAAACAAACACCCTTGGAGGCAGGAAGCCTGAGAGATAAAATTTCCGAATTTGCAGATAATGCCGGTTTTCGCTTGGATAATGTGTTTGTTATTGATGGTTCAAAGCGATCAACCCGTGCTAACGCTTACTTTACCGGACTTGGAAAGAAAAAGAGAATTGTGTTATACGATACGTTAATCAATGATTTTGAGGAGGGTGAGATTGTTGCTGTCTTAGCTCATGAAATCGGACATTTTCGAAAAAATCATATCCGTAAATCACTGATTATATCAACTGTAAATACCGGATTTGTGTTGTTTGTTTTCGGACTCTTTGTTGGTCAGGATGTGTTTTCACAAGCCTTGGGTGTGGAGTCGGCAAGTTTTCATATCGGCGCCATTGGTTTTGCTGTGCTTTACACTCCTCTGTCTGCAATAACTGGGGTTTTTATGCATGCCTTATCTCGAAAAAACGAACGGGAAGCCGATGGTTTTGCTACATATTACGGATACGGAAAATCATTGATATCAGCATTGAAAAAGTTGTCTGCAAAAAACTTGTCCAATTTAACACCACATCCCCTTATGGTTAAGTTGTCTTATTCTCATCCTCCTGTTGCCGAAAGGATTGGGTTAATTCTGAAACGAGAAAAATAAAAAAAACAGTCCATTATGGACTGTTTTTTTATGCTTTTGTTTCGCACTAGAAACCAAACTTGCTTAACTGTTGCAGCCATTTTTCAGCTCGTGTTTCAGTTTGATTATCCTGATGATCTTCATCCAAAGCCAGACCGAAGAATTTTCCGTGTTTTTCTGCTTGTGAACCGGTGTGTTCATATCCTTCAGATGACCATTCGCCATGAATTTCAGCACCAAGTTTTTCAAATTCATTTTTAAGAATTGCTAGGCCGTCAATAAAATGATCGGGATACAGAATTTGATCTCCCAGTCCGAATAATGCAACTTTTTTTCCTTCCATAGAGATTTCCTCAAATTCCATCTGTTTGAAAAAGGGTAACCATTTGTCTTTGGTGTTTGCATCTTGCCATGCATCTGCGCCGACAGTCGAATTTCCGACAATAAAATAATCGTATTGTTGTATTTCGAGAGAGCTGAAAGACGCTAAATCAAATAGGTCGGCTTTTTCTGCGATGAGTGAGTGGATTTTTTTTGCGGCTCTACTTACATTTCCATGTAAAGGCCAATAAACGATGGCAATTTTTTTCATGTGTAATAATTTAATGTTTCTGCTAATATAACATATGAAAAGCAAAATTTGTTGACAATTTAAAAAAAAAGGATAACATGCAATTTTTCAGCACTTTCCCTTGTCGTTTTCAGAAAAATGGGTACTTTTGCGGCTCGTGAAATCTATAAATAATGTCTAACTACTAATTAACAAAAGAAATTAGATGACTGAAGAAAAAAACATGGATGCTCAAAATAATGAGCAACCGGCTGAAAATCAGCAAGAAAAGAAACAAGCTCCTGTTGAGTCAAAAGCTGAAACAGAAGCAAAAGCAGAAACTGAACCTGCTGAAACTGAAGAAACTGAAGAAGCTGTACACCCTGAGGCTGTAACCGACTGGGCAACTCCTACTGATGATTTTGATTGGGAAGACGGCGGCAGAACTGAAGAGGTTTATTCCAAAGACGAAATGGAAAAGCTCGAAAATGTTTATGACGAAACGCTTTCAACCGTTAATGAAAATGAAGTAATTGACGGAATCGTAGTCAGTTTTAACAAACGTGAAGTTGTTGTTAATATTGGTTACAAATCTGAGGCTGTCATTAATGCAACAGAATTCCGTTACAATCCAGACCTCCAACCCGGCGATAAAGTCGAGGTTATGGTAGAGACACTCGAGGATCCTGACGGACAGCTTATTCTTTCCCACAAAAAAGCTCGTTCATTGCGTAGCTGGGAACGTGTTAACTCTGCGTTTGAACATGATGAAATTATTAAAGGTTTCATTAAGTGTCGCACAAAAGGTGGTATGATTGTCGATGTATTCGGTATCGAGGCATTCTTGCCTGGTTCACAAATCGATGTGAAACCTATCCGCGATTACGATCAGTTTGTTGAGAAAACCATGAACTTCAAAGTGGTGAAAATTAACCAAGAATACAAAAACGTGGTTGTTTCTCACAAAGCACTTATTGAAGCAGAACTGGAAGCTCAGAAAAAAGAAATTATTGCGAAACTTGAGAAAGGTCAAGTCCTTGAAGGTACCGTTAAAAATATTACATCTTACGGTGTATTTGTGGACCTCGGCGGTGTGGACGGATTAATCCATATTACTGACTTGTCTTGGGGACGCGTACAACATCCTGAAGAAATTGTTAATCTCGACGAAAAAATCCAAGTGGTTATTCTCGACTTTGATAATGACAAAAGACGGATTGCGCTTGGTCTTAAACAGCTTACTCCACATCCATGGGATTCCCTTGATGAAAACCTTAAAGTGGGTGATAAAGTTAAAGGTAAAGTTGTGGTTATGGCTGACTATGGTGCATTTGTTGAAATTGCTCCCGGTGTTGAGGGACTTATCCACGTTTCTGAAATGTCTTGGTCACAGCACTTACGCTCTGCACAAGAGTTTATGAATGTGAAAGATGAAGTTGAAGCAGTTATTCTTACCCTTGACCGCGAAGAGCGCAAAATGTCACTCGGTATCAAACAACTTTATCCAGATCCATGGGCTGATATTGAAGAAAAATATCCTGTAAGCTCACGCCACAAAGCGAAAGTTCGTAACTTTACAAACTTTGGTGTATTTGTTGAGCTTGAAGAAGGTGTTGACGGACTTATCCATATCAGTGACTTGTCATGGACTAAGAAAATCAAGCATCCTGCAGAATTCACACAAATCGGTATTGAAATGGAAGTTGTTGTACTTGAGGTGGACAAAGAAAACCGTCGCCTGAGTCTCGGACACAAACAATTGGAAGAAAATCCATGGGATGTGTTTGAAACAATCTTTGGCCCTGGAAGTATCCACGAAGGAACAATTACTGACCTTAACAATAAAGGTGCTGTAATTTCTTTACCATATGGTGTTGAAGGATTTGCGACTCCGAAACATCTTGTGAAAGAGGACGGAACTCCTGCAAAACAGGATGAAAAAATGAACTTCAAAGTTGTTGAATTCAATAAAGATGCGAAGAAAATTTTCGTTTCTCACTCACGTATCCACGAAGATGAAAATCGTGCACAACAAGGTGAACAACCGAAAAAATCCGGTAAAAAACAAGGTGGTCGTCCTGTCAATAAGATGAATGATAAGATTGAAAAAACTACACTTGGTGATGTTTCCGGACTCGCTGAATTGAAACAGCAAATGGAAGATCAGGAGAAAGCTTCAAAAGCTCCTAAGAAAACGAAAAAAGCGGAAGTGAAAGAGACTCCGAAAGCAGAGGCTAATGAAGAGACTCCGAAAGCAGAAGCTAGTGAGGAGACTCCGAAAGCAGAAGCTAATGAAGAGACTCCGAAAGCTGAAACTAAAAAGGAAGAGGCTCCAAAGGAAGAAGCTAAAGCTGAAAAAGCAGCCGCTCCGAAATCAGAGGAAAAACCTGAAGCGAAACCCAAAGCTAAAAAAGCTGCACCTAAAGCAGAAAAAGCTGAGGATAAAGCAGAAGATGAAGCCGCTGACAAGAAAGATGAAGCCGCTGATAAAGAATAATCTAATTCTGATTCTAAATAAAAAAAGCACCTCACGAGGTGCTTTTTTTTTATTGCAATTTTGTCTCGTTTTATTTCAAAAGTGAAGCCATTGCATTTTTCACATTGTTTTCAATTCTTGACTTAAGATTCTCATTATTTGCTTTTTCAAATTTACGTCCCGTGATTTTTTCATACAGCTCAATATATCGTTGGCTGATTTCATTGGCTTTTTCATCTGATATTTCAGGAAGTGTTTGACCGGCTTCTCCTTGAAATCCGTTTTCCATTAACCACTCGCGAACAAATTCTTTACTTAATTGTCGTTGAGCTTCTCCTTTGTCAAAACGTGCTTGATAGCCTTCTTTATAAAAATAGCGGGATGAATCAGGCGTGTGAATTTCATCAATTAAATATATTTGCCCATCTTTTTTGCCAAATTCATATTTGGTATCAACCAAAATTAAACCATGTTTTTCGGCAATTTCAGATCCCCGTTTAAAAAGCTCAAGTGAGTATTTCTCTAATTTCAGGTAGTCCTCTTCAGAAACCAATCCCTGGCGCAGAATTTCTTCACGGGAAATATTTTCATCATGCTCACCTTGTTCTGCCTTAGTCGTTGGTGTTAAAATCGGACTTTCAAATGCCTGATGTTCTCTCATCCCCTCAGGAATCGGCACACCGCAAATATCACGGGCTCCTTTTTTATACGCACGCCATGAGCTACCTGTCAAATACCCGCGAACAATCATTTCAACCGGAAATGGGTCACAATAATGTCCAATAGTAACCATAGGATCCGGAGTGCTGATTTTCCAATTCGGGACAATGTCTTTTGTTGCATCTAAAAACTCTGATGCAATTTGATTTAATACCTGTCCTTTGAATGGAATTCCTTTCGGCAGGACAACATCAAACGCAGAAATTCGATCAGAAACAACCATAACCAGTAGGTCGTTTTTAATTGTGTAAACTTCACGCACTTTCCCGTGATATACATTTTTCACACCTGGGAAATCAAAATTTGCATTCGTAATTGTTTCCATATATTTATTTTATTTGTTTTCTGAATCTTCATAGGCTTTGACAATATCGTTAACCAACTTATGGCGAATGATATCTTCCCTGCCCATTTTCACAATCCCGATTCCTTTAATATTTTTTAAGATATCCATTGCATAAGGTAATCCGCTGTCTGATTTATGGCGTAAATCAATTTGTGTAATGTCGCCCGTTACAATAAATTGTGATTGCTCACCCATGCGGGTTAAAAACATTTTTAGTTGATTTATACTTGCGTTTTGTGCTTCGTCTAAAATGGCGAATGAATTGCTGAGAGTTCGTCCACGCATGAAAGCAAGCGGTGCAATTTGAATAACTTGTTCCTCCAACATTTTCTCCAGCTTTTTGTATGGCAGCATATCTAATAATGCATCATAAAGTGGTTGCAAATAAGGGTCAAGTTTTTCTTTTAAATCTCCGGGTAAAAAACCCAGGTTTTCCCCGGCTTCAACTGCAGGGCGGCTTAAAATAATACGTTTAACTTTTCTGTCTTTGAGTGCTTTAACAGCCAGTGCAATTGCTGTGTAGGTTTTTCCGGTACCTGCAGGACCAATCGCCAAAAGCAAATCATTATCTTTCGATAATTCAACCAGCTTTTTTTGATTTTCAGTACGGGCTCTGATTGGTTTTCCAAGCGTACTATAAACTAAAATATCGTCATCGGAATGTCGGATTGACTCAGACATTCCGGGACCTGCATTCAATATCTCGCGTACATTGTCGGTAGTCAATTTTTGAAACTTGTCATGATAATTTACCATTAAATCCAGACAATCTCCAAACTTAGTTATTTGCTCACTGTCGCCGATTGCTTTGACATTATCACCACGAAAAACTAGTTTGAGTTTCGGGAAATGCTGCTTAATGATCTCCAAATTGGTATCATTTAACCCATGCAAAGCGCTTGGATCTGGCATGTTGATAAGAAATGATCTTTCTGTCATAATATTGTTATGCAAAAATATTTAATTTTCTAATTTTATACTGACAAAAATGGCTTTTTTTATCCATGCAAAAAAATATCAGCATCATATCTGATTGGCAGAAGGAAGACTTTTATACAGTAAGTCTCAGATCTCGTTTGTTGCAACTGACTTCAGGATATGACCTGTCTGTCATCACACATGATATTTCCCAATTTGACAGCATGGAAGCTGCCTTTGTTTTGAAAGCTGCGTGGAAGAAATTTCCTAAAGGAAGTATCCATTTAAATTGCGTGAATTCTTCAGCATCACCCAAAACACCGCAGTTGTTAATTGTTCATAAGTCGCACTACTTTATTGGTGCTGATTTAGGATATTGGCCATTTATTATAGGAGAGCAGCCTGAGCATGTGTATTTAGTAAATGATGCCCTTGAGTATGAAGGAAGCAGCTTCCCGGAATATCATGTGTTTGCTCAGCTTGCCGCGGCCATTGCAAAAGGCATGACTCCAGAAGAAATCGGATGTGCAGAGAGTAAGGTAATGGAAAACACTGCACTTATCCCGGTAACGGAAGGAAACCTGATGTATGTTGGCATCGTTTATTTTGATTCCTTTGGAAATGCTATGACAAATTTGGAGCGTGATCAATTTGAAGCTGCAAGAAACGGACGAAAGTTTGTGATGAGTTTTATCTCGGAAAGAAATCAAATCCGTAAAATATCGGAATCTTACCTTAGTGTAAAACAAGGAGAATTTTTAGCATTATTTAATTCGTTAAATTTATTGGAAATTGCCATGCGAGAAGCAAATGTCCGACAATTAATGAATTTAGAAGTTGGGGTACAAATAAGGATTGAATTTTTTGAATGATGAAAGCATTGATTACTGCAATAATTAGCTTGGTAACACTTACTGGATTTGCGCAACTTAGCAATTTGCCAATATTTGTGAGCGGTAAATACTTAACCGGGCAAGTGATGCCTCATCGTTTAGGTATGGAAAGTCTTCAAAAAGGTTTAGTTCAGGGGGCTGAGTTAGAAGT
The DNA here is from genome assembly GCA_027858835.1 of Bacteroidales bacterium. Taxonomy (GTDB): domain Bacteria; phylum Bacteroidota; class Bacteroidia; order Bacteroidales; family ML635J-15; genus JAQIBY01. Next base: position 58,080 of record JAQIBY010000102.1, on the reverse strand, counting down.
CGGGATGCAAATGGCGGGGAATGAAAATTGGCATGTGGCCTATAATTACCCAATGACAGGCTTTGGTTTACATTATGATTACATGAATAATCCCGATGTACTCGGATATGCTGTCGGGTTTTATGGATTTCTTGAGGTTCCGATTGTGCGACAAGCTGATTTTGAAATCATGTATCGCTTGACAAGTGGTTTAACATATGTTTCTGAACGATTTAATCAATATGATAATCCGGAAAACATTGCAATCTCAACCTGGGTAAATTATCTGTTTAATACCGGGTTTCAAGGCAGATACTGGTTGACAAAAGAAACGGCTTTTGGACTGGGTGTCGGGTTAACGCATTATTCGAATGGAGGGACACGAATCCCAAACAAAGGATTAAATCAGTTGCACCTTAATCTTGGTGTTTTGCATTATTTAAAAGGAGAGTACAATCAATTTTCCGGGGCAAAACGCCCGATTGTCTGGAATCCAAATCATGAAATTTATGCGATGGGTGCCGCTGGTAGGGTAAATATCGGGACAGAAACTGCTAATGTTGGAACAAATCAGATGTACACCACGGCTGCAATCACTTTAGGATATAATTACCGGTATGCTGCTCACCGAAAGGTGGGTTTGTCACTTGATGGATTTTACAATGAATCATTTAATTGGTCATATTGGAACGGATTTGAGTTTCATGATTATAATTGGAAAGATTTGTCCCGTTTGGGTATGGCAATCAATCATGAATTTATGCTCAAGCGGTTAAGCATCATTATTGCAGGTGGGGTTTATATTATTCCATCTCCTGATAAAAATGGAATTCTGGGTTTGAGAGCTGATGAGTGGGCTTATGAGCGACTTGGTTTTCGATATTATCCCATTGAAAATTTGTTTGTTAATGTATCGGTAAAGGCATATGGATTTAAGGCAGAGACTGTTGAGGCGGGTATCGGTTTTTCATTTCAATCAAAATAAGTTTTTCATTTCAGGTTTCCTATATTATAATTCGATTTTGTGATTTTTTATGGTTGAAAACTAAGCCTTGTCTGTTACAAACTTTTTCATCCAATGCTTTATCTATTAAAAATGTTTCCATTCCTTTGTCCAAAATTTTTTATCATGGAATCATCATTACAAGAATTTAAGCGTCTGTTAGATATTATGGATGAACTACGGGAAAAATGCCCATGGGACAGCAAGCAAACGCTTGAATCATTAAGAACATTGACAATTGAAGAAACTTACGAGCTTGCTGATGCAATAATAAATAATGATTTGGATTCAATTCGTGAGGAGCTGGGAGATATTTTGCTGCATATTGTGTTTTACGCAAAAATTGGTTCAGAAAAATCAGCTTTTGATATTACGGATGTTTTAAAAGGGATTAGTGAAAAATTAATATTCCGTCATCCTCATATTTTTGGTGATGTTAAAGTGAGAGATTCTCAGGAAGTTGAAGAAAATTGGGAGCAAATTAAGCTGAAGGAAAATACGAAGAAACGGGTTTTGAGCGGTGTTCCAAATACTATGCCGGCACTTGTGAAAGCATATCGCATGCAGGACAAGGCAAGGGCAGTAGGCTTTGATTGGGATGAAAAAGAACAGGTATGGGATAAAGTGTTGGAAGAGCTTGATGAAGTGAAAGAAGCAATCCGTGAAAAATCGCAGGCTGAGGTTGAAGCCGAATTTGGTGATTTGTTTTTCTCTTTGATAAATGCTGCACGTTTATATGATGTGAATCCGGAGAATGCCTTGGAGCGGACAAATATTAAATTCAGATATCGATTTAATTATTTGGAGAACAAAGCCCGTGATATAAATCGAAAATTAAGGGATATGAGCCTAGAAGAGATGGATGCAATCTGGAATGAAGCCAAATTAAATGCTGACAATGAATAGTGTTTTGTTTCTTATCCTCTTTGGTGCAGCAGCATTGAGTTTGTTGCTACGGATATTTTTTGCATTTTTTGTGTTTTTGCGTTCAGGAAAGTCTAGAAAAGCTAAGCAATTAAATGCCAATTTTCCCCCGGTTTCCGTAATTATTGCGGGAAGAAATGAAGCCGAAAACTTAAGTCGGTTTTTGCCTGAAATTTTATCACAAGATTATCCTGATTTTGAAGTCATAGTCGTCGATGATTGCTCCCTTGATAACAGCCGGGAAGTTTTGTCGGAAATGCAAAAAAAATATTCCAATTTAACTGTCAGTTGGGTACCTGATAAAGCGGTGCAAAGGCGTGGGAAGAAACTGGCTTTAAGTATTGGGATAAAAGCGGCATCGAATGAATGGTTGCTTTTTACCGATGCAGATTGTTATCCGGCGAGCAAAAGTTGGATAAAAACCATGGCAGCTTTTATGCATGATGAGCATGATTTTATTCTGGGATATGGGGCTTATCGCCATGAAAAATCCGGTTTAAATAATTTGATCCGTTTTGACACACTGAAAATTGCATTGCGATACGGCGGATATGCCCGACTAGGACAAGTTTATATGGGTGTTGGTCGTAATCTTGCATATCGAAAATCTTTATGGGTCGAAAATCGTGGCTTTGCAGGTTTTTTTCATCTGGCATCCGGCGATGATGATTTGTTTGTAAACGCATATGCGAAGTCGAAACGCACAGCGGTTTGCTTTTCTGCTGAGGGGAAAACGGAATCGGTGCCGGCAAGCCGTTTTACTGAATGGAAAGATCAAAAAAGCAGACACATGTCAACCAGTCGATATTATGCTGCACATCTGCGATTTCTTCTTTTGTTAGAGCCGTTTAATCAAGTATTATCCCCAATATTGATTGGTTTAGCCGCATTTTTATTTTGGGGTAGTATTTATGCATATGCTTTATTGGGTGTCTGGCTGCTTGTAAAGCTATCTGAAATCTTAATTGTCCGCCATAAAACGCTGATGATTAGCGAGGTGGGCTTGATTGGAAAATCTGGGATTTTTGATGTGATATTGCCCTTAATTTATATTATCTTTGCACTTTCAGGAAACAAGAAATCGAAAACAAAGGCATGGAAATAAGCTCCAATTTATCCGATAAGGCAAAATATGATTTGGTACTGGTTGAAAGAGCTAAGAATAGGGAAGAATCTGCCTTTGCCGAGTTACTTCAACGTTATCGCGATACCATTTTTTTCATGCTGTTAAAGAAAGTTAATAATGAAATTGATGCAGAGGATTTAACCATTGAGGCGTTTGGTAAAGCCTTCAACAACATTCATCAATACACTCCTAATTTTGCATTTAGCACCTGGTTGTTCAAAATAGCGAATAATAATTGCATCGATTTTCTTAGAAAACAAAAGAAGAAAACCTATCCGATTGACGCTTATATTCACGATGACGAAAATCGCCAATCAGTTGATGTGGCTACGACACTCTTGGATCCTGAAGAACGCTTGATAAAAGACCAAAAAGCAGAAATGCTGAAAGATATTATTCGTCAACTCAAGCCTCGGTACAGTACCTTGATAAAATTGCGTTATTATCGCGAAATGAGTTATGCGGAGATTGCAGAGGAGCTCGATATCCCGTTAGGCACTGTGAAGGCCCAGTTATATCGCTCCCGAGAGTTATTGCAGGCGATGCTGAAACCTGATGTGAAGAACATGTAATTTATGGATCAAATAAAAAATTATTTTCCGCATTTAAGTGATTCTCAACTAGAGGCTTTTGAGCAAATGAAGCCTTTGTATGAATATTGGAATGCCAGAATTAATGTGATATCCCGTAAGGATATGGATGCGTTTTATTTGCATCATGTTTTACATGCCTTGTCTATTGCAAAATGTGTGCGTTTTTCCAAAGGAGCGAAACTGATTGATATTGGTAGCGGTGGTGGTTTTCCCGGAATACCGCTTGCAATTATGTTTCCCGATGTACAGTTTTTTATGCTTGATTCTATTCGTAAAAAAACGAAAGTGATAAGCGAAGTAAAACAAGCAATCGGGTTGGAAAATGTGGAGGTTATTCATGCACGTTCAGAGGATCATAAAGGCTCATATCATTATATGACTGCAAGAGCGGTTACAAGATTGCCGGAATTTGTCGGCATGACAAGACATTTGTTGAAAAAGCATTCGAAATTTCAGCATCAAGGCTTCTATTATTTGAAAGGAGGCGATCTGCAGGAAGAGTTGAAACCCTTTCGCAAACATAAAGTGTGGGAATTGTCAACGTTCTTTCAGGAGACCTTTTTTGAAACGAAAAAACTTGTCTTTTTACCACTTTAGCCGACATATTCTAATGACTGATGAGGCAAAGAAAAAAAAAGTAATTTTATTTGTTACTTGATTAAAATGTGTTACTTTTGCACTTCTTAAACATGAAGTAAAACTTTTAAAAGAAATAATAATGAAACGAACATTTCAACCATCAGTACGGAAACGAAATAATAAACACGGGTTTAGAGAACGTATGTCTAGTAAGACAGGTCGTAAAGTTTTAGCTCGTCGCAGAGCAAAAGGAAGAAAAAAATTATCAGTCTCAAGCGAATATCGCCCAAGACGTGCAAAATAATTTATCATAAGATAGTGTGTATTAAGGAGGGTTTATTCCTCCTTTTTTTGGCACAATACTTGTAAAACTTGCTATTTGAAATATTATTATTAAATTTGTACAAACAACAAAACCAAAAATTATGAAAAAAATTGCAATTGTAATGATCGCTGTTCTCGGTTTTGGACTAACCCTCCATGCTCAGGACAAAGAAGACTTTATGTCTAAACGCGGTGTGTACATTCTTCCTGAATCCGGTGATATCGGCTTAGGGTTTGATGCTGTTCCGTTTTTAAACTACATGGGTAACATGTTCAATGGTAATGTCGGCAACTCCGTATTTACTAATTTCATTAACAATCAGGCTATCGTAGGTAAGTATTATCTTGCTGATGATGCAGCTGTTCGTGGTGAGCTTCGCCTCGGTTTCAATAGTGTCTCTAATCAGGAGTTCATTATGAAAGATCTTGATGTACCGGATGCTGATGTATTGGTTACTGACAAGATGAAATTCAACACTACAAATGTTCATTTAGGTGCAGGTTATGAAATGCGTCGTGGACATGGTCGTATTCAGGGTTATTACGGTGGTATGGTAACATTCCAATATAGCCAAAACAGCACAAAATACCTCTATGGTAACGCAATTACTTCTGACTTTAACACTCCTAACACAACCAACTTTGGTGGAAACATCACTGGTACTGGTCGCTTGACAGAAATTAACAATTTGACAAACATTGGTGTTGGTCTTCGTGCTTTTGTTGGAGTTGAGTATTTCCTTGCTCCGAAATTATCACTTGGTGGTGAGTTTGGTTGGGGTCCTGCTTTTAATGTTTTAACTGATGGTACTCGCGTTGAAGAACGTTGGACAGGTACTGAAGTTGAAGTTGAAATAACTGATATTGCAAGAGACACAGACTTCGATTTGGATACTGATCGTGCTTTTGGAAATATTTTCTTAATCTTTCATTTTTAATTAATAAATTTGTTTAAACCTTTAAAAACCATATTTATATGAAAAAGTCATTATTTATTACCATGATCCTCCTAGCTGGTGTTTTTACATTCACTTCATGTGATAAAACTGAGGAAGTTGAACCAGGAACAAACCCAACTGCAACAATACAAGGTTCTGTATATGTTGATACTGATCTTACCAATGTAAATATGGAAGAAGCTCCACAAGGAACTGAAATTTTCTTCCGTATTAATTCACAAGATCTTGTACTTAACCCACAAGCAGGTTATACATACCAAACATTACAGTACAAAACGACTGTAGGTTCAGATGGTACTTATTCAATTACACTGCCAACAGCAACACATCAGGCTGTTAATGTAACTATCCAAGCAAATCAGTTTGAAGCACAACAAACTCAACCCGATAACTCTTACAAAGATGTTGTTTTCACAGCTGCTCCAGTTGGACAAGCTACTCAAGCTGAACAAAATTACTTTGTTGATATTAACTATTTCTAGTAGATAAATACAAAACTTATTGAAAAGGAGAGGCTGAATTGCCTCTCTTTTTTTGTTTTATAAAGTCAGATTTCATTATTATTTCTCAGTTTTATAAGCATAACTATTTGAATGATTTAATGAAAATGACATTTCCGCAATATTGACTTTATTGTCAGGTATTGGGTTTGCTCAATCTTATATGCTAACAACTCATAATGTATATGGGTTTAGTTTATATGAGATTCGAGAAATCGTGCATATATATTCAAAATAACTTGCATGTAATGAGGTGTTTGTAGGCGGGGTGTTTCAGCAAATATTGAAATAGAAAGCAATAAAAATGAATAATTATTTAGTTTCATTATGACTGCTAATGCCATTGAAAATACTGCTTTATGTGAAGATTTGCCGGATGGATTTCTGCAATATGATGAGATTCAGACTGATGATTACAGTAAGCTTATTTGTTATGTTGTTCCGAATAATTCCAAGGGAACTATTTTTCTTTTTCATAGCACTGGTGGCAGTATAATTGGTTGGGAAGGAGTCCTGAAAGATCAAAATTTTGCATTGCTGAAAATGCTGTATTATAATGGGTTTCCTATTGTGATTTCGGAATGTCAGGAATCAACTTTAGAAACAGATTTGAATGGTGACGTCAAAATCCGATGGCATACTTTTCCTATTGATACAATTAACAACACAGACTGTCTTCATCAGAATAATAATTGATAGCCTGACAAATCGTGGAATTATTGACAGAAATACACTATAACTTTTGCTGAACACTTAGATGTACGTTATTTTGATGTTTAATCGGTATAATTGCTTGGTGAGAATTTTTATTCTTTCAAAAAAAGCGATTGACATCATTGCCAATCGCTCATTAATAATCTATTGTAATTTCTATTTTCTTGCAGAGACTATTTATGCTTCACACTTGTATTCTGCCAATGTATCTGCATCAATAGAATAAATGTGTTTTTCATGTTCTGAAACTTTGGAACTTGCATAACGCAGGAAGATTCGTGCTTGTTTTTCATATGATTCATCACGTTTTGCATCCCGAATTAACAAGTATGTCATAATGATGTATCCTGCCATTTCAACAAGGCGTCTTGCATGGAAATCCATCATGTCATTATTTCCTTCAATCTTATCATTTTCCTGATCAACCCATTTCTCAGCATTTTTATAGGTTTCGGTCATGGTTTTGAGTTCGTCTAGTAAGGGGCGATAGATTTCTGGGTATTGCTCAGCTGCATAGGCTTCAATTTGGTTCAGAAATTGACCTGTACTTACGCCGCGAATAGCAGCAACTACCTGAAGTTGTGTTGTGCCTTCGTATATATTGGTGATTCTCGCATCACGAAATAAACGCTCTATCGGAAAATCTTTCATATACCCTGCACCACCATGAATTTGCAAAGACTCATATGCAATTTCATTACAAAATTCACTACCGAATAGTTTTGCTAAGGGTGTGAAAACATCTGCAAGGCGTGTATAAGCTTTATGCTCTTTTCGTTCATCCGGTTCTAATTTTCGTTCAGTGCTTAAATGAGTATATGATTTGTACACATCAACAAAGCGGGTTGTTTCATACAGCAGGCTTCGTATTGCTTTTGTTTTTGCATCCATTGTTGCCAGCATTTCGTAAACCGGAGCAAAATCCTGAATGACTTGACCGAACTGCATGCGTTCAGAGGCGTATTTTTTTCCTTCGCGTAAAGCAGCTTCAGCCAAACCTACTGATTGTGCTGCAACACCGAGGCGAGCACCGTTCATGAGTGACATCACATATTTAATTAGCCCCAAACGTCGGTTTCCAACCAATTTTGCTGGTGCATTTTTGAAAACTAGTTCACAAGTTGGCGATCCTTTAATTCCCAATTTATTTTCAATACGACGAACAATCACTGCATCGTCGGCTTTGTCATAAACAAAAAGGCTGAGTCCGCGGCCATCGTGAGTTCCCTCTTCAGAACGTGCAAGTACGAGGGAAATGTCAGCATCACCGTTGGTGATAAAGCGCTTCACACCATTCAGATACCATTGGTCTTCTTTCTCATTATAACTTGCTTTTAGCATGACTGCCTGAAGGTCAGAGCCGGCATCAGGTTCAGTTAAGTCCATTGCAGCAGTTGCTCCTGCATTAAAACGTGGGAGAAACTCTTGTTTGATTTCTTCATCCGCAAATTCATTGATGGTTTCAGCACAATCCTGCAATCCCCAAATGTTTGCAAATCCTGCATCTGCACGAGACACAATTTCTGCAGCCATAACGTAAGGCACCATTGAGAAATTCAGTCCGGCATATTTGCGGGGAAGTGACATTCCTACTACGCCGGCTTGTGTGAGTTTGTCATGGTTTTCCTGTGTTCCTTTAGCATAAAAAACGCGATCACCTTTATGTAATGCGCCTTCTTTGTCAACATCTTCAGCATTTTCAGCAATGACATCGCCGCTAATTTCACCAACAATTTCTAGGACTTTTTCGTAGGAATCCATGGCGTCTTCAAAATCTGCAGGAGCATAATCATATTGATCTGCTTCGCTGTAATTATTTTCTTTTAATCCCACAATCTTCTGCATTTGCGGATGTGTCAAGTGGAATTTTAGGTCTTTATTATCAGTAAAAAAGTTTGCCATTTTTTTTAATTTTAGTTTGCACTGTATCGCATATTCTAATACGCTTACTTTGTGTTTTTATGATATGCTTCAATCATTTTTGGAATAATTGCACCAAGATCGCCGGTAATAACATAATCTGCAACTGCATTAATTGGAGCATCTGGATCGTTATTAATTGAGATGATCATTGCGGACTCTTTCATTCCTGCAGTATGCTGGATTTGTCCTGAGATTCCGCAGGCAATGTAAAGCTTTGGACGTACAGTGATTCCAGTTTGCCCTACTTGACGCTCATGTGGTGCAAATCCTGCATCAACAGCTGCCCTGGAAGCTCCGACTTCACCGCCGAGCACATGAGCCAGATTATGCAGTAATTTGAAATTATCTTTCGAACCGACACCATAGCCTCCTGCTACAATAATTGATGCATTTTTAATGTTAATATCGCTTTCTTCTATATGGCGCTCTATGATGCTGACAATAAAATCTTCGTCAGAAAGCCATTTGTTAAAATCTAAATCGATACGTTCACCTTTGTAATCGGTACCGACAATGGATTTTTTCATAACGCCCTCGCGGACAGTTGCCATTTGTGGACGATGATCTGGGTTAATAATAGTTGCGATAATGTTTCCACCGAAGGCCGGACGAATTTGATACAGTAGCTGGTCGTATTGTGTGTCCGATTTTTTATCATAATGTTCACCAATGACAAGTTCGGTACAATCTGCCGTTAAGCCACTGCTTAATGCGCTTGAAACACGCGGTCCTAAATCTCGACCAGCGGTAGTGGCTCCGAGTAATGCAATTTGCGGTTTCTCTTCTTTAAACAGCTCTACGGCAATTTTGGTGAATGGGAGGGTGAGATAATGTTTTAAACGGGCGTCATCAGCAACCCATACTTTATCTGCTCCGTAGGGATACAGCTCATTTTCAATTCCGTTTAATTCATGCCCGATAACAAGTGCTTCCAAATCAACTTTCAGTTCATTCGCCAGTTGTCTGCCTTTAGTCATTAATTCCAGAGAAACATCTGCAATATTGCCTTGTTCGGTGAGTTCAGTAATGACAAATATATTGTTCATAGTCTTTCGTTTTTAACCAATGGTGTGATTTTTAATTAAATCAGCAAAAAGCTCATTAATTTCTTGCTCAGAATCACCGAGTCGTCTTGTTTCTTTCGCTGTAAATACCACATTTTCAATTTTTTTCACTTTTGTAGGACTGCCTGACAATCCGAGTAAATCGGTGTCAGCATCTACTTCTTTTACGCTCCACTCTTTAATGATAAGGTGTGGTTTATCCATAAGCAAAGCTTCATAATCACGATTTTCATTTTGCAATTCAGAAATGGTTCTGGCATGCTTGTATTTCATGGTAAGTTTTGCATTCCGGGTTCTGCATTCAGGAGCTGAGCCTGTTACCGTAATAACTGATGGCATGGGTGATTTGACCACTTCAACACCATTTTCTAGTCTTCGTTTTATTTGGATTTCCTTTTCTGAAAGTTTTAATATTTCTTCAGTATAGGTAATTTGTGGCCAGTTGAGCTTTTCAGCAACTTGCGGTCCGACTTGCGCTGTATCTCCGTCAATCGCTTGGCGACCAGCAATAATCATATCCGGATTAATTTTACGGATTGCCTGTGAAATGGCATAAGAGGTTGCCAGTGTGTCAGATCCGGCAAATGCTCTATCGGTTAACAGTATGCCTTCATCTGCACCGCGAAACATTGCTTCTCTGATAATTTCGGCAGCCCGTGGAGGTCCCATGGTTAGCAGGCATACATTGGCGCCATAAGTTTCTTTTATTCTTAACGCTTGTTCCAGCGCATTTAAATCTTCAGGATTGAAAATTGCATCAAGCGCACCACGATTTACCGTACCGTCTGCTTTCATCGCATCTTTCCCAACATTACGGGTGTCCGGAACTTGTTTGGCTAAAACTACAATGTTTAATTTCTTCATAAGAATCGATTACTACAATTAAGATGCGAAAATAATAAAATTGTGCTTTAAATCCTCATTCTTTTGAATATGATACAAGCATTAATTCCCGTAAGACTAAATGTCGGTTTATTGTTGTTGTGATAAAAATCATGTTCTTGATAGTGAGGTCAAGAATTTTGATATTGAGAAGAAGCATATTTAACCCATCTTCGTTGAATAAACACTCATTAACACATTTTTACAACAAGGGCTGTCTCAGATTAAAGACAGCCCTTGTTTTTGCTTTATTTCAATTAAAATCCTTTATTTAAATCGCTCATTCACAACATCCCAATTTACGATATTCCAGAATGCATCAATATAAGCCGGACGTTTATTCTGTTGATCTAAGTAATAAGCGTGCTCCCAAACATCACAGGTGAGCAGCGGAGTAAAACCATCGGTAATTGGGCAACCTGCATTTCCGGTTTGAACAATTTCCAAATCTCCTACATTGTTTTTCACTAACCAAGCCCATCCACTACCAAATAATGTGGCAGCTTTATTATTGAAATCTTCTTGGAATTTCTCAAAAGAACCCCATTTTTTATTAATGGCTTCAGCAATTGCTCCTGTTGGTTTTCCAGCGCCATTGGGAGAAAATCCTTCCCAATAAAACGTGTGGTTCCAGGTTTGGGCTGCATTATTAAAAATTCCACCTTCTGATTTCATCACAATTTCATCAAGCGGCATACCTTCAAACTCAGTACCTTCAATTCCGGCATTCAGCTTTTTGACATATCCCTGATGGTGTTTTGTGTAATGAATTTCAACAGTTTGTTTTGAAATGTGTGGATCTAACGCATCCATAGCGTAGGGTAATTCGGGTAATTTAATACTCATAATTTTTACTTTCATTTGGTTTCAATAATACAACACATATTGTGATTTTTTGTTTTGAAAAAACAGGGTTTTTTATTCCAACGAAATTCGTTTAATCACGCTTAGTTCGTGTGTGTATTGCTTAATATCCGCATTGTAAATCCCTGAGTGGTCAAGTTTGTCAATGCGAACACTTCCGCTCGCATGAATAATGTGTTCTTTATCCATAATAATGCCAACGTGAATGATTTTTCCTTTCGAATTTTGAAAGAAAGCCAAGTCGCCAGCTTCTGCATCGTGTCTGAAACAAATAGTCTCTCCGAGCTCAACTTGTTGCGATGCATCTCGAGGGATATTTAGTCCGTGCATACAAAATAAAATTTGGGTAAACCCAGAACAGTCCATTCCCAACACAGTTTTCCCACCCCAAAGGTATGGGCTGTTTATATACTGCATCGCAGAATCAGTAATATTGGCTGCAGGCACAAAGAAATCAGCAAAATCACTATGTACAAATGAAAATTGCTTATCGCCGATTAAAAAACTTCCAGTTTCATCAGGTTTTGGAATGCTTGAACCTCCGGGAATTCGCATGATGTGATTTTTATCGTCCTTAATTTCACACAAAATGGGTTGGGTAATTACCCGCGCGTTTTCATCGGAAACGGCTTGCGATTTGATTTCTCCTGCCATAATACGGTCAATCCAACCTTCATAATCATCTTCAATGCTACGAATTTTCATCCATTTTCCCTGGGTCTGAAGTAATTCAAATCGGTCGCCAAATAACAGTTGATTAACAAGCTCGCTTCTGTCGTTAGACGCTGAGCGCATTGGAATTACACTTAAACAGCTTATGCCTGATTTCATACTCATTACGTTAAATTTATTTGCCTTAAATAACCAACTTGCGTGGATTATTTTTTATTCAAGTTAATTTTATTTCTTTGTTTCAGTTCAAAAATATATATTTATACGTTGATATAAAGGGTTTTTTATCAACAAATATTTGTTAACCAATATTTTGAGTATATCGTTATAAAAAAGACTTCTATGAATTTTAAAAAGGGCATTTTGCGGTTTTATATAGTTATCACATTTATTTTAGTGTATGGGATCATTGTCCTTATTTTTCCGAAAGAACGAAAATTTGAGTTCGAATTTAAATCCGGTGCGCCTTGGATGCATGAAGATTTAATTGCGGAGTATGACTTCCCCGTATTAAAGTCGGATGCTCGGATACGCGCAGAACAAGACAGTATTAATCGAAATTTTGTGCCGTATTTTGAGAAGGATAGTAGCATTGCTTCGAAATCGATTGATGTTTTTCAGTCTGCTTTTGAAAGGCAGTGGGAGCAATTTGTTAAATCGAAAAATAAATCATCTGCACTGGATTTGAAATTGTATAATTCACAGATTTCAAAATTGTCTGATAGTTTGAGAAATCATTTGGTTTTAGAGATACAATCCATTTATAACAAGGGGCTTATTGTGCTCCCGGATAGTTTAAGTCAAGAAAACTTTGACTTTTTTGTGTTAAACGAGGGGGTGTCTTATCCAGCAATCACTGATACTGTATATCATTTAGATGATGTTCAAAATTATTTAATCGAAACTGCCGATAAGCGTATCCGGAAAATTGATAAACAATACCCATTGTTTGAAGAATTTCTTGCTTCATTTCAATTTGAAAACTCACTTAAGCCCAATTTAATATATGATGAGCAAACCAATAAAAAACTCCTGAATGAAAAGTTGGAGAGTTTATCAAGCACCAGTGGTTTAGTACAAAAAGGAGAGCTTATTATTCAGCAAGGCGGAATAGTGGATGATCAAAGTTATATTGTGTTGACAAGTTTGAAAAAGGAATATGAATCCAATGCAAGTATTACAAGTAAAGGCTTGTTGATACTGGGAATCAGCTTGTTGTATCTTGCTACAGCCTTTTCATTATTCATGTTTTTGCTAAATTTCAAACCTAAAATTCTTAATTCTGCCCGTAAAATATCTTTTGTGCTTTTACAGGTTCTGGTTTTCACAGGACTGGCTATGCTAATTTCTCGAAATCCTGACATTAGTCTTTATGTCATTCCTTTTGTCATCGTTCCGATGATGGTACAAACCTTTTTTGATGACAGAACTGCGCTTTTTGTTCATATTATTGTGATTATGATGGTCGGATTTGTTGCTCCCAACGGATTTGAATTTGTTTTTATTCAAATGATTGCTGGTATTGTTGCGGTATTTAGCCTTAAAAATATTCAGCAGCGAAAGCGCATGTTTGTTACCGCATTTTATGTTTTAATGACATACGCGGGCTTATTCTTTTCGTTGCAAATTATGTACAGCGGAGGCCTGCCGCATATAGATTGGGTTGATTTTGCCTGGTTTGGCGGATCTGCTTTGCTAATTTTATTTACCATTCCTCTGATTTGGGTGTACGAAAAAATCTTCGGCTTTATTTCTGATGCAACTTTGATGGAATTGACAGACACCAATCATCCTTTATTGCGCAAATTGGCAGAAAAAGCACCGGGCTCATTTCAACATTCAATGCAGGTTGCAAATTTGGCAGAAGCTGTTGGTAGAGTGGTGGGCGGAAATCCCTTACTTATTCGCACGGGTGCTTTGTATCATGATATTGGAAAGGCAGCTACTCCGGAATATTTTGTGGAAAACCAATCGGGGTTTAATCCGCACGAAAAACTTGAGTTTGATGAATCTGCTGAAATTATTATTTCGCATGTAACCCGCGGAGTTGAAATGGCAAAAAAAGCAAAACTCCCGGATTCTGTAATTGACTTTATCCGTACGCATCACGGAATTGGCAAAGCGCAGTATTTTTACCGCTCTTATCTCAATAAGTATCCCGACAAGGAAATTGACGAAGCAAAATTTACCTACCCGGGACCATCGCCAAGAAATATAGAAAATGCAATTTTGATGATGGCGGACTCTATTGAAGCGGCAACCCGTACGCTGAAAGAATATACGGAAGAAAGCATATCCAAAATGGTAAATGCGATTATTGATTCCCAATTAGCTGCCGGACAATTTGACCATGTGGATATTACTCTGAAAAAAATAAGTTTGTCCAAGAAAGTGTTTACTGAGAAATTACTCAGTATTTACCATACACGCATTGAATATCCGGAGTTAAATAAAACTGAAACTGATAAGGAGGATGCGCAATAAAATTTGCATATTTGTGTTTCTTTTTTTGAATGCGTTTTAAGTGCTTATGCGATATTTGCTGATTAGCTTCGTTTTATTATTCGGAATGCTGCCTGTAGTTGAGGCTCAGCAAACCATTCGTGTGCACGGTTTTATTACTGATGAACAAGCTGAGTCGGTGGCCTTTGTTAATGTCTCAATGCTGAATTTTAATGGTGGAACGGCTTCAGATATAAATGGAAAATATGAATTAAAAGTCCCACTTTCAGACAGTTTGCATCTTGAGTTCTCTGCCGTTGGATATGAAAAAAAAGTGGTTCATAGGGCAACAAACGGGCAAACTGAGATTCGACTTGATGTATCGCTCAAGCAGTCTGTTGAAATACTAGGTCCGGCTACTGTTGAAGATAAAATGATACGTAAATCAGGGCTTACCCGACTTGATCCTAAAATTACAAAATATGTCGTTTCTACAATTGGAGTGGAGTCTTTGATTAAAAGCTTGCCGGGCACATCATCAAATAATGAATTAAGCTCACAATATAATGTGCGTGGCGGAAATTTTGATGAAAACCTGGTATATGTAAATGGGGTTCAGATATATCGTCCCATGTTAATTCGTTCTGGACAACAAGAGGGTTTGAGTTTTATTAATTCAGATATGGTTTCATCCTTGATATTCTCTGCGGGAGGATTTGATGCCACATACGGCGATAAGATGTCCTCGGTATTGGATATCACTTATCGGAAACCCAGAGAAAATGCAGCTAGTTTTTCGGCCAGTTTATTAGGCGGAACGATGCATCTTGAGGGCATTTCAAAAAATAGAAGGTTCCAATACTTGATGGGTACACGTTATAAAACCAATCGATATTTATTGAAATCACTGGATACCGAAGGGCAGTACGATCCCAATTTTTTCGATGTGCAAACATATCTTAATTATTTGATGACCGAACGCTGGGAGGTTTCCTTCTTGGGAAACTATGCCCAAAATACATATCGATTTTTTCCGGAAACTGGTGAAACTTCTTTTGGCACATTTAATGAAGCCTATAAACTGAAAATTTACTTCGATGGTCAAGAAAAAGATACCTATTCAACCGGAACGGGTGCCTTGAGTTTTAATTATCAGGATTTAGACAGCTTGAGTATGCGCTTTATTCTTTCCGGATTTTTTACTGAGGAAAAAGAGCGTTTTGATATTTTGGGACAATATTATTTGAATAATCTGGAAACGAATCCCGGCGAAGAGGATTATGGTGACAGTGTGACAAATATCGGGGTGGGAAGTTTTCTAGATCACGCCAATAACCAATTGTCAGCAAACGTGTTAAGTCTTAGCCATTCGGGACGAAAAGACTGGAGTAATCAAAAAATTAAATGGGGCGGGAAATATCAGATAGAGTCCATTGATTATATCCTTAAAGAATGGAAAATGATTGATTCTGCCGGATACTCATTACCATACAGCGATGAAAATGTCCTGCTCTTTTTTACGGATACTTCCAATCTGAATTTGTTATCGCATCGGGGAGAGATATATGCCCAACACGAAATTGATTTTGTTCAAGACAGCAATGAGTTTAGTTTAATGACCGGAATCCGCGGGAATTATTGGTCTTTTAACAAGCAATTCTTAGTTTCTCCACGGCTTGCATTATCTTACGATCCAAATAGTTGGCGCGATGTGATTTTTCGCTTGTCTGGAGGAATTTATCATCAACCGCCATTTTTTAAAGAAATGATATTACCGGATGGTTCAGTCAATGAAGATATTAAGGCGCAATCATCGGCACAAGCTGTACTCGGCGGTGATTACATTTTTAAAGCCTGGGACAGACCATTCAAATTGATGAGCGAAGTGTATTACAAATATTTGTGGAATATTATTCCGTATGATATTGAGAATGTGCGGATTCGATATTATGGAGAAAACATGGCAGTTGGATATGCAGTTGGCTTTGATTTGAAAGTAAATGGCGAGTTTGTAAAAGGAACAGAATCATGGGTGTCAATTTCGGTAATGCAAACCAAAGAGGACATTGAAGGGGATTCTTATGTTGATGAAGACGGAAATACAGTTTATCCCGGATATTTGCGGCGCCCGACTGATCAGCGTGTTAATGTCAATATCTTTTTTCAGGATTATTTGCCCGGAAATGAGAGCTGGAAAGCACATTTAAACATGGTTTATGGTTCAGGGCTTCCGTTTGGACCGCCAAATTCACCACGCTATATGGACACTGGCACAATTCCGGCTTATCGTCGTGTTGACCTTGGTTTGTCAAAACAAATTGTGGGTAAAAATACGAGTTTTCCGGAAAAAAGTCCGTTTCGTTTTATCAAGGATTTTTGGATATCGCTGGAGGCATTTAACCTGCTGGATATAAATAATACAATATCTCATATTTGGGTTTCTGATATTTCTGGAAGACAATACGCTGTCCCAAATTATTTGACTGGGCGACGCTGGAATCTCAAACTGTATATGGCTTTTTAACATGAAAAAGCGTTTCGATAAGATGGAAAATCGTCAATGTCCGATTTGCTCAAATCCGGCAAATGCTTTTCATCAGGATAAAAATCGTAGATACTATGAATGCGATCAGTGTTTTGCACGATTTTGTCCCCCTGAATATTTCCCAAAATCAGCTTATGAAAAGGCTCGCTATGAGACTCACAATAATGATGTTGATAATCTCGGATATCAAACGTTTGTGAGACCAATTGTCGAGACAGTAAAACAGGTTTTTACAGCAAAAGACAAAGGCTTGGATTATGGGGCAGGTCCAGGACCAGTTATCTCCAAATTGCTTAGGGAATTAGGCTATGATATATCTGTGTATGATCCCTTTTTTCATCCCGACAAGGAGCTTTTAAAAAAGCAATTTGATTATATTGTGGCCTGCGAAGTCATCGAACATTTTCATTATCCATTGGATGAATTCCAATTTCTGTATAATCGCTTAAAACCCGGGGGTAAGATAATTTGCATGACATCCATTTATCATTCGAAAATAGATTTCAAGACCTGGCATTATAAAAATGATAAAACACACTTGCTCTTTTATCACGAAAAAACCTTGGAGTATATTAAACATCGCTTTGGGTTTAAGCATCTGGAAATTCAGGGTAATTTAATTGTGTTTTCAGTTTAGTAAAAAAATGTAGCTTTACCTAAACAATTTTGATACAATGAAATATCTTTTGATTTTTTTCATGATAAGTGTGTTTTTTGTAGCACACGGATTTTCACAAACCCATAATTTCCGGTTTTTTGAAAATTCAGAGTTTGGAAAGCCTTTTGTTTCTGATATTCGCAGTCCGATAATAAAAATGGAATTGGTGAAATTGAATGATCTGGACGGAAATTATTATTTAAATGATTTTTCAAACCGTCCCTTTATTGAAACGCATCTAGGGGCTGATATTCCTTTAATTGCATATCACAATGCAGAAAACAATTTTTCATGGAAATTGAATGCCGATATTGCAAGTATCGTGTTGGTTGACATGTTTGAAACAAGCACTGCTCCGGTTATTAATAACGATTATTTTTTCGGATTGAGTTTGTCTTTGTTGAAAAATCTTGACCATAAGAAGCTCAAAAATATTGGTGTACAACTTGTTCCCATATTTCATGAAAGCACTCATCTTGGGGATGAATTTATAATGCACGGGCAAGCATTAGTTCCCGATTTTAAGCGAATCAATATTTCGTACGAAGCTTGGGAATTTGCTTTTGTGCTAAATGATCCTAATACAATTCGTTTGAATTTATTGTCGTTCAAAGCCGGCATTCACGGTTTATGGTTTCCGTCTGAAGGATATTATGGCATCGATAGTCTAGAGGTTGGCGGTGTTGACGTTCCGTTGAGCAGCAAACATTTTGAATATTTTATACAGATGAATTATCAGCAAACAGAGGGGTTTTTATGCTCAAAGCGATGGATGCAGGAAATTTCAGTTGAGGCAAGAAATCGGGTGAAGTTTGCTTATGATTATGAAAGCCAGGAAGAAAGATTGTGGAGTGTTAATGTGTATCTTGGATATCGCCATTTATTGAAAAATCAAAAATCGAGTTTGGGATTTTATGTCAGGTATTATTATGGTGTCAATCCGCATGGACAAATGAGAAATACCGCAGATTTTCAAAGTATCGGATACAGCATTGTGTATCGGTAGTTGTATAAAACACTATGGGTTTATGATTTGAGCCTTTTTTTGCAGATTACTCATAAGTAAATTTACAAAGCTACATTGGGAATATGTTAAACTGTCTTTTGATATGATTCAATCGTCGTAAAAGACGCTGCAACTTATTTTTTTCCAACGTTTATTGAGATTTATGGTATTTGCAATTAGGAGTTTACCCTCATCAATTCCGATTTTTCATGATAAGGCTGGAAATCAAAGTTAAAATAATTGGAATCCCAATCGTGGTATATTCTGCTTTGTATTTTTTCAAAACCTTTTGTTCTTTAAGATATTCAGTGATGCTTTGAATGATTAGCGCATGAATATTTCTACGCTTTTCCTCATGCTTTGTGTCTTTATGAATTTCAGATACCTTTATAAAGGTAGAAATTAGTTCATATTGGTTGATAAAATCTTGTTCCGTTTGATGAACACGATTTTTCAACTCATTTTTGACTAGTATTAATTCGTCGTAATTATTTATCATAGCAGTTATTTATTTCTGCGTACTTGAATCATTAAATAATGTGCGGATTACATCATTTTTGATATTTTTCTCGAGCAATTGTTTTCTGAAAACAAACAAAATAATCAATATCAAAAAATATACAGCCGCTATCGCAAAAAACCCGATAATGTATGAATTGTAAAGCTCTCCAATCCATATTGCAACAGCTATTGAGGCAAAAAAGAAAACCAAGCCTGCAATTATAAATAATATTATCCGTTTGAAAACTACGGAAATGGCATCACTCACTTTTTCTATCGCTTCCACTTTCAAAAGTAAAATTCGAGAGCTTATATAATTTTCGATTCTTTTTAGCATACAGCCTTACTTAATTTTTAAAATAAAAAATAAAAAGCTTGCCGGCTAGCCTGTCGCAGCCTTTGTTAAAGAACAACGACAGACCCCTGCTTTCAGACAGGAGACACAACTCCTTGTCCTGATTAAAAAAACCTAAGACACATATTGTGTAATATTGCCAGCGCACTTTTGCTAGAATGATTAAATTATCTAACTGGCACTTGATTTCTTACTTGTTGTTTTACCTTCTTCTGCCTCTTTTGCTTTTTCTCTACTTAAAAATTCTTTTAAGTTTGAAAGCAAATCATCAGTTTTTTCTGATATATTTTGTCTGGTTTCTTTACCACTTGTAGGAGCAACAAGGATTCCAGTAATAACTCCGGCAGCAACGCCACTCAAAATACCTAATAAAATTTTTCCACTGTTTGACATAATTTACATTTTTTAAGTTAAACATTTATTTAATTTCTGAAAGAACGACTTAATCATATTGAAAAACCGACTTTTCATTGTCTTCAATATAGTAAATATTTTGTAATGACCAAATATTATGTATAATATTTTTTTATTTCATTCATTTATTTAATGAATTATAAGAAAAATTGGTCGACAAAATGTTTATGAGTATTAATATGTTTGTGTTTCTTACTTGGCATGTTTAATTCTGGACATAATATCTATAATGACAATCAGAAAATATTATTTTATGCGTTGCAATATTTTATTGGTGTTAAGCAACAGCTTGCAAACTGAAATATTGGCACAGATATTGGAATTTTATTTGCGTTTTGGGATTTGATGAAACCATGTTACTTTTACAACAAATTCAATTATGGGTCGCCTGCTTGTTTTCATATTATTATTGTTTTCGCTGATTGGTTCAGCGCAAAATTTTGATGTGAAAACTTTTCGCAGTTTGCCGCAGGATATGGATGCACGCATTAATCATGTAGTAACTGATCAAAACGGGGAAAAGGCTGCACTCATAAAAATTGTTACCGGCGAGCGTGGATTCGAATTTGAAGGTGGCATGTTGGGAATTGTAAAAACAGAACAAAAAACCGGTGAAATATGGGTTTATATTCCGAGAGCTGCAAAAAAAATCACCATAAAACATGCCGATTTAGGCGTATTGCGTAATTATTTGTATCCTGAAAGCATTAAAGAAGCCTCAGTTTATGAAATGGTATTGGTATCCGGTAAAGTAACTACCATTGTTGAAGATTTGGAAATTGCAGCACAATGGTTGGTGGTTCAAACTGAGCCTGCCGGAGCTACATTTTATATAGACGGAAAAGAAATCGGAGAAACTCCGCTGAATCGGAAATATAAAGAAGGTACGTATGATTATCGCATCCAATATCCGCGGCATCATCCCGTTATTGGAAAACTTGAAATTGCCAATGAGAAAAAGGAAATAAGTCATGTGCTTAAACCGAAATTTGGCGATGTGTATGTCAGTTCTGAACCGGAAGATGGGATGGAAGTTTTTGTTAACGGAAAAGCAAGCGGAAAAACCACTCCCGTATTGTTAACAGGAATTGACAGTGGGAATCAAGAAATCGGATTAAAATCAAAATGGTATCAAAATCAAACAAAAACAATCCTGATTGAGGATGAAACCCAGACAGATGTGGCTTTTACTATGATGCCCGCTTTTGCTGATGTAAGCATTGTTTCAACTGAGGGTGCGGAAATACAGATTAGTGGTCAAAAACGCGGTGTCAGGGAGTGGAATGGGCGCTTACTTGTAGGGATTTATGAAGTCAATGTTCAAAAAGCTCATTACCAAACTCGCAACAAACAGTTAGATGTTCAGTCAGGGAAAGCCATCTCCCTAGATTTGAGTTTAACCCCTCAAACTGGAAATGTTGATATCATCAGCAAACCGATTGGTGCTGAAATTTTTGTTGATGGAAATGCTTATGGAAAAACTCCAAATACAATTTCAGATTTGATTTGTGGGGAGCACGAATTGCAATTGACTTTTGACGGATATGCAACCCACCGACAAGTTTTTGAAATTTTACAAAATAAAACCATTGTAATTGACACGGTACTTCGCAGTGCAACACAAGTTCTTATTGAATCTTCACCCAAAGGAGCCGAGGTTTTTATTGATGAGGTTTTTCAAGGGAAAACACCCTTGCAACTTGAATTGGGATTTGGAGCATATCCTTTGCTTATCCGAAACGGGACGATAACACAGCGCGGGACAATACAAGTTGAAATGGATAGTGAAAACACCTTTTTTGCCGATGTCCGCTCTGAGGCAGATAAACGTGAAATGGCTTTATGGGAAAAAGCCGAACGCGCCGATAAGCTTAGCATGTATCAAACTTACCTGAATGCATACCCGAACGGACGTTATCAGTCGGATGCAGAATTGAAAATATCAAACTTACGTAGTCGTTTGGATGATGCCATGTTTGAAAAAGCGAACAGTTCAAATAAACTTGCAGATTATGAAATCTATGTGGATTCATTTCCCAACGGAAAACACATAAAATCGGTGCATGAGGTGCTTGAGAACTCATATTACGTGCTTGGAAATGAGGCATTTGATGAGAAAAACTATTCCTTGACACAATTTTATTTCAATAAATATATGGCAGCTTATCCGAATACAGAACGTAGTAGTGAGGTTATGAAAAAGTTGAATAAAGCAAATAACCGCTTAAACCGTCCGGATAATACATATCTGATGTATAATTTTGACACAGAATCTGAAATCGGATTTTCTTTGGGTGGACTTAAACAGAAAGGAATGGGGACCTATTATGCTGTCAAATGTAATTTCGATTGGATACTCACTGGGTCACAGGTACTTCATACAAAGTCGGAGTATGAGTTTTTGTATTCTGATGCTGAGTACACAGGAAGAAAAAGGAAAGGGAATGTGGCTATTTCGGCAGGAGTTACTTATCCTATAATTTATCCTTTGTGGGTTTATGGCGGAATGGGGCTCGGCTATTACCCTCAATATGAGCTTTATAGTAGCGAAATGGTTTCTGACGAGTGGGTTCGTAATGAAAACAATTCAGAGGGAGGATATTTTTATGAAGCCGGGTTTATGCTAAATATTGGTCGTAATTATACCGTAAAATACGGGATGCTCCTAGGTAGAAATTTCGTTCATCAGTTTGGAGTTGCCTTTCGGTTTTGATTTTTTTGATAATTGCATCTGGGGAAGTCTTGCCTGTCTAAATTCCGAAAATTTGTACAAAAACAGATAATTTTTCCTGATGATTTTTCCCACTTGACAAAAAAATATTATCTTTCGTTGCTGAAAAAACTGTTATATGAGTAATGTCGTCAAATTTTCGGTCATTTTTATTGTCATTTTCACCTTAATTTCCTGTAAAGGAGGTAAGGAGATGACTGATTATGCCGCTATTGGTTTAAACAATACGACAGAATCTCATTTTGCCGGACAAGATTATACTGAGCGCGTGTTGGGTGTTGAATTTGAAATGATTGCAATAGAGGGTGGCGTTTATTATATGGGCTCTAATGACTCAGATGCACACGATGATGAAAATCCGGTTCACAAGGTACGTCTTGATGATTTTTACCTTTGTAAGTATGAAGTTACACAAGCACAATGGGAGGCGATTATTGGTGATAACCCATCCTATAATAAAGGTTGTGATGATTGCCCGGCGGAAAATATCATGTTTCGGGTTGAGGAGTTTATTGAGGCGCTGAATCAGGTTACCGGTAAAGATTATCGGCTACCGACTGAGGCCGAGTGGGAATATGCTGCCAGAGGAGGTCAATATATGCCGAGTTTAGATGAGCGCACAGATTACAAATACAGCGGCAGTAACCAAATTGATGAAGTGGGTTGGTATGCAGATAACAGCCGAGGCAAAACGCAGCCGATTGGTTTGAAAAAGCCCAATGCGCTTGACCTTTATGATATGACAGGCAATGTTTGGGAGCCTTGTCAGGATAAATATTATGCCGATTATTATAACTTTTCAGTGCCGAACAACCCGGTGAATCCTGCGATGGGTGATTATCAGGTATTGCGTGGTGGTTCTTGGTTTAATAAGCCATATGATTGCCGAAATACGAACCGTGTTGAGGGATTTCGTAACTACGGAAGTAATGCCAGAGGAATTCGCTTGGCTCATGATTTGTAGCGAAATTCAAAAAAATCGTTATGTATAAGCTTAAGATTTGCTCATTAGAACTGCAAATTTTGTTAGCGATTTTAAAAAATGTACTTTTACCTTGAATTTAGCGAATGAATTATGGTTCAGAAAGCAAATCGAAAAAAAGCATATCGTCGCTTTGTTAGCATTACCATTGCTTTAACTTATGTTGCCTTAGCGGGCTTTATTGTAAGTTTTGAGTATTGCAAAATTCATGGGCTTAAACTGTGGTCAGAAGCATTATGCATTGTTTTCCTGCTGATTTTTGCTGCCGGTTTTTATTTAGGATTCATTCGTACCGGTTTGTGGCGTTTCATTCATAAGCCATTGCGCCAAATGGATGAAAAAGAGTTTGAAATTACGAGTCGCGCATTACGGATTGCTTATACCGTGTTTGCCTTATTTATTATTTCGCTATTATTGGTTTTTTCCTTTGCAGGATACAGCCCTGATCTTGTTAGTGTAATCGGTATCTTTTTACTTGCCCACACCTTGCCCGCTGCCGTTATCGGATGGACAAAATCAGTGGAGGATTGATATCTAATTTGTCTAAATGAGCCAACAGTTTTATCTCTCAAAAATCTACTTACTGCACCGACACAACCTGCACATCAAAAACTAAAGTTGACCATGGTGGAACAGGACCACGTTGTTCTTCGCCGTATGCCAATTCAAAGGGAACAATGATTTTTGCCGTACTGCCTTGTTTTAAACCGATTAAGCCAATTTCCAGTCCCGGAATAATTTCTTGCTCGCCAAGATTCACTTTAAACACTTCCTTATTCTCATACGTAGTGGAAAATAATTTGTCATCAAGAAATCTGCCATCGTAATGAACATTCACAATGGAGTTCTCTGTTACTGTCGGTCCGTTTCCTTCGTAGGTAACTTCACGCAAAACCCCACCGTTTAGTGTTTCCGGATTAAGTTCCTTTTTGAGAACATATCGTTTAATTTCACTTGTTTCAAATTTACGTTTTTCTGTAAGCTTATCTTCCTGCATCACAACCCATTTGTCTGAAGGGATAATCTTCATCAGACGAATATAAAATCGTAATGAATCACCAGGAACAATGAAATGCGGGAGCTCTGCAAGCTGTCTCGTGTGTCTGTAAAATTTTGTAGCATCGAGGATGAATTCGGCGCTGTCATTTTCATGCATTTGAAAAAGGGCTTCGTCAATGGTTCCCGGTAAATCCGGTTTTAGCAAACGCATTTTCATGGTATCTGGCAAGCTTGAGGATGAGAAAAGTAAGCTGTCTTCCAAGAAATAATCCATTCGTAAATAAATGACATCTCCCGGATTTGCATAGGGCATGTTTGGATAATACTCATGCATATGATATTTCAAGCCGGTTTCCAGCACTTTGTAATATGCTGGGTTTTCGCTGCTGTCATTTTCTGATAAATCTTGCCTTTCGGTAACCTCTTCATCTAAGCTTACACTGTCTGATTTTACCGTTTCGCTTTTCGTTTTATCTGATTTGTTTTTCGGATTACAAGCTTGAGCTGCAAGTAAAATCAAAATAAAAATCAAAATGTAAATTTTTTGTGTCCGCATTATTGTATGTTAATTAATTCAACGTCAAAAACTAGTGTTGAGTAGGGGAGAATGTTTTCCCCTTTGCCACGCTTTCCGTATGCTAATTTTGATGGGATAATGAGTTTGGCTTTTTCTCCTTTTTTCATCATTGCAATGCCTTCGTCCCAGCCTGGGATTACTTGCCCTTTTCCTAAAGTAAACTGAATCGGTGATTTTCCGATGGAAGAATCAAATACTTTTCCACTGATTAAGCTTCCTGTGTAGTGAACAGAAACTTTATCATCGGATTTTGCTTTATCGCCGCTGCCTGCTTGTATCGGCACATAGTATAAGCCTGATTCAGTCGGCTCAACCGTAACGTTTGTAATTTTAAGATAATTTTCCAGCAGTTCCAGTTCCATTTCTTCACTAGCGTGATAATTCTTGTCCAATTGATTGGAATATTCTTCTTTTTTAAGCATGTTTTTCATCCTGACATGGACAATTATATAATCATTTGGAGAGACATTTTCCGGTAAATTTTCCTGCCGTAATGTGAATCTGAAAAAGTCCTGAGCATTAATTTTGAAACTTGCAGAGTCACCGATATTCATCATGTTTAAGCCATCTTCTAAGCTGCCGCCCGGGTGGGTTGCACCTTTGATTGTGCGCATGTAGGTTCTGTCTGAATCGTGCGAGTCAAAAAGCAGATTTCCATCTGTGGTTTCATAAATTAAATCTAAAACCACGACATCATCTATTCCTGGTTTTTCATTATTCGGAAAGGATTCGTGTAATTGATATTGCAATCCGCTATCGGCAGTTTTAAACTTATCGTTTTCTGATTTTTGATTGCAACTGATAAAGAAAAAAATGCTTAACAAGTAAATCAAATGTTGTGTTTTCATTTTCGATTAATTTATGTGAAACATTAATATAATTCACGCAATTCAACGTCATACACCAAGATTGCATCTGCAGGAATCTTATTCCCGTCACCCGGCATTCCGTATGCAAGATGCGGTGGAATAATGACATGGGCTTTGTCTCCAATTCGCATGGCGAGCAGAGCTTCTTCCAAGCCGCTTTCAATGTTGGCTCTTCCAAGTTTTATTTGTCTGGGACCCGTACTGTCAGATGAATAACAAAATTGTCCGTCCAGTAGATGAAGATCGTAATGGAAAACTGCAATATAGCCACTGTCTGCTTTCATTCCGTTTTCGGTTTCATAAATTGAATAATACAATCCGCTATCGGAACGTGTCATGTCCCAGTTTCTGCGTTCGGCATATCTTTTTATCATGATATCCTGATCGCGAATTTTGGCGTGATTCCACTCCATCATTGGCTCATTGTATGTCTTCTTAATGCTATCCATTGACATGGGTTCTGAGCTAGTGGAGTTTCGGTTGCAGGCGCAGGCTCCCATTATCAGAATTAAGAGGCTTACTATTATTGCTATTCTCATATTTTGAGTTTATTTAAAAATTCAGGTAATACTGAAACGAATTTTTCGATGCTTTCTTGTAAACTTTGCTGAGAATTTCCACCGGCTGCATTTTTATGTCCGCCACCATTAAAATACTTCGCCGCAAATTCATTTGCTGGAAAATCACCAATGCTGCGAAATGAGATCTTAACTTCACTGGCTTTTTCAAGGAAAAGTGCAGTGAAAATCGTGCCTTTTATTGATAAGGGATAGTTTACAAAGCCTTCTGTATCGCCGGATTTGTAATTAAATGCTTTCATATCTGCTTTGCTTAACGCGATATATGCCGTTTTGTGTTCCGGGAAATAATGCATGCGTTCATTTAGTGCTAATCCCAGTAATTTTATGCGATCAAACGAATAATTATTGTAAATGAGCGCATAAACATGGTCTTTACGGACACCTTTTTTCAAAAGATCAGCAACAACTTCGAAAATTTTCGGGTCGGATGAATTATAGTTGAAACAACCGGTGTCCGTTAATATCCCGCAGTAAAATGCTTCTGCAATGTCTCTGTCAATCAGATGATCCCACTCCCATACACGAAAAAGATGATAAATAAGTTCTGCTGTTGAGCTCATTCCTGTTTCTGAAATTGAGTAATCGAAATGATTTTCAGGATGGGGATGATGATCAATGAGAATTTTTGTTGCATTATGCGTTTTCACCGGCTCAGCAAGCATGTCAATGCGGTTAAGTGCATTGAAATCCTGTAAAAGTAAGACATCACAAGCTTCTAGTTTTTTTAAAGCGGAAGCCTTGTTTTTATCGGCAACAATAATTTCATCCCCGTCTTTTATCCAACTAAGAAAATCAGGATATTTATTTGGTGTAAAGACATCAACCTTGATATTTTGTTTTTTCAAACTCAGGTACATTGCCATGGATGAGCCTAGTGCATCTCCGTCGGGATTTTTGTGCGTAATAATTCCGACATGATTTGCATTTAGTATGATGTCTCGAATTTCAGTAAGTTCCTTATGTGTTTGTTTTATATTCATTTGAATGATAATCTGATTTTTTACAAAGTTAAGCCTTTATTTTGAGTGATTACAGTGACTATCTGAGAATAATTTCATCAATAATATTTCGCCCGACTTGCTCGTTAATTCGATAAATGAGTTTTTTTCTTTGTCCGGTTAATTCGTGCCGTAATACGGATGAGCGTAGGTGAACGACCATGGTTCTGTCACGAAAATAAATACGTTCAGTGTAAGCCGCAGCATTTTTTCCGACAACCAGTTCCCAATTTCGCTTGATATTCGCTCTATCTACCCCATTTTCAAGGTGATATTGCTTTTTCATCAGTTTTATTAAGTCTGATAATCCTTGTGTTTGTGATCTTCTCATAAGTTTGCAAGATACGAAAAGCCATTAGAATATCATAAAAAATTTCCCACATAACAGGTCGGAAATTATAAACATACTGATGCCGGAAGACAGCTTGCAGATGATAATTGAGGGTCTGATAGGTGGGCGAAGAAAACTATTGATTGTATTATATAATTAGTTATCTTTATCTACTAAATTAATGTTAAACCAAACGAATATATTGCTACAAATGAAAAAACTTTATTTGCTTTGTGGAATTTTGCTTATTACAACATTTGCTATCGCTCAGGATTGGATGCCATTTATTGTAAATCAGCATGCCTGTTTTTCTCAGGAAACAGAAGATAATCAGAAAGTTGAATTATTTATTTTGGATTCTGTGGATGTAAATGCACAAGCATCGGTGTTTTATTTTAATGCGAAATCTGTAATTGATTCTTGTCATGGGAGTTTTACCCCAGTAATTGAATGGAATAACCCCTACAATGAAGCGCGTAAACCGGAACGCATGATATTGCGAAATGATTCTTTGATTTTTCCGGATTTCACATGGAATACTCCTGACTCTGTCGTGTTTTTGCCATTCGCTGAAAAGGGAGATAGCTGGACAACCAACGAAATTAGCATCACTTGCGATACCATTTTTGAAATGAGTTTCCTGGGATTGACAGATTCGGTTAAGCAATTTACCTGCAATTCGGGCGCATTGGCAGGACAACAGTTTTTGCTGTCAAAATCGTATGGTTTTGTTGCTTTTGTCCCATTTAAAAACTTTTTCGCCGGAGTAAATGATGAAGTGTATAATCTCATTGGATTACAGGATGATGCAATGGACTTGGGATTTCACCAACCCGATTTTTCAGAATATTTCACCTTGAATGAAGGCGATATGTTGTTTTGGTTTTGGGAGTCTGATTTTTATGATATTTCCCAGCCAGATTTGACTGAACGCTATGTAGATTCCATAAAAACTGTTTATAGGGATTCAGATTCCGTTGCATATCTCATGTATCGGCGAACTTTTCGTCAAGGCGAATTAATTTATGAAAATGAAAATTATTTAGAAATTTTCACACGTGCTGAATATGAAGTGTTTATTGGTAATCCCACCTCATATTTTGGTTTGATTCCAGATGATTTCGGATATGAGTTTTTTGTGAAAACGGCCATTGAAATTGAACCCGGGCTTGAGGATACAATTCACCAATTTGAGTACATTCGGGAGGGTTTTCTTTTGTTGGATGATTGTAGTATTGGCAATATTTCTGATTATTATTCACGCGTCCAGTTATCGACAACTTATGGTGTTGAAAAGCGAATTAACTCTGATACTGGAGTGGTTAATACTTTACAAATTGATGGTTCTATTATTTCAGGAGAGCACTGGGGAAACACGGATATTCCGAATCACCTCTCCGATTTAAACTCTGAGGATTTTAGTGTGTTTCCAAATCCTTGTACGGATAAACTTTATGTGAAGTCTCCTAAAAACAAGGAGTTTGACCTTAGACTGTATTGTTTGAATGGGCTTCTTATCAAACACTGTACAAATTGTTCGGTTTTTGATTTGCAATCAATTAGTAGGGGACTGTATGTTTTAGAGGTAGCTCGTGATAATGAAATATTATTCCGGAAATCTGTTGTGTTAACAGATTAGTCATAATATCAATTCTCAATAGACAGGAAGGCAATAATTGTTAACCTTTATGCATTGGGCTAAGGGTTTGATAGTTAGGTTTTTGTGTGAGTTTCGTTTTTTGTTGCCATTTTATTTTCACCATGTCATTTCCTTTTCCCGTATTATTTTATAAAATTTGCAAAAATTATTATCATGGATAAGCAAACGAATCATATTATTGAATTTGTCGCTGTTTCTAAGGAAACGGTTAGTTTTTTGGAGGAGCAGGAGGGCTTGACAACGCAAGATTTCATCCGTAAAGCGAGGCAAATTCTTCCATTGTTATATCTCAAAGCCAGCTTTTTACCAAAAATGGAAAATATGTTGGAGGGAGATTTGGAAAAGTTTGTTACTCCCGAGCATTACGAATACATGAAACTCATGATTAAAGAAAAGCTTGGCGATTTTGATGCGACCATCCACTTGGAAGATGAGTTTATGATGAATACTGAGGATTTTTTGCATGTGGAATTATCCGAGTTATTTGCGGATATATATCAGGATGTAGGAAATTTTTTGTTGCAATATCGTGAGGGAGACGAATCGATTCGTAATGATGCAGTTTGGGAGTGTCGCTATAATTTCCATCAATACTGGGGTTTACGTACTTTGATTTTGACAGAGCATTTGCATCGAATCATGATAAGTGATGAGTTTCTTAGCAAGGAGGAGGTATGAAAGCAGAGATTCCTAAAATTATTGAAAAAGAAGAAATACGAAATTTGCCAATCATTGCTTTTGATGGAGAAATTGTTGTTCTTGATCAGGTGCAATATGTGCAGGAAGCTGTCGATTTTCTTACACAATTTGATGTCATCGGTTTTGATACGGAAACGAAACCATCGTTTAAAAAAGGGAGCTCAAATCAGCATAAGGTGGCTGTATTGCAATTGTATGCTGACTCTCGGGCCTATTTATTCCGTTTAAATAAAATTGGATTGCCACAAAATTTGGCTGACTTATTGGCGAATCCCAAAATTTTAAAAGTCGGAGCTGCCGTTCGTGATGATATTAAAGGATTAAAAGCTTTAACTCCTTTTGAAGATGAGGGCTTTATAGATATTCAAAACATCGCTGCAAAGTTGGAAATTGAAGTTCGTTCGTTACGAAAATTGACTGCCATGTTTTTCTGTCATCGTTTATCGAAAACGCAGCAATTGTCAAATTGGGAGAGTGATACGCTGTCTGATTCACAGGCTGTTTATGCGGCTACCGATGCATGGATTAGCTATGAGTTGTACCGAAAAATGCTGGTGTTTTTATAGTTTACAATTGTCCGTTTTCATATTTTAAAACCAACATTTCAATTTCCTTGTCTTCACCTTCAGGTTCATAATCCACTTTTAAATTATGACCGAAAATTCGGGCAATTGCCTGATACGTGCCGGCAAGTAATCCGCCTCTAAACTCTTTGATTATTTCAAAACTAGTTTCCCCGGTTTCTCTGTCAATCAGCTTTATGAGTAATAAGCCTTGAGAAATGGTCAGTTTTTTTATCTCATCTTCATAATGCTTGCGAAAGGCTTTTTCCCTAATTTTCACATAACTTTCCCTGTCTTTTTCATCCTTGATATATTGCATATTATTTTCAATATCCTTCATGGTGCTGCTGAGCAATTTTGCGTAAGGATATGCTTTTTTGAAATTTCTCGTTAATCGTGTTTGCCGACGTCTATCTCGCCTGCTCATGTTTGATTTTTCCGATGTTACGTACACTTGACGCATGAAAACAACCGGATTGGGATCGTTAGCAATAATACTATCTAAATTTATCGCATCAAAATAATAGTCCGGCACTTGAGCGAAAGTTTCATTATTCGACCAAAGCGACATGCTGATTGCAAAAATAATGTATGCCGTTATCTTTTTCATAGCTTAAGATTCTATATCTTTGGGGGAATTTTAACCAATAATTGTACCAAAGTAAAAAAAATGAATCGGAATTTTGAGCAGTTGATAAATTGGGGAATGTTACTGACACTCAGTTTGATTTGGGGAAGCAGCTTTATTCTGATGAAATACGGATTGCGTAGTTTTTCATACGGACAAGTTGCTGCATTTAGGATGTTTATTGCGTTTGTTGTGCTTTTGCCTGTTGCTTTACGAAATATAAAATTATTAAATAAATCGAATTTTATTGCAATATTAATTGTTGGATACATCGGAAATTGTATTCCCGCATTTCTGTTTACTTTAGCAGAAACGCGCATTGATTCGTCCTTGGCAGGTATGCTAAACGCCATGACACCATTTTTTACGTTAATTATTGGAGCAATTGTCTATCACATTCGTGTTGTAGGACGAGCCGCAGTTGGTGTCGGGATTGGTTTGGCCGGTTCGGTAATGCTGATAATGGCAGACTCGGAAGGTTTTAGCGGCAATGTAAATGCATGGGCGCTTTTTGTTGTGCTTGCAACGGTAATGTATGGTATAAATATCAATCATGTAAAAGAAAAACTTGCACACTTAACTGGTTTACAAATTTCTTCCTTGGCATTTTTTGTAGTTGGTCCTGCTGTGACTATTTATCTGTTAGCTTCTGGTTTACCGGAAACTTTTGCTCAGGCCAATGCCGGTCGCGATTTTGTTTATGTGTTTTTACTCGGCTTGCTTGGTTCCGCCGTGGCTGTGGTTATGGTAAATATCCTAATTCAGCGAACGACAGCAATCTTCACATCTTCAGTAACGTATTTAATGCCTGTTGTTGCGATTGGATGGGGTGTTATTGATGGTGAACAGCTTAGTATGGTACATTATGTCGGGATGGGATTTGTATTATTTGGTGTATATTTGGTGAATCGAAAAATTAGAAAACGATGAATTTATCAGGATGGAGAGCTTTTGCACTTTCTGCGCTTGGCGGAATTATTATGAGTATTGCATTTACTCAGTGGCATATGGGTTGGATTGCTTTAATCGGACTACTTCCTTTTTTATTAATTGAAGATTATATTTTTAGAAATCGTGATAAATACCGGAGTGTGAGTTTTTACTTGCGTATTTTGCCCGGGTTATTAGTGTGGAATATTATTTCAATTTTTTGGATATGGTTTGCGACTGCGCCAGGTGCAGTATTCGCAATTTTGTGGAATGCTAATGCTATGTGTCTAGTGTTTGTACTCTATCATAAAGTCCGTTTGCGTTTTAATAATAAAGAGGCATATACTGCCCTAGTTGTTTTTTGGCTGGCTTTTGAATTTCTTTATTTGCGAGTTACTTTATCGTTTCCTTGGTTGCTGCTCGGAAATGCGTTTGCAAATAATGTAAAATTGATCCAATGGTATGAATTTACCGGTGTCCCCGGAGGTACTTTGTGGGTGCTCATTGTTAATTTACTTTTGTTTGAGATTATCAGAACCTATCGCAGTGCAAAAGCATGGACCGCAAAATTGCGAAACTATGTGATCGTGACGAGCGTTTTTCTCGTAGTGCCTGTGCTTATTTCAGTTATCCGGTTTGCAAATTATCAAGAGCAGGGTGAAATTTATGATATCGTAGTTTTACAGCCGAATATTGATCCGTACAAAAAGTTTAAATCTTCCACCACAGAGCAATTACACCGGATGTTAAGCTTGTCGGATAGGGTGATGGATGAATCTGTCGATTATTTGGTTTTTCCGGAAACTGCTTTGCCACTTTATCTTGATGCTGATTCTACTGAATTTGAATGGCATCCAATTATACATGAGTTACGAAATTACTCAAAAAGGTATCCTAATTTAAAGCTGGTTGTTGGCTTAACCTCTCGTGATTTTTATTTTAGTGAAGCAGAAAGAAGTGAAACTTCTCATGCTTATCAGGATTTTTGGTTCGATGAATATAATGTCACATACCAATTGGATACCACCGGACAGCAGCAAAGATATTATAAGTCAAAACTAGTTCCCGGTGTGGAAACATTACCTTTGGTTGAAAATTGGACATGGCTGAATGATATGATTATCGATCTCGGCGGCGCAAGAAATAGCTTAACAGGACAAAAGTACAGAACCGTTTTTGTTAATCCTCAGGATTCAATTGCGATTGGAACACCGATATGTTATGAAAGTATTTACGGAGAGTTTCTTACGGAATTTGTTCGTAACGGGGCAAATTTTTTGTTTGTTGTCACCAACGATGGATGGTGGAAAGACACTCCCGGATATAAACAACATGCAATGTTCAGCCGAATTAGAGCGATTGAAAACCGACGCAGTGTTGCTCGCTCAGCAAATACCGGAATTTCATCTTTAATTAATCAAAAAGGAGAGGTGCTTGATTCGCGCGGTTGGTGGGTTGAAGATGTGATTCGAGGAGAAATTCATGCAAATGAAAAACTTACTTTTTATTCTCGTTATGGTGATTATATCGGGCGGATTTCACTTTTTGTTGCAGTCTTAATTTTATTGCATTTGATTTCTTATCGATTAATGAATAAACGTTTACGCAAGGGATAAGCGAATAGCGGAATATTGTGGATTAATCAAAAAAGGAGGGTGGACACAAGCTGTATATTCCATATTTTCAAAAACTACGCTAGTTCGGCTTTTGACGGAACAAAAGCTAAACTCAAAATCAGAAATCAGCGAATAAAAAAAACTGTCTCAAATTTCTCTGAGACAGTTTTCTGAACATATAATTTCTTTTCAATTATTTCATTGCAGCCAAACCTTTATCTAACCATTCAATGAAAACTTCGGGGTCTTTTTCGTATTCCATGGTTTCACTGATAAGTTTTTCTCCGGTTTTAGGGTTTATTAACACATAAAACGGTTGAGAGTTCATGTTAAATCTGCTGATTTGAAAGTCTCGGTTTTGTTTCCCGACGGTTTTCTTCATTCTTCCGTCCATTTCAGATTCATACCATTCTGATTCTGGTAATTCTTTGCGTTCGTCTGTTAGTAACTTTGTGATAATCACTTTATTATTCAGGTAATCCTGAACGCGTGTATCTTCCCAAACAAAGGATTGCATTTGTTTGCAATTACTGCAACCGTGTCCACTAAAGTAAACCAATAAGGGTTTGTTTTTTTCTTTTGCACAATCCAGTCCTTGCTGATAATCAAAATATCCTTGAATGTTATTGCTATAATGCAGGACATCCGTATGTTTTGGTTCTTCACAAAGCGCTTCTTCAATTTCAACTGTGCTTCCTCCACCCGCTTTCAACTCAAAATTTTGGGCTGTCATTGGCGGTAAAACCGATGCAATCGGAGTGAGTTTTGCACCAAACATACCGGGTAATAGGTAAAGCACAAATGAGAATGAGGCGATTGCGACAAATAATCTGAATATTCCAACATGCTTTAAATCGCTGTCGTGTGAGAATTTGATTTTTCCAAGTAAATAGAATCCCATCAGTGTGAAAAGTACAATCCAGATTGCTATGTATAGATCTCTGCTCAAGAAATTCAAGTTGTATGTTTGGTCTATATTGGACAGGAATTTCATTGAGAATGCCAGCAATATAAATGCGAAAACGACTTTTACGGCATTCATCCATCCACCTGATTTCGGTAATTTTTTAAGTAGGTTTGGAGAAACGGCAAGCAGTGTAAATGGCAGTGCAAATCCAAAACCGAATCCCATCATACCGATGGTCGGTTCCAGCCATGAACCACTGGCGGCTCCTTTTACAAGAATGGCTCCAACAATCGGGCCGGTGCACGAGAAACTGACAATTACTAAGGTTACTGCCATAAAGAAGGATGCAATCAAACCACCTTTGTCCACTTGTTGGTCTGCTTTATTTGCAAGTCCTGTTGGTAATGTAATTTCAAATAATCCGAAAAATGAAATGGAAAATATGACAAATAGCACGAAGAAAATGGCATTTGCCACCCAGCTTGTGCTTAAAATGCTTGTTAGATCAGCACCGGCACTGGTTAGTGAGACAATTAATCCGACCAACGTGTAAAGAAAAATAATGGAAAGTCCGAAAATGAGGGCTTTCATTATTCCTGCGGCTCTGCTGGATTGTCCTTGCAAAAAGAAACTAACAGTCATGGGAATCATCGGGAAAACACATGGAGTAAGCACCCCAAGTAATCCGCCTCCGATAGCCATCAGCAGAAATCCGAGAATCCCTTTTTCTTTTTCTTCGCTATCTTCTTTTGTGCCTGCTTGAGCAACTGTGCTTGTCGGATTGGAAGCTTTTTTATCGCTTACATGGTCTTCTTCTGCGTTTTCTTCTTTGTCATCTGATGTAAGGTCTTCTTCATCATCGGCTGAATCCGTTTGATTTGTTTCGGATTTAATCTGATTTTTAACGGCTTGTGTTTCCTCGGAACTTTCAATTTTTACGGGTTTAATGTTAAACTCCATATCTTCAGTTACCAGCACACATCTGCCATCAATATCATAGCATGCTTGTCCATCTAAAAGTCCTTCAATAGTAAAACTTTTTTCTGTGTTGAGTTTTATTTTTTGCTTGTATTGCACGGTTTTTTCATGATATTTCACCGTGACATTAAATACATCGTCAAATACTTCTTTGGGTTTAGGAAATTCTAAGACACCACCAACGAGTTTGTAGTCATCCGATTTGTCGAATTCAATATACATTGGCATTGGGCCACCTTCTTCAATGTCGATGGTGTACATATGCCAGTCCGCTTCAATATTTCCGGACATAATTAAATAAAATTCCTGTTCACTGATTTGTTCTGTGGAAAATGTCCACGAAACAGGATTTATTTGTTGAGCGTTTACAAAAACGGACAATAAAAGCATAGTAATAAGTGCTATACCTTTTGTCCGAAGGACATTTAAACGTTTCATAGTACGTGATTTATTAATTTACAACA
The DNA here is from genome assembly GCA_027858835.1 of Bacteroidales bacterium. Classification (GTDB taxonomy): domain Bacteria; phylum Bacteroidota; class Bacteroidia; order Bacteroidales; family ML635J-15; genus JAQIBY01. The sequence continues at coordinate 21,540 of JAQIBY010000102.1, read as the reverse complement.
TTATTTCTTCATCCTTCTCATTAAAGAAATGGTATTCCATAATTGTGTATTCCATGGAAGAGAAAACACGAATGCTTAGATTTGTGTTTTTCTGCCATTGTTTCTTCAGTGATTTGAAACCGGTTTTTTTATTAATGTACGCTTCAAGGAACGGATGCACTTTTATGGTAACCCGTTTTTCTTTATTTTGTTTAGCGAGTAATTGCAATTTATTTTCAATTTCATCGAGGACAAGAATACCGGCTTGGATTTTTCCTTTTCCGAGGCAGGTTGGACAGGTTTCTTCTGTTTGGATATGCATTTCCGGACGAACGCGTTGTCTGGTAATTTGCATGAGACCAAACTTGCTGAGTTGTAAAATGTGATGCTTAGCCCGTTCGTCATCCATCTCATTTTTCATTTTCTCAAATAACTGCTGCCTGTGATTAGGGTCTGTCATGTCGATAAAATCAACGACAATGATACCGCCCATATCCCTGAGCTTTAATTGTCTGGCGATTTCAGCTGCTGCAGTTAAATTTACAGAGAGCGCATTGTTTTCCTGTCCGGTTGTATTCTTTTTATTTCCACTGTTTACATCAATTACATGCAGTGCTTCGGTATGTTCTATGATGAGATATGTTCCATCTTTCATCGGCACTGTTTTCCCAAAAAGGATTTTGATCTGTTTTTCAATGGAGAAATGTTCAAAAATCGGGGTTTTCCCTTTGAACTGTTTGACAATATTTGTTTTATCGGGAGCAATTTTTTGGATGTAGTTTTTGATTTCTACATAGGCAGTATCGTCATCCACAGTAATTTGTGAAAAGTCGCTGTTTAATATGTCCCTAAGAATTGCTTCTGTGCGATTAACTTCTCCGATTATGAGTTGTGGTGGTTTTGATCCCTGAAGTTTTTTAATCCCGCTTTCCCATTTTTCAATAAGATAACGGAGTTCTTTATCGAGATCTGCCACACGTTTTGATTGTGCTGCAGTACGGATAATCACTCCATAGTTTTTAGGACGTATGCTTTCAATCAGGTTGATGAGCCTTCGCTTTTCTTCCTGTGAATTTATTTTCTGGGAAACTGATACTTTGTTTGAAAACGGCATCAGTACGAGGTTTCTCCCTGCGATTGATATTTCTGATGAAAGCCTTGGCCCTTTTAATGATATGGGTTCTTTAGCAATTTGGACAACCACTTGTTCGCCACCGTTCAGTACATCAGAGATTTTTCCATTTTTATCAATTTCGGTTTCAAGACGTACTCTGTTTGATGGACGTTTTTTCGCTTTTGGCGACTGTAGAATTCCGGTGAATTTCTTCAGTGTAGAAAAGTTAGGGCCTAAGTCCAGATAATGCAAAAAGGCATCGCGCTGATATCCAACATCTACAAATGCTGCATTCAGTCCGGTCATTAGTTTTTTTACCTTTCCAAGATATATGTCACCAACTGAAAATCTATGATTGTTGTCTTCTTGATGTAGTTCAACAAGCTGTTTGCCTTTCAGTAGTGCAATGCGAATCCCGGTTGGTTTAACTTCGACAACGAGTTCATTATTTGCACCTTGCACTTTACTCACGTGAAAATTCTGTATTAACAAGCCAAAGCTCTAGGATATCCTAAAGCTTTGGCTTTCATTCAAAGAATAAACAAATTATTTCTTTTTATGCCTGTTCTTCCGCAGTCTTTTCTTCCGTTTGTGCGTTGAAATCTTATGTCTTTTTCTTTTTTTACCGCTTGGCATAGTTCAATTTTTTTAAAGATGATTAATTATTTTCTTTTACTTCACTAACAAATGTTTTGGAAGGTTTGAAAGCCGGAATTTTATGAGCAGGAATTGTGATTGTTGTATTCTTGCTAATATTTCTGGCTGTTTTCTCTGCACGCTCTTTAATAATGAAAGAACCAAAACCTCTGAGATAAACATTGTCTCCTTTTACCAGTCCGTCTTTTACCGTGTTCATAAACTCTTCAACCGTGCGTTGAACGATTACTTTCTCAATTCCTGTGTTTTTTGAAATTTCGTTTACGATGTCTGCTTTAGTCATTGTAATATAATTTTAAGATGTTCGTTTAACTATTGATTCATAAGGACGTGCAAATATAATACTTTTTTATCACGCAAAACAAGCTTTCTGTGAATATTCATTGCTTATCTTTGTAAAATGAATTGGTTTTCAACGCAATTGATTGATTGGTACAGGGATATAGCTCGGGATTTACCTTGGAGAAATATTCAAAATCCGTATTTAATTTGGATCTCCGAGGTGGTTTTGCAGCAAACACAGGTGAAATTTGGATTGCCCTATTACCAAAGAATTGTAAAAAAACATCCGGATATTGCTTCGCTTGCCACTGCAAAACCTGATGAATTCCTTCGCTTGTGGCAGGGATTGGGCTATTATCAACGAGCAAAAAACTTACTGGAGGCGGCCAAACAAATTCAAACGGATTTTGATGGGATTTTCCCGAATCGCTATTCGGATATTTTAAAACTTAAAGGGGTAGGGGAATATACCGCTGCTGCGATTGCTTCTTTTGCTTTTCAGGAAGCCGTCCCTGTTGTGGATGGGAATGTGAAACGTGTTATTTGCCGGATATTTGAGATTGATGAATATCCTGAATCTGCAAAAGGGAAACAGGAAATTCGTACTGCATTAAATTCTGTCTTCGATGCCGAACAACCCGATATTTTTAATCAGGCAATTATGGAATTTGGTGCTTTGCAATGTCGGAAAAATCCAAATTGTGAGATATGTATTTTTCAAGAAAACTGTCTGGCCTATCAAAACAACAAAGTGCTTCAGCTGCCTGTGAAAAAACCGGTTAAAGCAAAATCAAAGCGCTATTTTCATTATTTTCTGCATCGGATTGGATCCGAGATTGCGATTGTGAATCCTGCACACACCGGTATATGGGTGGGTTTATATGAATTCCCGAAAATTGAAAGTGAGCGTTTTTTAACAGATGCCGAGCTTAATGAAAACTTAGTTTCTCTTTTAAAAAATCCTGATTTTGAGCTTGAATTGATTAATGTGTATCCTGTGCATATTTTGAGTCATCAGGAAATTTATTCCAAAATATATTTTTTGAAATCTGATTTGAAATTTCCAGATGCAAACTATTATTCGCTCCCGGAAACTGACGATTTGCCGAAATCACGTTTGGTTGATAAGATTTTACAGGATTCATCGCTTGTATCCCTGATTCGTAAATTGTGACAGTAAGAAAACTATCTTCTTGCAGAGACTAAATAATTGCTTATTTTCCTCTTCCTTTAATGACAGTTATCACCGTGTAAATCAATATTTTAAAATCAACAGCGAGAGAAATGTTTTCGATGTAAAGAATGTCATATTGCAGTCGTTCTATCATCTCATCTACATTTTCAGCATATCCATATTTAACTTGTCCCCAAGAGGTTATTCCGGGACGGACTTTATGCAATAATTTGTAGTGTGGTGCTTTTTCTACGATTTTATCAATGTAAAATTGCCTTTCAGGACGGGGACCAACCAAGGCCATATCTCCTTTTAAGACATTGAAAAATTGTGGCAATTCATCCATTCGGGTTTTTCGCATGAAGCGACCGAATTTTGTGACCCGTTTATCGTCATCACTACTTAAACTTGGACCATGTTTTTCCGCATCTTTTACCATAGAGCGAAATTTGTAAATGCTAAACGGCTTGCCATATCTGCCAATGCGTTTGTGAGAATAGAAAACCGGACCTAGAGATGAAAGTTTTACGCCTATGGACAGAATTAAATACAAGGGAAACAGAATTATTATTGCCAGCAGTGATAGAAAAACATCCATCAAACGTTTTGCATGTGCTTGCCAAACCGGCATAATGTGTTTCCGGATTTGGATAAGTGGTGTGCCCAAAATATGTGTCATTCGCACTTTTCCAATGAGAATGTCGTACATGTCGGGAATTACTTTGATGGTTAATTTTGTTCCTTGTAATTTATTTATTAGCTGCTGGATTAGCTCATGATCCGAGGATTCAATGGCAATAATGGCTTCTTCAACTTTTTGATTTTGTATGATTTCATTAATTTGATCCATTGTTCCTAATGCCGGTAAATGATCTTGTAATTGGTAATGCGTTTTCTTCCGGATGGGAATAAATCCCAAAATATTTAATCCACTATACGGTTTTTGATAGGTGATTTCTTCATACAGTTTTACTGCTCTTTCAGTACTTCCGACCATAATTGCATTAAACTGTAATTTGTGATCCCGGATTCTGTGGTTTGTTACGGTCGTTAGCAATACTCGGGGAAAATATGTTATGAAAAAATGTAATCCGAGAAGGACAAAAAACATTTGATAGTAGGATTTGTAATTTGCAACATAATCATCAAGGATAACTGCAAAAAACAAAATAAAAACCCCAATAACACTTGTTAAAAAAGTGGTTGCCAGCTCTTTAAGTCTCGATTTTCGATAAATGTCTCTGTAATATCCGCTTAAAATGTGTAAAATGAGCCAAAAAATTGGGATGAGAATGATTGCTAAAACATACTGATTGTCAAATCGTAATGGAACATCCTGACCAAAGGTTTGAGGTTCGATTACCAGTTTCCTAAAAATGAAAAACAATGTCCAACTGCCTGCTGCTGCAATAAGATCCAGTATAATATATAGCGCTCTATGCTTATTTACATTCATTAGTAGTGTAGAATTTTTATGTTGTCAAGATAGATTTTTGCAAGTTCCCCTTCAGTTGCGTCCGTTTTTTCTGCACTGAAAAACACACGGTATTGATTCGCATAGGGGCTTCTTGCAATTTGGTCTGTTAAATTAATGTATATTTTTCTCCATTCTGCTGTCGGGTATAGTTTTAAAACCGGATACCGTACCTCAATATAGGAATTGCCATCAAATTGTTGTCCAAATAATCCAACATCAAGTCCCTCTTCACAATAATAATCCAATTCGAGATAGACCTTGCGATCTCTCGGTAAATTGTATAGTTGTGATGTTATTAAATCTGCAACTGTACGTTCTGCGTCCAAAACAATTAATCCGCTATGTCCTTCAAAGGAAAGGGAATCACTAACTGTCATCATTGTTGTGTCACTATTCGGGGTTTTTTCAAAGCTGTTTCCAAGCCCTTCAAAATCTTCAAGTAATGGTGTGCTTACCGTTTCATATTCATACACAGGGTTTAATACAATTGTTCCCGCTTCGAGGAGCAACGTGTCAAATGAAAAACTTGTGTAAAATGGGTAAACTGCTCTAAATTGCCCGAGCCCATTGTCGCGAATTCCGGATTCGAGTGCGATGTTTTGGTTGCCTACCGGTAAAACCGGGACTTTAAATGGAATTTCGTAAGTACCAATGTATTTATTGTCAACGTAAAGCCAAATGTCATTAATGTCGTGAGAATTGCTACCAGTTTCTGCCCCGGAAACAACACTGACACTATCGACCTGAATGTAAGCAGGTATGGGCTCTTCTTTATCGAATGCATCGCAAGACTGTATCAGAATAAACAGCGCACTTAGTTTTAAAACCCCCAGTAGTTTTCCCAGCATGAGTTATATCGATTTTGAAATAAACGCTTGCAAAGTAAAGATATTGTTTTCAAATTATGAACAATTTGAAGTTAATTTAATTTTCGAGTTTATTTCTTGAATTACCCGCATGGTTTGGCTGGTATTCTCAAGACTAATTTCAGGAGATTTCATGTGTAAAATGCTATTTGAAAAAGCATTGAATTCATCTTCTATTTCATTGGCATTTTTTACCGGAATGCACTCCCTGACAAGATCGCTGAAGTTTTCTGAGAAGAGTGGCATTTCAGCATCACTATTTTTCGAATAACGGTAGGCTTTATGTTTTAACATGTCGATTGCCACGTAGTTTGCAGGATTGTAAAATGTAATTTGTTTTAAATCTGTTGCGGAAATTTTACTTGCTGTCAAGTTGGCAATGCATCCGTTGTGAAATTCGATAATTGCATTAACAACATCGGGGCTGGCATTTGAGGTTGACATGCCATAAGCAGATATTTTGCGAATTTCAGAATTGACTACGCTGAGGATATTGTCAATATCGTGAATCATAATATCGTTTACCGGATGAATTTTATTGTTTTCTTCGACATATTGTTTCATGCTGTGGGCATGTATCATTCGTACGCGAGGGCTTATAAATGGGCGTGCTGCAAGAAATGCCGGATTGTACCGATGTGGAAATCCGATGTGAACGACAACATCCGCTTCATCGCTTAAACTAATTAGGTTGCGGGTTTCCTGTTTGTTATAATTCAGTGGGGGATCAATAAATACGTGTTTTGATTTGCGTAGTGCATTTCTGAGATTTTCATAAGAATTGAAGCCCGGAGCGGCAAAAAGAGCATCTGCTTCTTGCACTAAATCATCCGGATGTGTGTATATTTTTAGTCCATGCCGATTTTTAACATCAATTATCCGTTTGTCATCCAGATCATGTATGCCAATGAGTTTAAAGGTGTTCATTGAATTTAACAAGTTTAAATACTCGTCGGTTTTTTCATGACTCCCTAAAATTCCCGCTTTTATCATAATGTGATAATTTTTGACTAAAAATACATTAGAAAGTGGTTTAAACCATTGCATTTTAAGGGTTTTATCAACCCGGATATGTTAAGAACCATGTGCTTATCTTTCCTGATGCCAGTTCTGTTAATTTTGAACAGCGGTTTGTGTATAACCTGTGTTGCCAATGTTTTTAGTTCAAAATAAATGCGATTGTCAATTTATTTTGAAAAAAACTCGTTGAACAGGTTTGGATTTCATGAAAAATAGCTATTTTTGCAGCCCGAAAAGACTGGTCTAGTAGCTCAGTTGGATTAGAGCAACGGCCTTCTAAGCCGTAGGTCCCAGGTTCGAGCCCTGGCTGGATCACACTGAAAGCACTGAAAATCATTAAATTATATGGTTTTCAGTGTTTTAGTTAGAAGCCAAGCGTTCCCAATGACAACGAAACGACACTAAATAAGACGGTTTTTGCAACAATACTGCAACAAGTCTGCAACAAGCTAAATATTGAAACGACACCGAACCTATGAAATATAAATTCAGAATAGACACTCGCGGCAAGCATAGTAATATACTACTGGCTGTTTCAATTAATAGCAAAAGATCACAGCAAAAAATTGTTTCAGATATTAACCCGGATGACTGGAACCAGGACCAACAAAAATTCATAGGAAAATCAAAATTAACAACAATTAATAATTTGAAGTTGCAAAAAATACAACTTGAACTTAATCAAATTCAGGCAGATATTGAAGTTAATGAATTATCACTTTCAATTTCTGAAATATTTACTAGGCTTTTTAATGACAACACAAAAACAGTTGAATTCTTAATGAATAAAGATCATATTGAAAATAGTCATCATTATGCCTGGGGAACAATTAAACGCCACAAGTCTAATTTGAATGTTATACATGAGTATGATAAACCGGTTTATTTTTCAAAAATAACCTACAGCTGGATTAATGAACTTTATACATTTTTACAGGACCGGGGAAACTCACATAATGCTATTGTCACGAAATTTCGTTTCCTGAAAAAGTATTGTGGCCTGGCAATCCGAAAAGGTTATTTAAGGAAAAATCCGTTTAGTGATTATAAAATTCATGAGATTGATAAAGATCCGGTTTACTTAACACCTTTGGAATTGGAATCACTTGAAACATTTTTTGTAAACATGCCGGCCGGTTTTCACCGAGACATACTACAAATGTTTTTGTTCTTTTGTTTTACGGGCCTGCGTTACAGCGACTGGAACAAAGTTACAGGACAAATGATTGATGCAAAAGTGATTAATGTACAAATGCAAAAAACAAGCAAATCACTTAATATTCCAATCGCAAATAGAGCTATAAAATATGTACCGGATGTTTATACTAAAAGTTCTATTTTTCAAAACATTTCAGATCAATATATTAACCGGGAATTAAAGAAAATTGCTAAAGCTGCTGGAATTGACAAGCCGATAAGTACGAAAACGGCCAGGCATTCATTTTCTGTTTATTTCCTGAATAGAGGTGGGAATTTGTTTGCGCTAAAAAACCTTTTAGGTCACAAAAAAATCGAGAGTACGCTAGTGTACTCCCGATTAGTTGATTTGACTTTAAAAGATCAAATATCTTTAATTGACTAAACTCACTTCATTTAAGATTTCAACATCCTGTGGAAATTCTTTTGATAAAAATTCAATCACTGATTTTTCAGATTGAACATTGAGATTTTCAGTGTATTCGGGATCCATAATGTATATTACAAAATCTTCATCACTTTTTTGAGTCCATACATAGCCGTCTAATGTTTGTTTTATTAAACCCATGTCGTAATCTTCAAAAACGAAATAATAACTAAGTGAATTCGTTGAAAAAGGCATTTGATACATTGATCCGCTTGCTTTGACATAGCAAAATATTAAATAATTAGCTCGCACATTTGCGGTAACTGAATTTCGGACTTCGTGAAATTGCACAGTTTTATCATCATTATACTCCCACTCCCAGTCCTCTGCTTCGTATTCAAAGCGGTAAATTTTAGGTTTTTCAACCTCTACATACTCATCCTTGCATGATGAAAATAAAGCCATTAAAATGACAAATACGGTTAAAATCTTGATTGTTTTCATAGTTTGTTCGATTTGATTTGCTGTAAATATACAATTTCCCTGCCAGACTACAAACCAATCTTATTGACAAATTTCATTTCTTGCTTTATGTCAGTCTCATGCCAGTTTTTGCAGTATTTTTTTATTTAGAATCCTTTCAAATTACGCTAAACCGTAAAATTTATTTGGTTTTCATTACGCAATACCGTATATTTGTAATCTGATATCAATCGTACCAAATGGAATTTTGTAACATTAAAAAAAACAATATTATGGAAACTTTAAAAATTCTAAAAACAAGAAAAGATGAATTAGTTGAAAAAACATTAGAAATAATGCCTACTACTTTAAGTGGCGACTTAGCTAACAGGACATTTTTCTTTAAGATTGACGAAGAAACAAACGAATTAACTGTTGATTATCTGTACTACTTAGGACAGCAGCAACTAAGCGACAATTGCTTTTACACAATTAAAGATCATGAAACGCCAAGTCCAGAGGAATTTGGTTATGACAATATTGAAGAAATGGACTTTGATGCTTGTGGTTATACACAGCACATAGAGGAGTCCATTGAAGATACTATTTTAAACCTCGAATTATTTGAGGACTAAACATTAACCGCTGGCACCTTCGGGATAAGTCCGGCACAAAATTTTAAATGATGGAAATATTTGAACAATTATCAGAAGCTATAATACAGCTTGAAGGTTTACGTGATCACGGGGCTGAATTTTCTCGTGATGATCATGAGTTAGTTGCTGTTTTGAATTTGTCCCTGGACTTACTCGCGATGACTAATGCAAATAAAAAACTAGAATCCCCGGTACCTATAATTGACAGCCCTTTGATTAAATTTGTTTTTAATCTTACGACATGTCAAAACAAAATTGATATGCGTGAATTATTAAAACAGTCAATGGCATTAGAGCATCAAGCAGCGATTGCAAAAAAAGTTAATATTAGACAGGCAACGATTTCAGACTATTTGACAGGTCGATCTAGTATGAGAGTTGATAACTACGAAGCGATTCTAAATGATTATATCCGCCGTAAAAATTCAATTTATGCTGTTGACTGATAACAATTAATGTAATAACCCGGAAGGAAAATATTGATTTTACAACCGAATTCAATCATTTTACACTAGAAAACTTGTAAAACAAAAATAAAAGTATTACACTTGCAGCGTCCACATGATCAATTGTGATTTGCTTTCAAATGTTGTCACAACAAAAACCGATCATGTGGACTTTTTTTTATTTGATAATTTTACTTGCTTTTTTTTGCCTACCTGTAATAAATAGACTATTCAAACCTGTTGCATGATCAATCTTCATACTACCAAACTGAGCATCTGTTATAATGTATGCACGATAAGGCTTTCCCAATCCTTTAATTTTAGGCAAGCATTTTTCAGCTTCTTTTTTACTTGGGAAATGCCCTCCTATCATATATTTATCCAGTCCAATAATGCCAAACCCATGATAAGGACATTTTTTGTTGATAATAGAAACCTCTCTTTTTGTTGCTTTTCCTTTTTCTGGTAGCAATATCAACCAGCTGACTTTGTATTTGCTCATAAGAATTAATTTTAGTTTATAAATATAGTAATTTTTATTGTTCTACACCTTAACAGCAGTAATTATACTGTCGAAACTAGATGATTTGCGCATTTGCTTTTTTAGCTTTGCCTTTGCAGCATTTGCATTGATACCAGAAATATTTTTTGCAACCATCATTCTACCACTTTTAGTTTTATAGGCAATATCATAATGGTTTTCACTTTGTTTTTTCATGATGAATTCTTTAAAAGTTTAACTTTGATTGTTTTGGTTCGCCTTCCAATACATAAGTTCTGATTTTAGCAATGAGCTTATCCATTAATGGAACACTCTCTGTTCCAACGTGGGCATTGTCATCTTGTGAACCTGATGCCATAAGAACAACATCTGACTTGTGAATAAATTCGGGAATGCCAATGCTATCAACAATATACAATATTGGTGTTGATGACCAAGATCTAATAATATTACCTTCAGCAGAAACGTTAACAGTTGTATCTTTTGCAATGCTACGAACTTTTATTGTTAAGTCTGCATCTCCTGTTGGATGTGGGTTGCTTTTATATACAAATGTATTTTTAATTAATTTATATTTTTCCATATAAAATTGTTTATTAAAATTGTAGGCTTATTTGCCTTTCATTTCTTATTTCCATTTCGTTTACATTAATAAATATTCAAACCATTTTGGAACTACACCTGCCACAATTTGTTTCCTGGCAAATGTTTTAAATTCTTTCATGGTTATTTCACCATCTCCATTTTCATCAAATGGGTTTTGAGCTGTTATTATGGCAACTCTGGCCGGTGAAACTTCTGATCCAAATATGTAACTATCCGGCTTGCCTAAAGCATAGGGATAAAAGGTTGTTAAATACAAATCGGAATAATTGCTGGCGCGCTTGAACATTTTGTAATATGACTGAACATAATCCAGCTGATCGATTCGCGACATTTGCCGTAATGCGCTGAAGCTTGTGCCGAGTGTTTGCGCGGTTGAATTCACAAATTGAATTAAACCGGTTGCCCCGTTGTACGGATTTATGGCTCCGGGATTGTGCCGGCTTTCTGAATTGATAACAAGCCACAAGGCATTAGGATTAATACGCAAATTGCGTGATACACTTTCAAGCTTTTTAATGTATTCATCTTTTTCGGTGCCGGTTGTTTTCCTGCGCAATAATGGATGCAATTTTCTGGAATACCAAAAATAGTAAGCCACGGCAAAAGCTATGCTAATGCCTATGGCTATTAATATTTCACGTGTTCCAGCTTTCATTATTTCTTTGTATTTTTCATAAATATAATTAGGAATCAATAATTATGTAAAGTTCTAGTGCTGATCTAATTTTAGATTTACCGGTGTACTGCATTAATGCAGCTTGGGTATTGCAGCCAAATTTTTTATCAGGATTAAGCCCAGCATTAAAATTGTCGTTTAAATTCAATTGAAGCAATTTTACATAGTTGTTAGCAACTCCTAGTTGTAATGGAAATGAAGTTGTAACCCATGTAGTTGGATTGGTACAAGTTTGATTATTGTCAGGTTGATCATTGCTAGGTTGATTATTGCTAGATGAACCGGTGTTATTCAGGAACCTTAAATAAACTACAGCAATTAAGACAACTGCAATACCAATGAATATGTAGTTTTTTTTATCCATTACACTAAATTTAAGCGTGTTAAACGTTGTAGGATCATAGCTATAGTTGTACGCAATATGCCACTAAACCATGAGATTGGCCGCGACTCAATCCTTTCGCGCAGCGTTTTACTTTTGTCTGCATACCATTTATCATTGAAATAATTGTAAATAGCAACAAACTCAGTATCAGAACTACTTGCAAATTCCTGCCAAAGCGAAGTATTGTAACGTTCAAATAAAAAGAAACTATCCAAATCATTATGCAAACCTACCGCAATACGTTGCACTTTTGCCTGATCTAAATTGATTGTACTACCTGGAGTATCATCAGGTACAGGAAATTCAGGGTAATCTTCTGATCCTTTGCTCTTACCCGAAAAGTATGCCACTGCAATAATAATTACAATAAGCACAAAGCCGACGATATATGACTTTTGCATGTTCATGAGTTTCATAAGTCTCTGTTTTTAATATCTCATTTATTTTCGCTTTTATTTGTGGTTCTGTTTTCCATTATTTCATTATTTTTTTGTAATGAAATAAATTGCAACACCTAGTGCAAGCAAAATACCACCACCTATAAGAATCATAGTTGGTGAAATTTTAGCAGCAGGTTCATCTTCATCAGAGCCTGGCTCTTGATCATCAGGATCTATAGGAGGTACGTAATCATCAAGACCGTCAATAATAAAAACTGGTCCAACCTCGTATTCCCGGCCGTCTTCACCTTCGGTAATAAGTACAGCATCTGGATGAAGATCTCCTTCATAGGTTGCTTTTCCTGTGCCTGATTGATGAATTATTTGGTTCATATTGTTGAGTGTTAATTGTTAATTGTTAATTGTTAATTGTTGATTGTTGATTGCTAATTGTTGATTGCTGATTGAGTTTGAATATTGTTTTAATCCGGAGACTATTGATTGCAAATAAATTTCTCTGTGTAACGAATCAGAGATCACCATACAATCAGGAACCTTTGTTGTCATAAAGCCAAATTCAAGCAATGCTGCAGGACAAGATGTGTATTTTAAAACAAAGAAATTCGCTTCTTTTAATCCGCGGAATTTTAGATTGCTAATTGCTGATTGTTGATTGCTGATTGAATTTCCTATGTATTTTGCAATCTGATCGGCTTTTGTAAATCCTTTACTTGTGAAAATTTCCGTGCCGGTTGCACCTCCTATCTCTGCTGATGTCCAGCCGTATAAGTTTTGTTTATCAAAATAATCAGCTGTTTTATTGTAAGCTTGTGCGTTGTGATGCAGGAAAATTGCTATTGATCGCTTATCGTAACTATATATTGTATTTATACGATTTATGCGAGCTTGTAAACTTATATCTCGAAGCTCCGGATTTATGATTTGCGCATCAATGCCGGCATGTTTTAATTTTATCACTAAATTTTCAGCCAGATCCTTATTAGAGATGCCCTCGTAAATTTTTAATCCGTTTTCCCATGTCGGGGATTGCTTACCAGCTGTTTGATATGATGAATTAATTTGTTCACCATGACCGGCAACGACTAATACACGTAAATTCGGATCTGATTGCCTGTTAACAATCAATGCCTCATTGTCACTAATGCTTATTTTCGCAATAATGACAATTGCCAGAATAATAACCGGCAAAATAAATTTTAAAATCTTTTTCATTTATTTTTCATTTTTGATGTTAATACCCAACCAATTACAACAATCATCATTACCATTACGGATCCCATGATGATTATTTTCAGAGTTTGCTGCTGTTGTGCCCTTGCAAGCAATTCGTATTCAGCGGCTGTTTGTGCAGCGTCCATCTGTTGTCTGTAATTAAGAAATTTAAAAACTCCACCGAGTGCGGCTGTTAATCCTGCTAGTACCACCATATCTTATTTTTTTAAGCGTATAAATAAATTAGAAAAATCAATACCAGAAATATTGCACCGACAATGACTAAATTTTTAATTGCAAAAATGTTTGAAAGTGATGGATCATTTCCACCAGGCGGGTCGACAGGATCCGGAAAACCAGCATTTACATTTTCTGGTTCATCCTCATATATGCCTTGCCATAAATCTTCAAGTGATGCTATATAATTTTCAACATTTGATTTGTCAATTGGATACTGAACTCCGGCATAAGACCAATTATTGAACGCGTGTCGTAAATCAGCATGATAAGTATTCCAATTAAATCCATTATCATGCAATAACTTTATTATGCTTTTAGCTTTCCAAGAAAGTGGATAAGCCCTGTATTCATCCCATGTCATTGCAGGCACCAAATCAACAGACCATTCAGTACCTCCTGAGTAACTGGCTGCATTAGCCGCGTTCATTTTTTTAACCTCCCATTTTCCACCTAATTCATCAGCTTTTTGTTTTGCTGAATTAAACCACTCATATGTTTTTAGTTTGTCATTTTCTTCATAATATTTCTGAAAATTGCTAAGAAAGTTATTACGATAAACAGTCCAAAAAAAAGGACCTTTAAAATCACTGTCTCTTATAGTAAATCCTGCCATATTTAATCCTCCGTTTTTTCAATTATTCCTGCGCTCCATGCGCCACCTAAAGCTAGTGCTAAGATGACAATTAGAAGCTGTAAGTTTTTGTCTAACTTAAATTGCGTTGTCACAAGATAAGCGACCGCCGGCAAGAACAATGTTCCAGCCATCATAAGGTAAAATGATCCTGTTTTACTCATAACCACCTTCAAATTTAAAGTTAAACTTCAATAGTTTTTTCGTGTTGAAATATTCCTCAAGCTCCTTATAAAACTTAAAGTAATTACTTGCAGAAAAAGCAATAATTAAATGTTTATATCTTTCAGAACCACTTCCTATTTTGCTTTTAATTCCATCAGGTATTGTTGCGTTTTCCTCAACTGTTACTATTTCACCATTTTTGAAATTATTTGGAATTTCTTTAAATGAATTAAAATCAACAGGCTTAAAGAAAAAACTTAATGTTTCACTACCTGTCAAAACTGAATAGAAGTAATACACCTTATACCTCCGAAATACGAACCAGGATATTAAAACACCTAAAAACACTGTTAAAACTTGCCAATACTTTGCTTTCATAATTCATTAATTTTAATTTGCGAATACTACAATACCACCACATTCATTTTCATGAACTAAAGTTTCACCAACATAATATTCACTCACAATTAAATCAGGATCACATGGGGTTTGTTCGCCTGCATCTCCCCAATTATCACCGGGATTTATCGTGTCATCATCTCCCCCGGATTCATCATCTGAGTTGTCTCCATTGTCGTTGTTGTCAGTACTTGATTCAGCCATTCCAAACGGATCAAACCCCAGTGGATTAAATAACAAGTCGTGCAAGATCTGTTTTATTTTATCCCGGAATTTTGGTGATGCAATTAAGGCAATTACAAAAACTGCAAGTATCGCAAGAATCGCAAATCGTACCGGTTTTTTTATTTTGAAATTTATTTTATTCATTTCTAAAAAATTTCATTACATAGCTTATGACTATTAATAAGCTTGTGATTATTGTTAGTATTTCGATTATTTTTTTAGTGTCCATTTTGCTGATTGCTGATTGTTGATTGCTAATTGCTAATTGTTGATTGCTTATTGCTTATTGTTGATTGTTGATTGCTGATTGCTAATTGTTGATTGTTGATTGTTGATTGGAAAATATTTTGATTGTTATTGTTCCTAAAATGATTTTATTTTTAAGGTCTGCGGTTAAGCCACAGGTTAATTTTTGGTGATTGTAATTTATTGCCGGGCCATATCCAAAACCGTTAATTGTGTTTAAATTCAAGCCGGCACTAAATGTATTTGCAGTTTTAAAAATAACTGGAACTGGCATTAAATTTTGATAGTCAACTCTACGATTAATTATTTTGTTTTGATATACGGTGTCACGAATGACAATTAATACTGTGTCGTTGTTTATTACGGTATCTCGAATTATTCGCTTTGTGTGAAATTCTCTTAATACCTGAACTGTATCAACTCGTGCCGGGATTGGCATTTGTACTGTATCTGTAATTAACAGCGTATCTTTTTCAATTACTATTTTATCTAAATAAATTGTTTCGGTTTCTGTTTTGGCATGTTTTTCACCAAGATAAGAACCGAGCCCTAACCCAAATAGCCAGGAGATTAATATTAAGATAAATATGTAATGTTTTTTTGTCATTTGTTGATTGTTGATTGCTGATTGCTTATTGCTGATTGCTTATTGTTGATTGCTTATTGTTGATTGTTTTTTGTTGATTGTTTTTTTTGGTTTTTTGCGTATGCGAACTTTTCTTTCATCTGATCGATGCCACCACTCGCGCTGTATTCTGATGATCCAATAAATTATCACAAGAAAAGCGACAGTACAAGCTAGCAAGCCGGAAAGCACATTGCCTTGTGTGAAGGTTTCAAATACGTTGCCTATTATCGCAATAGGTGTTAATATGTTTGTGAATAGACTGTTTAGCATTATTTTATTATTAAATTATCATTTTGCAATAAATTCAGCTAATCCTTCTGAATAAGTAATATTAACATATCCACGAGCTGCATTTATCGTATAAATTGTGTTTCCCAAACCATCTTCAATTGTGATGTTATTTATACTGGCATCATCAGTGTCTGCAATAAATAAATTCAATTGAGGGCTTTTCATATAGTCTTTTAATACTATTGTTTGCGCATTGACAGGAGTATTCGCTACATTTAATTGCAAAGTTCCGGGAAGAACCTCATAGTTTGCTGCATCGGCAACTATTTGAATGATTTTTTCTGGATTATTAATACTCAATATGCCAGCAGTAATATTAAAAAGATTGGCAGTTAGCAATCCTCTTACATTTATTATCGCTGCTGCATTATTGAGATTTAAAGTAACATCTATAATTTCAAGATTAAAAAGATAAGCAGAATTTTCAAATGTTAGATTTGACCCATTTGATGTTATAGTACCATTATAATCGTAAACAAATTTAGTGAAAACAATATCGCCTTCTATTTTAATAATGGATGATTGAGAATGAATGTCTCCATAAACTGTTAAATTAAATTCACCATCGAAAGAAACATTTGAATTTTTAAAGTCAAAGCTGTAGTAATATGAAGTGTCATTATTTTTAACATATATAATTTCACTGTTGTAAACTACGATTTCCGCATATGCGGAAGTATCTGAGGGATTTACGAGTTCAATTGCTCCATTACACCCAATTAATCTATTTGTAAATGCATCTTTAGAAATTGATAAACTAAAAGATTCTTCGAAAGTTGAATTATAAGATAAAAACATTAATGTATCAATTGAAAATCCTTCTGAAACAACTATATCATTCATGTACAAACCACAAGAATCTAAATTAAATCCTGACAATAAAGAATTTGAAAATGAAAATAAATTGCCGGTTCCTTCAATAGATTTAAATATCCCACCATTAATATAAAACGCAAAAAGATAACTAAATCCCTCTGTCATTAAATCAGCGACTAAACCATTACTTTTTAGTGGACACGTCACTACCGTAGCATCATTACAGCTGAGAATTATATTTGCCTCCAAATGAACGCAACCTTCCTCACCGACAATTTCCGTTCCGGCAACAGCTGCATTTATTTCCCCAGCTGGTAGCCTTATTAAATACTTATTTGTGTTACTAGCTGGATCTAAGTTATCTAATATGTACTTTTTTGCAGCCGCGTAAGTTTTGAATAAATGTTGTGCCTCATTTTGTTCTAATGACGGATCAACACTCATTACATTACGTAATAATATACTATCTATGCTTTGTCTAGTTCCAAATCCCATATTTCTAAATCTTAATAAACAGCTATAATTTGAATTCTAGCATCATTATTACAGGCAAATGTCATTGCCGGATAAGAATTTTGATTGTATTCAAAATTCAAAATTGCATTTTGTTGCAATTGCAAAATTTGATGATCACTTGCCGAATTCAAAAATGTCAAAACAACAGAATCCTTTTTGCTTAAATTTTGAATGTATATTTTTTTCGCCCCAATTGGCAAACTACCTGCAGTTGTACTATCAATTACCTTTACCATAATCAAGTTTTAAAAAAAAATGACACCCTTTAGGATGCCATTTTTTTAATGATACCCCAAAATAAAATAATTATAATTCCTGCAACTGCCAACGAGCCGGCTAGATAAAGTATTGATTCTTTTTCGAGAACTACATTAACACGAGTTGACAGTAATTCATTATTCATCGCTATCTTCAGTTTCAGGATTTGTGAATTGAACGTTTACTTCTGGTTTTTTAAGGACCAGGTAAAACATTCCGACAATTAAGATCCCGGCAAGGATCATTAAAAAGTTTGTTGCTTCCATAAGCTACTGTTTTTTTTTGGTTAATTACTCAGTATCTTTTTCGCGTAGGAAAAAATACCATACTGCTACAGCTGCAATTGCAATTCCTGCAATGACTAAAACTGGTGTCCTTGTTTTCATTTTCATAATGAGAGATTATTAATTAAACTTTGATGAATATTCGCTCTAATGGTTTTGATGTGTTATAGGACCAATCAATGTTAGTCCTAACAACTTCTGGTATTGTGGCAGCTTCAAATTTTGGTAGTGCCGCCTGCTTTCGAACAAATTCATTGAGCTCTTCTTGCCACCCGATCGCAGTTCGCCACTCATTTGTGTTTTCATTGTAATAGGACAATGATTGTTTTAAGCCATTAATCCAGCCTTGTTTGTCGCGAGATTTTTTATAAGCATCATATAATGCATAAGCAAATCCAAGTACTGCAAGCACTAAAACATAAGGTATTGATTTTTTCAAAATTTCTTTCATGGCTTATTTTTTTAGGAAGATCATACCGACAATGATTGCAACGACTAACAAGACAATGAGAATGATTGTCATTGATTTTGGCTTTGAACTGCTGTCTTCAGGTTCATTTTGTGGCGGCTGTTGACCGGGTCCAAATGCTTGAAAAGCTCCACCCAAGGCCCCAAAGAAATTTCCGATCCAATCCCAGTTCCAGTTCCCGGATGTTTCTTCATCTTCAAAATAGGAGGGATCATCTGGCCGATCTTCATATTCATCAAAAACATCATCTGGATTAAACGTGTCATCATAAATTGAATTTTTAGAACTAACCGGATTAAAAATGCCGGCAGATTTAACTGCTTCGGTAAGGTGCATTTGCTCTTCGGTTTCCCGGATAGGAATATTTAAAATTGCAATTGCAGTGTCTGGTTTTTTTGCCGCAAATTTCATTAAATCCGAATACATTATATTAGCATTCAATGAAGTGACAATGCCATTTGCAAGCATATTTTCATAAACTCGTTTTGGATTATTTTGAATGATAAACGAAACGACAAATGCCGGATCTGTTTTCATTCTCGTTACTAACTCCTCGTGTGTCATAATGTTGCTTTTTTAAAAAAAAAGCCCAATCCCAAAATCGGGGCTGGGCTTTCATTCATGTAATTGGAAACTTAAAGTTGCGACTTACAATGTCCAGGTTGCGGACAATTTCATTGTCAATGAAAGATTTTCACCAGCATTAACTTTAATCATAACTCCTGTTTGCGGTGTAATGGCAATTCCACCGGAATATTTTTGGATTGTTTTGTCATACTGAGATCCGGAAACAGCATCTTCGAGATAAACCTTAGCGGATTTACCAATTCCATCGATTCCATAAGCCATAACGACTAGTGGGTGTTGGAATTGCGATGCAGATTTTGCCTGGGCAATAATATCACCAATAAAAAGATTGGAATGTTCCAGAAATTTGTTGATAGCCGCAGCGGCTGCCATACCAATATACTCAGGCGTTTCCGCGTCTTTTGCGTCAGCATCTTGAGCTGCGCAAAAACCGTCAGCATCAAACATTAAATAATACTTGTCGTTAACTGTATCACCAGTGTTGTCAAGTTCAAATTTGATTCGACCTGGTGCGCTAAGATCAAGTTTAACGTCATTAAAACGTTGAGCGAGTGGATCGCTGAGATTGGCTCTTTGTGAAGCTTTCGGCATCACCACCATTTTTTCAATTCTTTTGATTGTAGACATATGTCTTTTCGACTTTTGGTTACTAATTATATCGATAACTAATTATATCGATAACCAAAGTACAACATGCACCCCCCAAATGTCAATAAGGCGTTAAAAATTAGACGGTTTAAATATTACTGCCTATAAAGTTTTTTAGTTTAATGTAAAATGTCACAAAATCATAATCCGATAAAGTTTCTATATTAACATTTTTTAAATTTTCGGCAATTTCAGAATTTTCAATTGTTTGTAGTTTTTCTAATAATGCTTGAATATTTTGTTCAGCTTCCGGGATTATCTTAATGATTTTACTCTCCTGGATGTGTGCCTTGTGCTTTATTTCGACAAGGGTATGCTCTTTAACATTAAAATCTTGATATGTTTCAAGTCTTTTTAATTCCAAATCACAAAGTTTTTCGGCATTGCTTCCTTTTTCCATACCGGTTTTTGCTTTTTTGTTTCTGAGTAGTTTGATTTGTAAATCAATAGCTGCCATTTTTTGCTTTTTCAATGCAATAATTTTTTCCATTGAGCTCTCAATTCTCGTCCATTGTGTTAATGTTGCTTTAATCGTTTTCATAAGTCAATTTTATTTGTTAGTTCGTTATAATCAGGCAATACTTTCCAATCCATATTCTCGTGATGACATAAAATAGAGGTGTCAATTAAAATTTGAATATTTTGCAAATACATATCTCTATTAAAAAATTTATCGCTCGGTCCTGTGCTAATTTCCGAAACTCGGAATCTAAAACTACTAATTATATCTTTAGAAATCAAAATGCAGCCAATTCCTATACCGTAAGCCGGGTGTGTTTGTCCGTCAATTTTTAAAAATGCGGACAGTATTGTTTTGCAGTATGTACGATGATATTGATCTGTTACTTTATCGACTATTTCCCAAAGAAAATGTGATCCGTAGCCAAAGCTTATCCAGTAACCAGCACCGGTGATTGTTGGTTGCTGATTGTTAATTGTTGATTGTTGATTGATGATTGCTGATTGCTGTTCGAGTAGTTCTATTACGTTGATAGGTGGAAAAATATCACATTCTAGGGAAAATAAATAATCGTAATTTTCATTTTCAGATAATTGCCTGGCATATTCCTGGCATTCGGTTAGGTAATACTTAATTTCACGGCCAGCCGGATTAATGTGTTTGATTTGAAAGTTTGGATCCTTTGTTAAATAAGTAAATTGCTTGTGATATTCTGCATCTGCTGAATTTTCCATTAACAAAAAATCTACATGGTAATCTGGATGATCAGAATAATACCAGCTCATTGTTTGCAACTGCAAAATGAATTCGCGAATTATATAATCTTTGTGGCTGCTAAATGTTGTGAACAGGAGTATTTTTTTCATGATTTCACACTATCAATTAGATTTCTAAACCCGATTATTTTTTGCTTGTTTTCAATTAACCAAACAAGATTTTGAGCATCGAGACCTAACGGATCGGCCTCTACAGTTTCAAAACTTTCAGTTAATTCTAAAAAGACTTTCATTAGTTTGTCTTTTGCAGCATCTTCAACTGCTTCCTGTTCTTTTTCAAAGTATTTTCTTGCGCCTGAACTCATAGGTTTGATTGTTGATTGCTGATTGTTGATTGTTGATTGCTAATACTAGATGCCACATTAAAACGTGTCATAACTGCGAAATAAAAGCAATTGAAACAGGCTTTTATTTCGTAGTT